>CAKQGD010000001.1 GCA_934232845.1 uncultured Oscillospiraceae bacterium
AGGATGCGCCGCGGGCTCAAAAAGCCGCAGTCTGCGACGACTGCGCATACGCTTTCGGGCAGAGGCAGATTTAACGCCGTCAAGACCGCCGTGGCGCCCATCGATACGCCGGCCAGCACAAGGGGAAGCTTTCCTCCCAAACGGTGGTCGGCCTTCTGTGCCCAGCGCCGGCAGTCCATTCTCTCCAGCGCGCCGAGAGTCGTGTAAGCACCCCCGCTCTCTCCGTGCGCGCGCTGCTGCACCAGCAGCACCGAAAAGCCCTGTTTTGCGTACCACTGTGCGGCACAGCAGAAATCCTTTCTTGCGTCAGAGGCATATCCGTGAAACGCCAGTACCGTCCCGCGCGCATTCGGCACGGGATAAAAATCCGCCGTGAGAGAAAGCCCGTCATGGCTTTGTATCCGCCAGCGTTCCCGCGGGGCGCTCTCAATCCAATGAACGCCCGCCTCGATTTTTGCGCGGTATTCGTCAATCCATGCGAGGTATGGCTGTTTTGAGAGCAGAAAGTCCTCTCTCGCGGGACGTCTTGCAAGCGCTCTGCACATCGCCGCACGTCCCGCGGCAAGGGAAAGAGCGCTTGTGCCGCAGAAAAACGCCGCCGCCCACTTCAAACGGGGGACTCCTTTTTTTCTGCGCGATTCTCTTCAAGGTCGAGCAGCCAGTCTGCGGAGACGCCGTAATACCGGCAGAGCTGCCGCAGATCGTCAAGACTCGGCTCGGCTTCGCCCGTTTCCATGCGGGAGATTTTGCGCTGCGTCAGTCCAAGCTCAGCGGCAAGCTGCTGCTGGGTCAGGCGGGGACGGTGGTTTTTCCTCAGAAAACGGAGCTTTTTGCAGAACGTCATACGGCACCTTCCTTTCCGGCTGTGAAATTATCATTTCGGGGGTTGCTTCCTCAATTCTTTTTGTTTTTTAAGAAATATTCCCTGAGCACTGCGAGACTTTCCTCCCGCAGCACGCCGGCCGTTACAGACGGCTTATGATGAGAACGGTCAAATACGGTTTTGCTGCATTCGCCGCCCGTCTCATGAAGCACGGCGCATAGGTCGGCGTCGCTTGCGCCGTATACGAGGCGGCCAAGCTTGGCCCATACCATGGCGCCGCTGCACATAAAACAGGGCTCGCAGCTCGAATAGAGGGTGTATTCGCTGAGATCCGTGATTCCCGTTTCTGCGGTAAATTTCTGCAGCAGACCCAGTTCCGCATGACGGGTAAAATCGTGTCCGGTGTAAATTTGATTTTCGTTTTCGGCGGCGATTTCACCGTTTTTAACCAGCAGGGCGCCGAACGGTTCGTTGCCGTGACGCACCGCTTCTTTCGACAGGCGGATGGACTCGGCCATGAATTCCTTATCCCGGTCCATGGGAAATCCTCCTTGCCCTGTTGATTTTCCGCGTGCGGCGGATTTTGCTTTAAAATACAAGCGACAGCACGCCGCACGAGCCGATCCCCATAATCAGACCCGCGGTCACAACGCCTGCGGCGATCGGCCAGAAGGAGCGCCGCACGGGCAGGCCGAGCACGGCCGCGACAAGGCTGCCGGTCCATGCGCCGGTGCCGGGCAGAGGGATCGCCACGAACAGGTACAGCCCGATCAGAAGCGCGCCGGTGATCGAGGCTGCCTTGCGCTCGCCGCGGTCAAGCACCCACTGAAAGAGGCTGCCGATCTTCGGCAGCGAGGCGCCCCACCGCAGCACACGCCCGGCGAACGTCACCAAAAAAGGCACCGGCAGCAGGTTGCCGATCACGGATACGGCAAATACGCTCCAAAACGGCAATCCCCATCCCATGCCGAGAGGAACCGCGCCGCGCAGTTCGATCACGGGTACCATGGAAAGAAAAAACAAAAACAGATATTGCTTCATCGGGCGCGTTCTCCTCCCATCCGGGCCGCGAGGCGGTCAGCCAGTGCAAAGCCGAGCCGCAGCACGGGGCGCAGATTTGCCAATACCAACAGAATAAACATGCCGATCTGTACAAGCAGAGAAGAGCCGTGTTCGGAAAACATCAGCCACGTCTGCGTCATCAGCAAAAACAGATTGCCCGCCGTCGGTACAAACCGCAGCCGCAGATCGACAAACCGCTTTACGTCGGCTGCGCGCACGAAAAACGCCGCCAGATAGCTGACAAAAGTGGTGAACGCCGCGGCAAGAGGGCCGTATTTCGGAATCAGGATGAAATTCAGCCCAAGGTTTAAGACCGCGCCGGTAAAGATCGCGACAGGCACCGTGCCGCTCTTTTTCCTCACCATATAAAACGATCCCAAAAATGTGACGAGGGAGGAAAAAACCTCGCTCATGACAAGAAAGGGCGCATACCGCCACGATTCGTAGTAGGCGGGCGCGTACAGCACCGATGTGATCGGCCGCAGCAGCATCAGAAGTCCGGACGCGGCCAGAAACAGCGCCGTGGAGTAATACTCGTATACATTGGAATAAAACCGCGCCGCGTCGCGGTCGTCCTTTTCGCTGACGGCGGAGATCTGCCATGCCTGATAAAAAATCGACGACACGATGGTCAGCAGGCTCGGCAGCTTGCAGGCCACGGCGTAGATGCCGTTGGCGGCTTCGCCGCAGAACCACGTGACGACATAGCGGTCGGAAACGTTTGTGATCCACCAGAACATCGTCGTGGGAATCAGCGGCACGCAGTAGCGGAGCATTTCGGCGCGCAGCCGCTTGAGCTTTCGTTTCGGTTTAAAAAAGCACCACAGCCGGGCAATCAGAAAAAGCCCCGTCACGGAAACGGCGTTGGATGCGACGGTTGCGAGAACGTAACCCTCGACGCCCCAAGAAAACACGGACAAGAACAGAATGTTGAATAAGATCGTCGTCGCGGTGGAAATAAACCCGTCGATGACAAAGAGACGGACCAATCCGATCGAGCGCACAAACTGCGCCGTGACGCTCTTGAGCATTCCGAATAAAACATAAACGGAGATCAGCGCTACATAGGGCGACAGCAGCTCGACAAACAGAAGCACGGGCGACACGAACAAGAATACGAGAAAGCCCGCAAGAACGGTTTTGAGGCCCACGGTAAACACGTCGCTGCGCCGCTCGGCCTTATCCATACCGAAGCGGATGACCGCTTCGTTGATCGAAAGCATTACAAACGGCATCAGCAGGTTCGCCGTCGTGACCACGCGGTCCGCCGCGGAGTACTGCTCCGGCGCGAGAATACCGGTGTAATACCGCATCATCAGCAGTACCAGCAGCTTGGACGAGAACGAGCCGACGGCAAACACAAGCGTGTTGCCCATCAGCCTTTCATAGCGGTTTGCCAAGCGGTCGCCCTCCCTGCTGCAGAACTGTTTTCTCAAGCGTGCGCGCGCAGACGCACTTTCTGCTTATTATCCCATGTTTTTCTTTAAAATGCAAGACGGCGAAGAGAGAGTCTTTACTTCTTTGCGTGTGTCAGAGCCGCGAACGGCTTACCGAAAAGATTGAAACGCAAATAGAGTGAGGCGAACGGTTGGAGGCGGGACAGGGAAGTGCAAAAAAGGCAAAGCAAGAAATGCGGTTCGTTTTTTGACCGGCCGCAGACCGGATGGCATTTTAATAAGACACGGCATAAACCGCTCTTAAATCCAAAAATCCGGCTGTGTGCAACGGTAATTCCTGCCGCCATTCCAATCCGGACACGGACAGGAAAGACATGTGCCAAAAAGAGAGCCGCGGCGTTTTTAAAAAAGATATTTCGTTTTCTTCTGCCGGGCCGGACAAGGAAATTGAAAGATATGGCTTCTGCGGTCAATGCCTGCATCGGGAGAAGCGGGAAGAAACGCGGGGCTTTCTTGACAAAAAGAGAAAAAGGGCTATAATAGTTTAATCATAAACTATTGAAAAGGAGAACCCGTGATGAGGCCGAGTGAATTCCTTTTGGCGATGCGCCGGACCATCCGGCTGTATCAGACGGTCTGCGAACCGGTCTGCGCACGGCTGGGGTTGACGCAGACGGAACTGGACGTGCTGGGCTTTTTGGGAAACAACCCCTCGCTGGATACGGCCAAGGATATCGTTGAACTGCGGATGCTGCCGAAGGCGAATGTTTCACAGGCAGTATCCTCGCTTTTGAGAAAAGAACTGCTGTGGCGGCGGCGCGACGGCGACGACCGCCGCTGGGCGCACCTTGGCCTGACGCCGAGGGGTGAGGATCTGCTGCCCGAGATCAATGCGGCGCGCAGAGAAATGGCCGAGGCGCTGCTCGCGGGCTTTTCGCGCGAAGAGAGGGAACAATACCTTTCGTTGTACCTGCGCATGGCGGATAACGCCCGCGCTTATCTGAAGAAAAGAGGCTGATTGTATGGAAGAGAAAAAAGATTTTCTTGGGACGGAGCCGGTCGGGCCGCTGATGCTGCGGCTGGCAGTTCCGGCGGTGACGGCCCAGCTTGTCAATATGCTGTACAATATCGTTGACCGAATTTATATCGGCCATATCGCCGAGGTGGGAGACATGGCGCTGACGGGCGTGGGCGTCTGTATGCCGGTAATTCTGATCGTATCGGCCTTCGCGGCGCTTGTCAGCATGGGCGGCGCACCGCGCGCCTCTCTCGCGATGGGCGCGGGGGAAACGGCCCGGGCCCAGCGGATTCTCGGCGCATGCTTTACTCTGCAGCTTTTGATTTCCGCCGTTCTCACGGCGGTGCTGCTGCCTTTTCACCGCACGATGCTGCTGTGGTTCGGCGCGAGCGAGAACACCATCGAGTACGCCGCGGCCTATATGGGCATTTACGCGCTCGGCACGGTATTTGTGCAGCTTACGCTGGGAATGAACGCCTTTATCAACGCACAGGGCTTTGCTAAGACCGGAATGAAAACCGTTTTGATCGGTGCGATATGCAATATCGTGCTTGATCCTATCCTGATCTTTGGCCTCAACATGGGCGTGCGCGGCGCGGCGCTGGCGACAGTTGTGTCGCAAGCCGTCAGCATGATCTGGGCGGTTTCGTTTCTCTGCGGAAAAAAGACCCGTCTGCGTCTGGAGAGGAAGTATCTCCGTCTGGATGCAAAGGTGCTGCTTCCCTGCATCGCGCTGGGGCTTGCGCCGTTTATCATGCAGTCGACGGAAAGTGTGCTCTCCGTCTGCTTTAACTCGTCGCTGCTGCGCTACGGAGGAGACGTGGCGGTCGGCGCGATGACGATTCTGACCAGTGTGATGCAGTTCGCAATGCTGCCGATGCAGGGCATCGCGCAGGGCGCCCAGCCGATCACAAGCTACAATTTCGGCGCCAAAAACGCCGCGCGCGTAAAGCAGACGTTTTTTCTGCTGCTGCGGGTATGCCTGTGCTATTCCGCGGCGCTGTGGGCGGTGGTGGAGCTGTTTCCGCAGGCGTTTGCGTCCGTCTTTACCCCGGATCCTCAGCTGATCGATTTTACGAGGACGGCGCTGCGCGTCTACTGCGGCGGTATGCTTCTGATGGGGGCGCAGACTGCTTGTCAGATGACCTTTGTCGCCATCGGCAGCGCAAAATCCTCAATGATCGTCGCGATTATGCGAAAATTCATTTTGCTGATTCCGCTGATCTATCTTCTGCCGCACTGGATGGAGAACAAGACCCTTGCGGTCTATATGGCCGAACCGGTTGCCGACATTCTCGCGGTGATTTTCACGGTGTCGCTGTTCTCCGTGCAGTTTCGGCGGGCGCTGCGCGAGATGGATCGGCCGTCTCCCCAAGCCTGAAATTTTCTGTAAACGGTTTTTGCTTTTATTTCTGAGCAGGATACGAAAAGCGGCGGGAAAGAAAATTCCCGCCGCTCGGATTTCATTGAAAAATGTCAAGGGAGCTTCCACTTTGCAAAAGCGGAAAAGACGCGGATTTTCCGCGAAAAACAGAGCATGCCGGCGCAGTCCGGTTACCGCACGAATTTAGAATCGTGCTTTTAGGTGCCTGCGCTTTGGCGCACATAAGCGGAGGCCAGTTCCTTGTAATATCCGAGCTGTGCGGCCTTTGCCGCCTCGTAGTCGAGCCGCTTCTGTGCGGCAAGGGAAGTATCCGCGCCGATGGCAAGCAGAGCGTTCTCAAGATTTTCAAGGATGACGGCGGCTTCGGCGTCCGCATCCTGTTCGAGAGCGAAGAGGCTGGGCAGATAGCGCTCGATCAGGATGCCGATCTGGGCCTCGTCGTTGGGATCGGTCAGCATGCGGTAGTCGGTCATGGCTTGCTGCGCCAGCGTGTCAAGCGACGCCGTCATACGGGAAATCAGAGCATCCAGCTCGCGGATATGCCCGGCGGAAACCTCGTCGATCTCCTGTGCGGTCGGGGGACGGCCTTCCTGCTCGGGTTCCACCGCAGAGACGGAAGCCTCCGTGTGCCCTCCGGCGCTGCTTTCTTCGGGGACGCTTTGCGGGGGAATCTCCGCCGCAGAGGAGGCGCCTTGCGAAGGAGAGGGAGAAGAGGACTCTTCGAAAGAGGACGCGGCCGATTCGAACGGCTCGTCATAGACAAAGCGCGGCGGCTGTGAAGAAGGCTCCTCCTGCTGCTGAGGGGGCTGCTGCGCACTTTGCTGTGCGCCGGGATCGATCGGAACGTTCTCCGCGGCGCCTCCCGCCTGCGAGAGCTGTCTTTCCCAGCCGGCCCATGCGGCGGCAGCCGTGATCGCGCACAGCAGAATAGAAAGCAGAATGGTTCGTTTCATCTCGGCACCTCCCGGTTCTTTTCGCGAAACAGAATGCCCGTGTGCGGTGCGCTTTATGCAGAGAGAAACGGCCGTTTTCATAAAAATGTAACACCTGATACTTGCGAATAAGACCAAATCATGCTATGATGAAAAAAATTTCCGCCGAAAAGAGGCGCGCCATGCCGACCTTGAATATTGTTTTGATCGAACCTCAGATTCCCCAGAATACGGGCAACATTGCGAGAACCTGCGCCGCGACCGGCGCGCGGCTGCATCTTGTGGGCCCGATGGGGTTTGCCGTTGACGATAAAAAGCTCAAGCGCGCAGGGCTGGATTACTGGAGTCTGCTCGATATCACCCTGTATGATTCGAGTGCGGAATTCTTTGAGAAAAACGCCGGACCGTTCGTGTTCTTTACAACGAAAGGACGCGCGGCGCACAGCGACAGAACATATCCCGACGGCTGCTGCCTTGTGTTCGGCAGAGAGGATGCCGGCCTGCCCGAGCAGCTGCTCTGCGAGCATCCCGGCGACTGTGTCCGCATCCCCATGCTGGGCGAAGCGCGCAGCCTGAATTTATCAAATACGGTTGCGGTCGGCGTGTACGAGGTGCTGCGCCAATGGGGATATCCCGGCCTGTCCGGAGAGGGACGGCTGCGCAACTATGTCTGGAAGGATTGAGAATAGATGGCCGAGATTCAGTTTCTGGCGGATTCCGCCTGTGATTTTGATCCGAAGTTTGTAAAAAAAGCGGGAATCCGCGTGCTCAGCTGCCATGTCGATACGGCGGAAGGTTCGTTTGACGACGGAGAGCAGTTTACCGCTCAGGACGTGTATGATCTTGTCGAGCGCACAGGTGAGCTGCCCAAGACCTCGCAGGTCACCGTGATCGAGTGGATGGATGCATATCGGGAGGCCGCAGAGGCCCAAAAAACCGACGTGATCGCCGTTACGATGAATTCGCAGGGCTCCGGCACCTATGCCGCCGCCTGCCAGGCGGCGAGGCTTTTCAAAGAAGAGGAGCCCGCCCTTGCCGAAAAACTCTCGGTCCGGGTGATCGATTCCACCGGATACAGCGCTCCGGTGGAACTTGCGGTGCGCCGGGCATTTCGTTTGGCCGAAAACGGCGCTTCCGCGCGGGAGGTTTCCGCCTATCTTGAGGAATGGTATTCCCGTCAGACGACGCTGCTGGGACTGGGCTCTCTCGATTACGCGAAGCGCTCCGGCCGGCTGAACACGGTGGCGGCCTTTGTGGGAGAGGTGCTGGGCTTAAAGCCGATCATGCTGCTGCACGGCAGCAACAAAGTGGTTGACAAGGCGAGAGGAGACCGCGCGCTGATCGAGCGGATGGCGCGGCTTTATATGGAAAAGGCAGCCGCCCCGGAGAACGGCGACTATGCGCTGGTGTGGGGTACCAACCGTGATCAGGCAAAGCAGCTTGCCGCCGCGATAAAAAAGCTGGGCGGTCCCGCACCCGCGATCGAAAGGCCGATCGGCGTCTGCGTTGCGATCAACGCCGGCCCCAAGATGCTGGGAATCGGTTTTTTGGGGAAGGAAAAGCTGTGATGCATGTCCCGCCGTGCTCTTCGAATTTTTATGAAAAGAGAAGCTTTGCAGCCGCCGCGGATATTTGACCGATTCGGTTTTTAAAACGGACCCGCCGAGTTTTCGGACGGGTCCGTTTTTTGCGTTGAGCGGGAGGGGCGTTTTTATCCGCAAACGGCCGGGCGCGCGGAGAGAAGGCTCATTCGTTTGCCCCGGGGTCGAACGCGGGATTGAAGGCGTAGACGTTTTTGCGGTCGAGCGAATCCACCACACGGCCGAGCGCCTCGCCGAAGCGCTGAAAGTGTACAATTTCGCGTTCCCGCAGAAAAATGATCGGGTCGCGCACGTCGGGATCGTCGATCAGGCGAAGCAGGTTGTCGTAGGTCAGGCGGGCCTTCTGTTCGGCGGCGAGGTCCTCGGTCAGGTCGGCAATGGGGTCTCCCACCGACTGGAAAGTCTCCGCGGAAAACGGTACGCCCGCGGCATTGCACGGATAAATGCCGGTTGTGTGGTCGACGTAGTAGGCGTCGAAGCCTTCCGCCACGATCTCCTCGGGTGTCAGGCCGCGCGTAAGCTGAAACACGATGGCGGAGATCATCTCCATGTGGCCGAGCTCTTCCGTGCCGATGTCCGTCAGCGTGGCAATGGCACGCGAGCAGGGCATCGCATAGCGCTGGTTCAGATAGCGCATCGCCGCTCCGGTTTCGCCGTTGGGGCCGCCGAGCTGGGTGATGATGGCCTTTGCGAGGCGCGCGTCGGTATTGTGAATTCGAATCGGGTACTGTAAACGCTTCTCATATGCCCACATAGCTCAGTTCTCCTCCTGCCACGGCCACGGTTCGTCAACCCAGTTCCACGACGATGCGTCGTTGTCTCCGCCGGGCATCACCGGGCCGAAGCGCTCTGTAAAATTCTTTTTCGCATCCTCAAAAGCAGCTTTTTTCTTGTAGAAATAGGCGAGCGCCTCGGCGCTGTCCGGGTGCGTGTTGAGAAACAGGTGCGTATCGAGCATGGCGAAGGACTTCTGCGCGAGCGCGCGCTCGGCCGAGAGACGGTCATTCATGCCTTCCATCAGCGCGCACCTCCCAGCCCGAGAAACGGCAGATCCAGAGATGGAAAGATGGTGCCGCGCTTGAGCGCCGCAGCGGGCTCATAGGTCTGCTCCCACTGCTGGGGCAGAACATAGGGAACCGCAAGCAGCGGCCCGGAGGACGGCTGCGGCACAATGGGGGAAATTGTTCCGCCTTCGCTCATCGTTGGGACGGCGGCGGGTTTGCTGCGATAAAAATTCAAGAGATTCGTCTCCTTTCGGGAACAATAAGATGGGTTCTTTTTCACTTTATTCAAAAGGAAGAAAAACGGTTCCGCACACACAGGGCAAAATCACGCCGCCGTCTTGCCAAACGCGCCGCGATGGCGCATAATAAAAAAGTAAGAAAGGAGAATGACGATGTCCAAGATTCTTTGGAAGGGCAGCGCCCAGCTCTCTCCCGTGCCCGCCGTGCTCGTCACCTGCGGCACGGCGGAAAAGCCGAACGTCTTTACCGTCGCATGGACGGGGATCGTCTGTACCCAGCCGCCCAAGACGTATATTTCCGTGCGGCCGGAGCGCTTTTCGCACGCGCTTCTGTTGGAAAACGGGGAGTTCGTCATCAATCTGACGACTGCGGCGATGGTGCGCGCCGTGGATTACTGCGGGGTGCGCTCGGGCCGAAACGAAGACAAATTCGCCGCGTGCCGCCTTTTGACCGAGCCAGCCGCCGAGGTCGCTCCGCCGGTGCTCTGCGACAGTCCCGCCGCGCTCGAGTGCCGGGTCACAGACCGCATTCCGCTCGGCAGCCATGATTTGTTTCTGGCCGATATCGTCGCCGTGCGCGCCGAGGAGGAGCTTCTCGATGAAGCGGGGCGGCTCTGCCTCGAGCGGGCGCGCCTGTTGGCGTACAGCCACGGCTCATATCACGTCCTTGGCGAGAGGCTCGGCGGATTTGGAGATTCCGTGCGGAAAAAGCCCGCGAAGAAGCGGACGAAGCGCAGATGAGCGCGGCGTCTTTGTTTTGCTGTCCCGTGTGCGGCGCTTCGCTGTCCGACACGGGAACGGCGCTTCGCTGTCAAAAGGGCCACAGCTTTGACAAGGCCGCGCAGGGCTATGTGCATCTGCTGCCCGCCAATCAGATGCGCGCGAGGGTACCCGGTGACAGCCGCGAAATGGTCGCGGCGCGCCGCCGCTTTTTAGAGGCGGGATGGTATGCGCCGTTTCGGGACGCGGCGGGAGAGATTCTCTCCCGCGCTTTGTGCGGCGTGCCGTCCCCGTGCGTTCTGGATGCGGGCTGCGGAGAGGGCTACTATACCGAAGGAATCCGCCGCGCGTTGGCTGCGGCCGGCAAAACGCCGCGTGTGGCCGGCGTGGATATCTCGAAGTATGCGGTCAAAGCCGCGTGTGCGCGCAGCCGGGAGATTTCCTTTGCGGTGGCGAGCTGCTTTGCGCTTCCGGTAAAAGACGGCTTTGCCGATGCGCTGACGGCGATTTTTTCTCCCATCGCGGAAAAGGAATTTGCCCGCGTGGTGCGGCCGGGCGGGTTTCTTCTGCTGGCCGTCGCGGGAGAGCGGCACCTTTACGGCCTCAAGGAGATTCTCTATGAGTATCCGTATGAAAACGAACATCGAGAAACGGATTACGAGGGATTTGCGTTTGTCTCGCGCACGCCGGTGCGTACGAAAGCCTGTCTGACCGACCGCGGGCAGATCGCGGATCTGTTTGCCATGACGCCTTATTACTGGAAAACGCCAGCCGGCGGCAGCGCCCGGCTGGAAGCAGCCTCCTCGCTCGAGACGGAGCTCGGGTTTGATTTTCTTCTCTACCGCAGAAAGGAGAAACTCATATGAAACAGAACTTAAAAAGACGCCCCTCCTCCCGTAAAAGCGCGGGAGCGGTTCTTGCCGGAGGAGCTGCACTTGCGGGTGCGGCGGCGTACTGTGCGTGGGAGAATCACGCGCTGACCGTCGGCCGGTATCAGGTGAGAATTGGCCTGCCGGAGCCGCTGACGATTGTAAGTCTTGCCGATCTGCACGGAAAAACCTTCGGCGGCAGGCTGCTCTCGCGCACTGCGGCGCTTTCTCCCGATCTGATTGTACTGCCGGGCGACACGGTCAGCGCGGACTGCCGCCATGTGTCCGCCGTGTCCTCGCTGCTGCGGCAGCTTGGCACGATCGCGCCCGTTGTCATGATCCCCGGCAATCATGAACAGCGCTCGGGCAGGCTGGAGGAGCTGTCCGCACGGTTTGAGAGGGCGGGTGCGCATGTGCTGCGAAACGAGCAGATCGATCTCACGCTTCGCGGCATGCCGGTGCATCTTCTCGGCCTTGCGGAGCGGCTTGCCGTATCGCGGTTCGATTATCTGCGCGCGGCGGCGGGGCGCCTTGAGTATCCGGATCATGACGCGGCGCTGCTCTCCCTTGCGCGGGAAGAGGGGCTTCGCATTGTGCTGTCTCACTTCCCCGAGCTGTTCGCGGGGATCGGCGAGCGCTCGTACCGCCGCTTTTCATTTGATCTGATGTTTTCGGGCCATGCTCACGGCGGACAGGTGCGCCTGCCGGGAGTCGGCGGGCTGTATGCGCCGGGGCAGGGCTTTTTGCCCCGATACGACGCGGGCGTCTACGGAGAAGGCCCCCGCCTGATCGTCAGCCGGGGCTTGGGCAACGACAGTCTTGTGCCGCGTATCGCAAACCGCCCCGAGATCGTCTGCGTAACCGTGCGGTGAGCTTTGAAAAAAGCGCCGCCTTGCCGCCGAAAACAAAAAGAAACGGCTTCTGCACAAAGCCAAGAGCGGCATCTTTGCAAAAAAGCGCCGCTCTTGGCGGAAAATATGCCGCTTTGTCTGAGCTTTTTTAAAAAACGGCTTGCATCTGCGGCAAAAATATGCTATTGTAAAATACAGTAAGATGATTTGACTGGAGAGTGGGTAATAAAAACCCGCTCTTTTGTTTATGTACAGGGGGTTTTTATGCCAAAGGAAAAGAAAAGCACCGTCGCCGTGGCCGAGGAGCTTGCAGCTCCCGTGCTGGAGGAGCTGGGGCTTGAATTGTGGGACGTCCGCTTTGAAAAAGAAGGCGGAGGATGGTTTCTGCGCTATTTTATCGACAAGCCGGGCGGCGTCACCATCGACGACTGCGAGCGGTTTTCCCGCGCGGTCGATCCGCTTCTTGACGAGGCCGACCCGATCAGCCAGTCGTACTGCCTCGAGGTGTCTTCCCCCGGGGTGGAAAGAGAACTGGTGCGCCCGCGTCATTTCGAGCAGAATCTCGGGCGCGCCGTCACCGTTCGCCTGATCCGTCCGAAGGACGGTGTGCGGGAAATTTCCGGCACGCTGCTTTCTTATGAGAACGGCGCGGCCGCCGTGCGCGCCGAAGACGGAACCGAATATACCGTTTTAAAGTCCGAGGCCGCGTATGTCCGGCTGGCCGACGATTTTGACTACAGCAAAGGAGCAGAAGGATGAACACCGAGTTTTTTGAAGCAATCAAGCTGCTGGAGAAAGAAAAGGGCATTCCCGCGGCCTATCTGATTGAAAAGATTCAGAACGCCATTTCGATCGCCATCAAGCGCGACGCAAACGGCGGCGAGGACAACATCGTCGAAATCGATCCCGACACGGGGCGGTTTTATGTCGCGGTGAGAAAGCAGGTTGTAGAGGACGTGGAAAACCCCGCGATGGAGCTTTCTCTCGAACAGGCGCGTCGGCATGATTCCAACGCGGGCATCGGCGACATGGTCGAGATCCCGCTCGAGACCAAGCAGTTCGGCCGCATCGCCGCGATGAGCGCCAAGCATGTGATCCGGCAGGGCATCCGCGAGGCGGAGCGCGGCCAGCTCCTTGCGGAATATCAGTCTAAGGAGCGCGACATTGTCACCGCGACCGTGCTGCGCACCGATCCCAAAAAGGGCAACGTCACCGTGGAGATCGGCCGCAGCGAGGCGATTCTGCCCAAGGCCGAGCAGGTTCCCGGAGAGGAATATCCCGACGGCGCGCGCATTAAGGTATATGTGTCGGATGTCGTCAATGGGGAAAAGGGCCCCAAGATCATGATTTCCCGCGTGCACCCCGGTCTGGTGCGCCGTCTGTTCGAGATGAACATTCCCGAGGTTTACGACGGCACGGTCGAGATCAAATCCATTTCCCGCGAGGCGGGCCTGCGCAGCAAGGTAGCCGTCTGGTCAAAGGATGAAAATGTCGATGCCGTCGGCGCGTGTATCGGTCCGAAGGGCGCGCGTGTCAATACAATTGTTGACGAACTCGGCGGTGAAAAGATCGACGTCATCAAATACTCTGAGGATCCGGCGGAGTTTGTCGCGGCGGCGCTCGCCCCCGCGACGGTACTCGGTGTAGAGCTTGACCCCGAGGGCGCGCGCGCCTGCCGCGCGACGGTGCCCGACCATCAGCTCTCGCTGGCGATCGGCAACAAGGGCCATAACGCCCGGCTTGCCGCCCGCCTGACCGGATGGAAGATCGATATCCGCCCGGAGAGCGGATTCTACGGCGAGGATCTGCCGGAATAATTTTCTGAGGGAAGGGACGGTGATCCGAAATATGAAAGCAGTGAAAAAAGCGCCCGAAAGGATGTGCGCGGGCTGCGGAGAGCATTTTCCGAAAAAGGAGCTCATCCGCGTCGTGCGTTCGCCCGAGGGTGAGATTTCTCTCGATACAACGGGAAAAAAGCCCGGGCGCGGTGCGTATCTCTGTGCGAATGCGGAATGCTTCCGCAAGGCGCGCAAAGCGCGGCGGTTTGAGCGCGCGCTGTCCTGCGCCATTCCGGACGCCGTTTACGACGCGATGGAGGAGGAGCTGATGCGGCGTGAAGAATAAGACGCTGGGGATGCTCTCGATCTGCCGCAAGGCCGGAAAACTCAAGCCGGGGTTCGACCCCGCCGCGAACAGTCTGGGGCGTGACGCCGCCCTTGTCGCGTTTTCCGCCGATGCGTCCCCCAAGACGAAAGAGCGTATGGCCGAAAAAGCCCTGCGCGCGGGCGTCGCCTGCCTGACCCTGCCGTTTACGGCGGATGAGATCGGGTATGCGACGGGCAAGCGCGTCGTGGTCCTTGCGATCACGGACGAGGGCTTGGCCCGGCAGGTGTCCCGTCTGGCCGGCGGGTCCAATGAGGAGGTAATGTGATTTATGATGGATAAATACCGCGTACACGAGGCGGCAAAGGATCTGAACGTTCCGAGTAAGGAGATTCTCGATCTTTTAAACCGCTATTTTCCCGATGACCAGCGCAAGCATATGACGGCGCTTTCCGATAAGGAGCTGAACGTCGTGTTCGACCATTACACGTCGAAGCGGCAGATCGCGGATATCGGCGACTATTTCGCCAAGGCGAAGCCCGCCGCGCCCGCCCCCGCTTCTGCTCCCGCGCAGAAGGCGGCCCCCGCCGCGCAGGCACAGAGCAGAAAGCCGCAGGGTCAGCAGCCGGCATTGCAGAAGAACGGCCGTCCGCAGCAGGACCGCCGCCCGGCGCAGGGTCAGCCCCAGCAGCACCCGGCACAGCAGCAGACGTCCGCGCCCGCCGCGCAGCAGGCCGCGCCCTCCAATAAGATCGAGCGCCGCGAAACGCGCCATGTGGATATGCGCTCCGCACAGGTCAATCTGGACAAATACAACGAGCGCTACGAGACGATGGGCCCCTCCAACCTCGGGAAAAAGGCGCAGGGCCCCAATAAGCAGAAATTCACCGGGCGCCAGCAGAGAGGCAAGCCGTTTCGTTCGCGCCGCGAGCAGGAACTGGAAAAAATGCGCCGCCTTGAGCTCGAGAAGCAGCGCCGTCAGAAGCTTGAAGTGCAGCTGCCCGATGAGCTGACGGTCGGCGAGTTGGCGCTGCGCCTCAAGGTGCAGGCCGCCGAGATCGTCAAGCGCCTGATGGCGATGGGCATTTTTGCCTCTGCCACGCAGGTGATCGACTACGACACCGCCGCACTTGTCGCGATGGAGATCGGCGCCAAGGTCGAGCATGAGGTGGTTGTCACGATCGAAGAGCGCCTCTTTGACGAGAGCGGGGATCAGGATGAGAACCTCGAGCCGCGCTGCCCGATCGTCGTGGTCATGGGCCACGTCGACCACGGCAAAACCTCGCTGCTTGACGCGATCCGCAACACCAACGTGACCGCGCGCGAGGCCGGCGGCATTACGCAGCATATCGGCGCCTATCAGGTGGAAGTCGACGGGCGGCCGATCACCTTCCTTGACACGCCCGGACACGCCGCGTTTACTTCCATGCGCGCCCGCGGCGCGCAGGTGACCGACATCGCCGTGCTCGTCGTCGCGGCGGACGACGGCGTGATGCCGCAGACCGTTGAGGCGATCAATCATGCCAAGGCTGCCGGCGTGCAGATCATTGTGGCCATCAACAAGATGGATAAGCCGCATGCCGATCCCCACCGCGTCAAGCAGGAGCTGACCGAATACGGCCTCGTCTGCGAGGATTGGGGCGGCGACGTCATCTGCTGTCCGGTTTCCGCCAAGAAGGGCGACGGCATCGAAAACCTTTTGGAAATGATTCTGCTTGTGGCCGACACCCAGGAGCTGACCGCCAATCCCAACCGCATGGCCAAGGGCACGGTCATCGAATCGCGGCTCGATAAGGGACGCGGCCCGATTGCAACGGTGCTCGTGCAGAACGGCACGCTGCATTCCGGCGATATCGTGATCGCGGGCACGGCGCTTGGCCGTGTGCGTACAATGACCAACGATAAGGGCGAGCGCATTGAAGAAGCGGGCCCGTCCGTTCCGGTCGAGATTACCGGTCTTGCCGAGGTGCCCGCCGCGGGCGATGTGCTCAACGCCGTCGAGGATGAGCGCCTTGCGAAGGAGCTTGTCGACAAGCGCCGCTTTGAACAGAAGGAAGAGCAGTTCAAGGCTTATCAGAAGGTTACGCTCGACAACCTCTTCAGTCAGATCTCCGAGGGCGAGATGAAAGAGCTTCCCATTATCGTCAAGGCGGATGTGGACGGCTCCGTCGAAGCCGTGCGCCAGTCGCTTGAAAAGCTTTCGAACGAAGAGGTCAAGGTGCGCGTCATTCACGGCGCGGTCGGCGCGGTCAATGAGAGCGACGTCATGCTGGCCAACGCTTCCAACGCGATCATTGTCGGCTTTAACGTGCGCCCGGAGCAATCCGCCAAGGAGACCGCCGAGCGCGAAAACGTCGATATCCGCCTCTACCGCGTCATCTATGACGCGATCAACGAGGTTACCGACGCCCTCAAGGGTATGCTGGCTCCCAAGATCCGCGAGGTCGAGCTGGGGCGTGCAGAGGTGCGTCAGGTTTACAAGGTCTCCTCGGTCGGCACGATTGCGGGCGGCTATGTTCTCAGCGGCAAGATCTCCCGCACTGCGCTCATCCGTGTGGTGCGTGACGGCATCATCATCGCAGACGACAAGCTCGCGAGCCTCAAGCGCTTTAAGGACGACGTCAAGGAAGTCAACAGCGGTTACGAGTGCGGCATGATGCTGACAAAGTTCTCCGATATCAAAGAGGGCGATATCTTCGAAGCCTACGAGATGCAGGAGTACCGCGAGTAAGAGAAAAACTTTTTTACACCTTAGAGAGAAAAGTTTTTTGCATGGGGAATATAACAGCGGGGGACGGGCGAGCCCGTCCCCCTAAAACGTAAAAGGCAGGAGGTTTTCTGAGAAAATGCCTTCCTACAGAGTACAGAGATTGAATGAGGACGTGCTGCGGGAAATGACCGCTCTGCTGCGCGAGATGAAGGATCCCCGCGTGCAGGAGGCGATGCTTTCCGTCGTCAAGGTGGATCTTGCAAGCGACCTGACGAGCTGCCGTGTATATGTCAGCTCGCTGCATGGCATCGAATCCGCACGCAAAGCGGTTTCGGCGCTGAAAAACGCGGCGGGTTTTCTGCGGCATGAGCTGGGACAGCGCGTGCAGATGCGCCATACGCCGGAGCTTCGCTTTATCGCGGATGACTCGATCGAGCATTCCGCCGAGATTGCGCGCATTTTGGGACAGCTTTCGAAGGAGGACGGATCCGGCCATGAGGATTGATCTTGCACAGTGCGCCGCGTTTTTAAAAGAGCGGGATAATTTCGTTCTGCTTTGCCACCGCGATCCGGACGGCGACACCTACGGCAGCGCCGCGGCGCTCGCACAGGCCCTGCTCTCAATGGGGAAACAGGTACGGCTTGAGTGTCCGGGTGTTTTCCCCAAAAATCTGTCTTATCTGAACCGGAAATACCCCGATTTTGCCGAGGAATATGCCGTGGCAATCGACGTTGCCTCTCCGAACATGCTCGGAGATATCGGCAAGCGCCGCAGCCGTATCGACCTGTGCATCGATCATCATCCTACAAATCCCGATTACGCGGCGCTGACCTGGTTGGTTGACTATGCCGCGACGGGTGAGGCGGTCTATGAGCTGTTGAAAGAACTGGGCGCATCAATTTCGCCCGAGATGGCGACCGCCTTGTTTACGGCGCTTTCTTCGGATACGGGCGGCTTTCGCTTTGCAAATACGACGGCCCAGACGCACCGGTATGCCGCTGATCTGCTGGAGCTCGGCGCGGATGCCGAGACCGTGCGCCGCTGCCTGTTTGAATCGAATTCGCGCGGCCGGGTCAAGATCGAATCCAACGCGATGGCAAACGCACGCTTTTATCAAAACGGAGAGATCGCAGTCATTTCCGTAAGTGTTGCCGATACCGCCGAGAACGGCGTGGACGAATCCGAGCTGGAGGGGCTTGCCTCCGAGCCGCTGCGTATCGACGGCGTCCGCATCGCAATTACCCTTAAGGAAAGGGAGGACGGCTCCGTGCGCGTTTCCATGCGCTCCGACAGCGACGAAGCCGACGTATCGGCGGTCTGCCGCCGCTTTCACGGGGGAGGACATGTGCGTGCTTCCGGCTGCCGCATTTGGGACACGCTGGAGAACGCGGAGAAAATGCTCGTTTCGGCCTGCAAAGAGGAGCTTGCCCGATGACGGACGGCATTCTTCTGATCGACAAGCCGCAGGGTTTCACCTCGTTCGACGTGATCGCGAAGCTGCGGGGCATGACGCGCATCCGCCGCATCGGCCACGCGGGTACGCTCGACCCGATGGCGACAGGCGTGCTGCCCTGCCTGCTGGGGACGGCGGCACGCCTGTGCGATGTGCTGCCGGATGAGACAAAGACCTACCGCGCGTCGGTGCGCTTCGGCGTGGTGACCGACACGCAGGACATCACCGGCACGGTGCTCGCCGAAAGCGGCGCGCCTGTGACAAGAGCGGCTCTCGATGCGGCGCTCTGCGCTTTTCGGGGAGAGATTCTGCAGACGCCGCCAATGTATTCGGCGGTGCGTGTCAATGGAAAACGGCTTTATGATCTTGCACGCGAGGGACGCGAAATCGAGCGCGCGCCGCGCCGCATCACAATCCATGCGCTCGAGGTGCTCGGGTTCGACGAGGCGGAGCGCACCGCCGTCTGCTCGGTGACCTGTTCAAAAGGTACATATGTCCGCACGCTTTTTCATGATTTGGGACAGGCGCTCGGCTGCGGAGCCGCGCTTACGGCACTGTGCCGAACGGCTGCGGGCGGCTGGACGCTGGACGGCTGCATCACGATGAAAGAGGCCCAGCGCCTCACCGACGAGGGGACGCTGCTGGACCGTCTGCTGCCGGTATCCTCGGCATTTTCCTGTCTGCCGCGTCTCGATGTGGGCGAGTGGCAGGCCAGAATGCTGACAAACGGCGTCGCGCTTTCTCTCGGCAAACTCGGCCATCCCGCGCCGGGGCGTTATTCCGTGTGGGGAGACGGTGCGTTTTTAGGCCTTGGCACTGTAGAGGAAAACGCCGCCGGCATGCGTTTAAAGCGGTTTTAAAAAAGCAGGGAGCGTTGTTTTCTCTGCAAAAGACAAAAAACGGGACTGAGATACAGGGGAGGCTTTTTCATGCAGATCTGTCACGGCATGAACGGCTGCTTTCCGCCTGAGACGGCGGTCGCGGTCGGTTTTTTTGACGGTATTCATATCGGCCATCAGGCCGTTGTCGCCCGTGCGCTGGCGCATCGGCGCGAAAAAATGGCCGCGGTCGTGTTTTCCTTTACCGTGGACGATACGGTTCCGGCCCGAAAGAAAAACGCGCACTGGCTGATGTCGTCCCGGCAGAAGGCCGCGCGCCTTTCCAAGATGGGCGTCGACCTGCTGCTGGAGCCGCCGTTTTCCGCGATCAGCGGCATGGCGCCGGAGGAATTCGCCCGGTTTCTCGCCGAAGACCTGCATGCCCGCGCAGTCTGCTGCGGATACGATTATCGCTTCGGAAAGGGCGCCTGCGCCGGCGCGGAGGATCTGCGCCGTCTGCTTGCGCCGTACGGCGCCGTCGTCGAAACGGTGGATGCGGTGATTGACGACGGTGAGCCGGTCAGTTCGACGCGCATCCGCGCCCTGCTCGAGGCGGGGGAGCTTCTGCAGGCGAACCGTCTGCTTGGCGCGCCGTTTGCGCTGGAGGCGCCCGTGATCCACGGACGGGGGCTGGGACATTCGATCGGCTTCCCGACGGCGAACCAGCGCTTTCCCGAGGGCTTTCTCGTGCCGAAATACGGCGTGTATGCGACGCGCGTGCTCGCGGACGGCGCGGCGTATCCCGCCGTGACCAATATCGGCGTCAAACCGACGGTCGGCGGCGACACCCTGCCCGGGGCGGAGAGCAATCTGCTCGATTTTTCCGGCGACTTGTACGGAAAAACCATCTGTGTCGAATTTCTCGGGTATCTGCGCGCGGAGCAAAACTTCGGCTCGGTCGAGGCGCTTTCCGCGCAGATTGCGTGCGACGCCGAGCGTGCGCGCAATATTTTCAAAAATTTGCCGCCGGCTTCGCGCTGACGGCATTTTTTAAAGCCGGGAACAAAACGAGTTTGTTTTGACACGATTAGAGCAAAGCCGAAAAAGAAAGGGCTGTACCTTATGAAACGGATTCTTTGCATGCTGCCGGCCGCATGTTTGGTGCTTGGGGCTGTGCAGTCAGAAGAATCACGTCGTCCGCTTTTTTTAGGACACCGAGGGATTGCCCGACCTTGCCGACGAGAAAATTCGCATACGGTTTCAGCTTGGTGATGCCTGCGGGATGTCCGCCGCAGAAACGCCGGGCTGTATGCCAAGAGGTTTCGTTTGCGGCGCTTTAGAACAAGAATGTGAAAAACTTCTCTGCGCAAGCGGCTTTTCGGGCGGGAAAACATGAAATATCCCTTTACAACCGGGAAGAATTCTGATATACTGACTAAGCATGACCGGAACACGGCATCGGGCGACTGCCCCTTTTCAAGGGGAAAAACTCACTGACCCTTTGCTGTGGCCGCGCCAAAATAAAAAAAGGAGTTGTACCACTATGCTTCGCAAGGAACAGAAAACCGAGATTATCGCCGCCAACGCCGTCCACGAGGGCGACACCGGCTCTCCCGAGGTTCAGATCGCGATTCTGACCCGCCGCATCAACGACCTCAACGAGCATCTCAAGCAGAACCGCAATGACCATCATTCCAACCGCGGCCTGCTCAAGATGGTCGGCCGCCGCAAGAATCTGCTCAACTATCTGCAGAAGAAGGATATTGAGCGTTATCGTGCGGTCATCGCAAAGCTCGGTCTTCGCAAGTAATTTCGGCTTTCAGAAAGGCAGGCGTTTTGGCGTCTGCCTTTCTGTGCAAAACGAAACAACTCCCGGGGCTTATGAGACCCGAACAGTTTTAGCCGTGAATCGGACGCACGCGCGCCGCGCGCCGGATTCATTGCTAAAAACTGCCGCGCCTCTTTTGCCCGGGGACAAGTCAAAGGAGGAAAAACATGCTGTTCGAACACAAAATCTTTTCCATCGACTATGCGGGCCGCCCCATGACCTTTGAGGTCGGCAAGATCGGCATGCTCGCCAACGCGGGCTGCCTCGTACGCTACGGCGAGACGACCGTCATGGTCAACGTCACCATGTCTCAGAAGCCCCGCGAGGGCATCGATTTTTTCCCGCTTTCCGTCGATTATGAAGAAAAGCTCTACGCAGCCGGCAAGATCCCCGGCTCTTTCCTGCGCCGCGAGGGCAGACCTTCCGACAAGGCGATTCTTGCTTCGCGCATGGTCGACCGCCCGATGCGCCCGATGTTCCCCAAGGACCTGCGCAACGACGTCACCATCATCATGACCGTTCTCTCTTATGACGAGGATTGCTCTCCCGAGATCTGCGGTATGTGCGGTGCGGCGTTCTGCCTGCACATCTCCGACATTCCGTGGAACGGCCCGATCGCCGGTATTGAAGTGGGCCTTGTCGACGGCGAGCCCGTCCTGATGCCCACCGCCGAGCAGCGCGAGAGAAGCGAGATGAAGCTGACCGTCGCCGGCAACACCGAAAAGGTCTGCATGATCGAGTGCGCGGCCGATCAGGTGCCGGAGGACGTCATGCTCAAGTGCATCATCGCCGGCCATAAGGAAGCTGCGAAGATGGCGCAGTTCATCGACGACGTCCGCAAGGAGATCGGCGTTCCCAAGTTTGAATTTACCTCCGTCGAGGTTGACCACGACCTGTTCGAGGCGGTCAAGGACTTTGCCGTCGACCGCGTGCGCGAGGCGCTCGACACCGACGACAAGAACGTCCGCGAAGCCAGACTAAAGCCCATCGTCGCCGATATCCACGAGAAGTTCGAGGCGGAGTATCCCGACCTCGCGTATCAGCTTGACGAGGCGATCTACAAGCTGCAGAAGTTCGTCGTCCGCCGCTGGCTGCTCGATGAGCAGAAGCGCGTTGACGGCCGTAAGATGGACGAGATTCGTCCCCTGTCCGCCGAAGTCGGCCTGCTGCCCCGTGTCCATGGCTCGGGCCTCTTTACCCGCGGCCAGACGCAGGCGCTCACCATCGTGACGCTCGGCCCCGTTTCCGATGCGCAGATTCTTGACGGCGTCGATTCCGACACCGAAAAGCGCTATATGCACCAGTACAACTTCCCCTCCTACTCCGTCGGCGAGACCCGTCCCTCCAGAGGACCCGGCCGCCGCGAGATCGGTCACGGCGCGCTTGCCGAAAAGGCGCTGCTGCCTGTGATCCCCTCCGTGCAGGAATTCCCCTACGCGCTGCGTGTGGTTTCCGAGATCACCAGCTCCAACGGCTCCACCTCTCAGGCTTCGATCTGCGGCTCCACCCTCGCTCTGATGGACGCGGGCGTGCCGATCAAGGCGCCCGTTGCGGGTATCTCCTGCGGCCTTGTCACCGAGGGCGACCGTTGGATGACGATGACCGACATCCAGGGCGTCGAAGATTTCTTCGGCGACATGGATTTCAAGGTCGGCGGCACGAAGAAGGGCATCACCGCCATTCAGGTCGACATCAAGATCGACGGCCTGACCTACGAGATCATTGAGGCTGCGCTGAAGAAAACGCGCGAAGCCCGCATGTATATCCTCGATGAAGTCATGCTCAAGGCGATTCCCGCACCGCGCCAGAACCTCTCGAAATATGCGCCCAAGATGCTGACCCTCAAGATTCATCCCGACAAGATCCGCGAGGTTATCGGCTCCGGCGGCAAGGTCATTCAGAAGATCACCGCCGAGTGCAACTGCAAGATCGACATTGAGGACGACGGCAGCGTGTTCGTCTCTGCGGTCAATCAGGCCGATGCGGAGCGCGCGATTCAGGTCATCAAGACCATCGCGATGGATCCCGAGGTCGGTGCGATCTACAAGGGCAAGGTCACCCGCCTGATGGCATTCGGCGCATTTGTCGAAATCGCCCCCGGCAAGGAGGGTCTTGTGCACATCTCCAAGCTCGACACCAAGCGTGTCGAGAAGGTTGAGGATGTCGTCGCCGTCGGCGATGAGGTGCTCGTCAAGGTCACCGAGATCGACGACAAGGGCCGTATCAACCTTTCCCGCCGCGATGTGCTCGAGGCCATCGCCGCAAAGGAACAGCAGAAAAAGGGCTGAGCCATACGATGCAGTCAGCGCTCGTTCGGAGAAACCGGACGAGCGCTTTTTTGCGCGGTGTTCACACAGTGTTCATGCGGGTTTTGTTGCACTCACAGCAAAATTATGGTACAATAGCCCAAAAGCAAGAGACCGTTTTTGAACGGCCGGGATTTTACTTTAAAGAAACAGACGGAGTTGAAGATTTCATTGGAAACATCACCCTATGGCCCGATCGCGGCGTTTTTGCTGTGCGTTGTACTGTCCGCTTTCTTTTCGGCGGCGGAGACGGCCTTTTCCGCTGTGAACAAGGTGCGTCTGCGCGCCATGGCGGAGGACGGCGACCGCCGTGCGGCCCGCGCGCTCGGCATCGCGGAGGACTACGAAAGAACACTGTCGGTAATTCTGATCGGCAACAATATTGTCAACATTTCCGCGTCGTCCGTTGCCACCGTCGCCGCGACACAATGGCTCGGAGCGTCCGGTGCGGCCATTGCGACGGTTGTAACGACGGTTTTGATTTTGACCTTCGGCGAGATTCTGCCCAAGGGCTTTGCCAAGGAGAATGCCGACCGCTTTGCGCTGTCGGTTGCGGGCGTTCTCTCTATGCTGATCCGTGTGATTTCACCCGCCGCATGGTTTTTTGTCAAGCTGCAGGGGATTGCCTCCCGTCTGACGGGCGGAGGAAATTCTCCTCTTGTCACAGAGGAAGAGCTTCGTACGATCATCGAAACCGGCAAGGAGGAAGGGCTGCTCGATGAGCAGCGCTCTGAACTGATGCGTTCGGCGCTTCAGTTTGACGATACCACCGTGCAGGAGGTGCTGACCCCCCGTGTCGATCTCGTAGCCATCGACGCGGACAGTGATGCGGATTCCATCCGAAACACGGTTTTGGCAGAGCGCTTTTCGCGGATTCCCGTGTACGAAAAGGACATGGACCACATCATCGGCGTGCTGCAGACGCGCGATTATCTCGAGGCGCTTTTAAAAACGCCGGAGCCCTGCGTGCGGGAGCTGCTTACGCAGCCGCTGTTCGCACACAAGACGCAGCCGATTGCGGCCCTGCTTGCAAAATTCAAGCGGGAACGGCGGCACATCGCGGTTGTCGTAGATGATTACGGCGGCACGATGGGGATTGTGACGATGGAGGATCTTTTAGAGGAGCTTGTCGGCGAGATCTACGACGAGGATGAGGACGAAGAGGTCGATTTCATCCGTATTTCCGAAGATACATGGCGGATCTCCGGCGATTATCCGATTGAGGATGCGCTCGAGCGCATCGGATTTTCCGAGCGCGGCTTTGAGAGCGATTATTCCTCCGTGGGCGGATGGGCGTTCGAGCAGCTCGGCCGGATTCCGGCAGAGGGAGACAGTTTTGAGTATCACGGACTGTCTGTCCGCATCGACGAGATGGAGGATCAGCGCATTGAATGGGTTACCGTCCGGTACTCTGCGCAGGCGGACGGCTCGTGACGAAAGGAAGTTTTTCCGTGTATGATCTGATTACAGTGGGAAGAAATGCCAAAAAGGCTGCGAGGGTGCTGCGCGGCTCCGGCAGCTCGGCAAGAAATGCCGCGCTGTTTGCGATGGCGCGCGCGCTGCGCACGCACAGACCGGAAATTCTCGAGGCCAATCGGACCGACGTTGAGATCGCGCGCAGGGGCGGCTGCAGAACGGGCGTCGCCGAGAGGCTCACGCTGACAGGCTCTCTGATTGAGGCAATGGCGGCCGAGCTGGAGACGATTACAACCCTGCCAGACCCGATCGGTGCAACAAGATTCGGCGGGGTAAGGCCGAATGGTCTGTCCGTTTTCTGCACGCGCGTACCGATCGGCGTTGTGGGCGTTGTGTCCGAGGCCTGTCCCGCCGCGACGGTGGATGCCGCGGCGCTGTGCATTAAGAGCGGCAACGCCTGCATTCTCTCCGGAGGAAAAAACGCCTACGGGACAAACCGCGTGCTGGTGCAGTGGATGCGTCAGGCGATCGGAGAAGTCGGACTTCCGCCGGATGCCGTCTGCCCGGTGGAGGACTCCTCGGAGGAAACTTCGCGCCGCCTGCTGAAAATGAACGAATATATCGATGTGCTGATTCCGCGGGGAGAGCCTGCGTTTGTGCGCCGCGTGGCGGAAGAGACCACTCTTCCCGTGCTCGATACGGGACGCGGCTGCTGCTGTGTTTATGTCGACCGGGCCGCAGATCTTTCGATGGCGGTCCGTATTGTAGACAATGCGAAGACCTCCGCACCGGAGGCGGTCAATTCTATAGAAAGCGTGCTGGTGCACCGCGACCGTGCGGCGGAATTCCTGCCGAAAATGAAACAGGCTCTGGATCTGCACGGTGTGAGAATTCTCGGCTGCCCGGACACCTGCCGGATCCTGCCCGGCGCCTCTCCCGCTGCGGCAGAGGACTGGAATGAGGACTTTCGCGGATACACGCTTGCGGTCCGTGTTGTGGACAGCTTGGAGGAAGCCTGCGCGCATATGGAAAGTCATTGCGGCGGAGTGGCCGTGGGAATTGTGACGAACGATATCGCCGCCGCGCAGCGTTTTGCGGGAATGGCGGATGCCGCTGCCGTTTTTGTGAATGCCTCGACTCGCTTTCTTGACGGAGGAGAATTCGGACTCGGCGCCGAGCTCGGCGTGGCGGGACAGAAGCTGCACGTGCGCGGTCCCATTGGACTGCATGCGCTGACGACGATGAAATATATTGTAACCGGCAGCGGACAGATCCGCTGATCACAGGAGGAAATGAAACTATGAAGCGTTCCCGATCCGCACAGCCCGCTTTTCAGCGGAGAAGAAAAGCGGCGCTCCCTCTGGCGGTTGCCAGCTGCGCCTTGATGCTGGTAGGACTTGCGGCCGTCGTGATGTGGTCAGCCGGTTTTATAAAAAACGTATTTGATAACACCGCGGCCCGCACGCGTTATGAGGGCTTTATCAGTCCGATTGTCATGATGGACCCGATTCCGTTTGAGGACGTTGCAGAGAGCGACGCCGATTTTGTTCTTGAGGCGTCGCTGTGGTCGGCGCTGACCGGCTCAAATCGAGGAAATTATACCTATGACGAACTTGGCCTGCTGCTGATTCCCGCGACGGATGTCAGTGTGGCGGCAACAAGGCTGTTCGGCCCGTCGGTTACGCTGGAGCATCGCACATTTGAAGACAATGACGGCACCTATCTTTACGATCCGGAGATCGCGGCCTATCGCGTGCCGTCCATCTCAAAGGTTGCCTATTCGCCGTCCGTGACCGATATCGTCAAGGGAAACGGAGAAATCACGCTGACGGTCGGCTATGTAGCGCCCGGAAATATGTGGAGCACAGAGTTACAGAACGACAGCACGGACCCTGAACCGGAAAAATACATGTTGTATATCCTGACGGAGGGTGAAAACGGAGAGTATTATGTTTCCGCGGTGCGCGATGTGGATGCAAACGCGCCCCCTATTTCGTAAAAATACTGTATCCGAATCTAAAGCGGCATATGTTTCGGCTGCAGGGCAGGCCGCCGTCGGTATGACGGCGGCCTGCTCTTTTTTGTACAACAGAAAACCACGGGCTATGCCCGCGGTTCCAAAAAGGTGACGCCTATGAGGAATTCCGCCGCAGAGAAAGTCTTCCCTGTGCAAGGGGGTGTCAAAATCTTTGATTTTGACAGAGGGATTGAGAAGAACGCACAATCCAATCCCACAATCTCGTGGATGCTCAATAAGCTCCCTTTTACAACAAGGCAGCCTAAAAAATTGCACCCCACTGCCAAGAAAATTGGCGGCGCGCACAGATGCAATCGTAATAAAATTCGGAAGCCGTAAGGCTCCGCCGGTAAAAGCCCCTTATAGGGGCGGTGCATGCCGCCCATTTTGCGGGTGGTCATGACTTGTCGCAGGAGGGCATTTTACAAAATGGGATATGGCGGGAGCCGCTCGTGGGCTGCGGACTTCCGAACGGTATCGCCGCGCTTTTAATTGAGAAAGATGACAGCGGCGCATGCACGGTGAAGAGGCCTCTTCTTGCGCCAAGGGAGAAACTATGGTATCATAGCTGCAAAGAATTCGCCAAGAGATTGCCGCGCGGTAAAAAACGCCTGATGAGAGGGGACTTTGCGGGCGGCTGCGGATGTCAATCCGGAAAGGGGCTTGTACTCATGCATCGGCACAGCGGACAGATGTCCGACTCTTTTTTAACCGGCGCGCTGCTGGCAGTCAGCGGCGGCTTTCTCGATGCCTATACGTATCTGGTACGCGGCGGCGTGTTTGCCAACGCCGTTACGGGCAATATGGTGCTGTTCGGCCTTTCTGCGGCGCACTGTGAATGGAGCGCGGCGGCGCGCTACCTCGCGCCTATCATTGCCTACGGCGCGGGCGTTTGTTTGACGGAGGTGGTGCGGCGCAGGCTCGCACACGCGAAATATCATTGGCGGCAGTATATTCTGGGGGCGGAGATGCTCATCGTGGGTGCCGCGGCCTTTCTTCCCGCGGGACGCTGGAATGTTGTCGTGAATACTGCCGTGGCGTTTGTCTGCGCCATGCAGGTCGAGGCGTTCCGCAAGCTGGACGGAGAGCTGGCCTACGCGACCACCATGTGCACCGGAAATCTGCGCAGCGGTTCGGAGCTCTTATTTCACGCGATCGATGACCACGATAAAGGTGCGCTGGAAAAAAGTCTGCGCTATTTTGCGATTGTCGCGATCTTTATTGCAGGAGCGGCAATCTGTTTTCCCATGACAAAGCTTCTGGGAGAAAAATCCGTTCTTCTGTCAGAACTGCCGTGGCTGGCTGTGATGCTTTTGATGTCCAAAAAACCCGTAAAGATGTGAGTTAAAAATAATCCTGTTTAGAGATGCCGAACAGTCTTCACGGCGTCATGGGTGCTGCAGTTTCTAAAACTGACATGGTGTGCCTGTTCCGATTGCAAAAGCGCCTCTTGACCGTTCACACCGCGAATAAATGAAGGACTGGCAAACCAAAGTCACGCGTACAACGCGCGACATGTACCGATTTATCTCAAAAAACAGTTACCCGAATAGCCGATATTTTTCTCCAAAGCCGCAAAATAAAAAGTCCGTCTGTTCTTTCCGAATCGAAAAAACAGACGGACTTTTTTCTTTTGGTTTAAATGCCGCAGGAATAGTTAGGAGCTTCCTTGGTGATATAGATGTCGTGCGGATGGCTTTCTTTCAAACCCGCGCCGGTAATACGTACGAAGCGGGCACGCTCGTGCAGGTCGGCGATGGTCTTGCAGCCGGTGTAGCCCATGCCGGAACGAATGCCGCCCAGAAGCTGAAATACCGTGTCGGACAACGGCCCCTTGAACGGGACGCGTCCCTCGACGCCCTCGGGAACGAGCTTTTTGGCGTCTTCTTGGAAATAGCGGTCCTTCGAACCTTTTTCCATCGCGGCGAGAGAACCCATGCCGCGGTAGACCTTGAAGCTGCGGCCCTGATAGATTTCCGTTTCGCCGGGGGACTCGGTGCAGCCTGCGAGCAGCGAACCGAGCATGACGACCGACGCGCCCGCAGCCAAGGCCTTGACGATGTCGCCGGAATATTTGATGCCGCCGTCGGCAATCACGGGAATGTTGCGCTTTGCGGCGGCGCAGCAGGCGTTGTAGACGGCGCTGACCTGTGGCACACCAATGCCCGCGACGACGCGCGTTGTGCAGATCGAGCCCGGTCCGATGCCGACTTTGACACAGTCGGCGCCCGCGTCGATGAGCGCGTCGGCACCCTCGGCGGTCGCGATGTTGCCCGCGATGACTGGGGTGTGCGGAAAAGCGTCTTTAAAACGGCGTACCGCATCGATAATGTTTTTGCTGTGGCCGTGGGCCGAGTCGAGCACCAGAGCATCCGCCTGAGCGGCGATCAGCGCCTCGGCGCGCTCCAGCATATTGTTGGTAACGCCGATAGCGGCGGCACAGAGCAGACGGCCCTTGTGATCGCGCGCGGAATTCGGATAACGGACGGCCTTTTCGATGTCCTTGACCGTAATCAGGCCGCAGAGCGTGCCGCTTTCATCGACGATGGGTAGCTTTTCGACCTTATGTGCGCAGAGGATGCGCTGCGCCTCTGAAAGAGTGGTGCCCACGGGCGCGGTGATGAGGTTTTCTTTGGTCATGACGTCGCGGATCGGCACGTCGAAGCTGGTCAGAAAACGCAGGTCACGGTTGGTCAGAATACCGACAAGCTTGCGGTTTTTGTCGCAGATCGGCACACCCGAAATTTTAAAGCGGCCCATCAGTGCGTCGGCTTCTGAAACACGGTTGTCGGGAGAAAGGTAGAACGGATCGGTGATGACGCCGTTCTCCGAACGCTTGACCTTGTCCACCTCGGAAACCTGTTCTTCGACGGACATATTCTTATGAATCACACCGATGCCGCCTTCACGCGCAATGGCAATGGCCATGGGAGAGGTGGTCACGGTATCCATAGCGGCCGTGATCAGCGGTGCGTTGAGGATAATGTCTCCCGCAAGGCGGGTGTGCAGGTCAATGTCGCGCGGAATGACGTCGGAATAGGCGGGGATGAGCAGCACGTCGTCAAAGGTAAGTCCCTCGGCGGAAAATTTTTGGGACGGATCGGTATTGAGCATGGCATGTCCTCCTTTACACAGGTTGTTTTTTGACAGATATGAAAGCCGGCCGAACGCAGCGCCCGAAACAAAAGAGAAAGGCGCGGCCGGTTGTCTCGTTCTGCAAATCGTATCATCGTTTTGGGATAAAATCAAGTCCTAAACGGGGAAAAAGCGGCGGTAAAGCAGACGCTGCCGCCGATCGTTCCCGAAGCGGCATGAACACCGCCGGGCAGTACGGCGCGGGAAAGCGCAATCGCCTCTCCCTCGCGGGCCTGCCGCTGATAGCGCAGGCAGAATTCTTCGATGGGAAAGGACGGCTTGTCGGAAAAGCAGTCCGTCATCAGCTTGGCGTAGACGGTGTTGTTCATATGGCGGTTTTCGTCGGTGTCGGCGCGCGTTACAAGGTGCTCGCCGCAGGGGCTGTCCGCCGCGGGAAGATTGAGCCGGGACGGATCACAGAACGGTTTCCATTCTCCGGGAACATCGAGCACGCCCGGGTAGGCGGTCGCACGCTGCGGCCGGCCCGAGGCGGCGTCGATCAGCGACCAATCCGTCTGTGCTTCGATCAGCAGGGTTCCGTCCGGCGCGGTAAAGAGCGTCTGCCTGAAAAAATGTGCGCCGCGCGTTCCCATGGGGTCGGTATGCACGGTGACGGTTTCGCCGGGAAAAACCGGCCGAAAAAACCGTACCGCATGTGCCGCGACGACGAACACAAGGCCGTACCGGTCGTACAGTTCGTCGTGGCCAAGGCCGGACGTCTCCGTGCCCGCGGTGGCGGCGTCCTGAAGAAAGCGAAGCGCCGCCGAGGGCGTCAGCCCCGACAGCGGGTCGCAGTCGCAGGGCGCGGTCACGACGGTGTTTTCAAAAGATCCGCGTCCCATGGCGTTCACTTTTTGACGATGCGGTCGCATCCCATCATGGCGCGAAGCGCCTCGGGGACGGTAACGGAACCGTCGCCGTTCTGATAGTTTTCGAGGATGGCGGCAACGGTGCGGCCTACCGCGACGCCGGAGCCGTTGAGCGTGTGCACGAGCTGTGCCTTGTCCTTGGGCGTGCGCTTGAAGCGGGCCTGCAGGCGGCGGGCCTGGAAGTCCTCGAAATTCGAGCAGGAGGAAATCTCAACATAGCGGCCGTACGAGGGCATCCAGACCTCAAGATCATACGTCTTGGCAGAAGAGAAGCCCAGATCGCCGGTCGAAAGCGCGACTACGCGGTAGGGCAGGCCAAGGCCCTGCAGAACGAGCTCCGCCTCGTGGGTAAGGCTTTCGAGCTCTTCATAGCTCTTTTCGGGGTCCGCGAACTTGACAAGCTCGACCTTGTTGAACTGATGCTGGCGGATCAGGCCGCGCGTGTCGCGCCCGGCGGAGCCCGCCTCGGCGCGGAAGCAGCCCGAGTACGCGCAGTAGCGGATGGGCAGATCCTTGCCGTCCAAAATCTCGTCGCGGTGGAAGTTGGTGACGGGCACCTCGGCCGTCGGGATCAGATAGTAATCGAGTCCCTCAAGCTTGAACATATCCTCGGCGAATTTGGGCAGCTGGCCCGTACCGGTCATCGAGGCCGCGTTCGCGATAAAGGGAGGAAGAATCTCGGTATAGCCGTTTTCGGTGTGGGTATTGAGGAAGTAGTTGATCACGCTGCGCTCAAGGCGGGCGCCGAGATCCTTGTAGAAGTGAAAGCGCTTGCCGGTTACCTTGGCGGCGCGCTCGGGATCGAGAATACCCAGATCGGCGCCGATGTCCCAATGCGCCTTGGGCTCAAAGGGAAACTGCGTCGGCTCGCCCCAACGGCGGATCTCGACGTTTTCGCTGTCGTCTTTGCCTACGGGAACGCTCTCGTGCGGAATATTCGGAATGGTCAGCGCAAGCTCGCGCTGCTTGGCGTCGAGCGCGGAAACCTTGGCGTCGAGCGCGCCGACCTTTTCCGCGATTTCCTTCATCTCGGCCATAACGGCAGAAACGTCTCCGCCGTTCTTTTTGAGAACGGGAATCTGCTTGCTGGCCTTGTTCTGCTCTGCCTTGAGCGCCTCGACCTCGGTTTTGATGGCGCGGTTTTCCGCGTCGATCTTCAGAATCTCGTCCACCGTGGCGTCCATGTCCTTGTTGCGGCTTCTGCACGCGGCCTTGACGCGGTCGGGGTCCTGACGGATAACTTTCATATCGAGCATAGTGTTGTTCTCTCCTTATTTCAAATGGGAATCGTCACAGGTTATTGTTTTGTCAGCTTTTCTCCGAGCGAACGCAGCTCATCCTCCGAGTAAAACTCGATGACGAGCTCGCCCTTGCCGCCGCCTTTATGATGCACCTTGACGCGGCGGGAAAGCGTGTCCCGCAGCGCAAGCTCCATCTCGCGGTACAGCGTCGGTGAGGGCGGAGCCTTCGGCGCCTCCTTCGGACCAGCGAGGGCTTTTTTGGCAAGCCGTTCGGTCTCGCGGACGGAGAGCCCCTCCGCCGCGGCGCGGCGGGCGAGGGACAAAGAATCTTCTTTTGAAAGAGGAAGAAGCGCGCGGGCGTGCCCGGAAGAGAGCGTACCGTTCTGCAGAAGCGCGATAATTTCCTCCGGAAGGGAAAGCAGCCGCAGAGAATTTGCAACGGCGGGGCGGGATTTTCCCACCCGCTTTGCGATCTGCTCCTGCGTCATGGAAAATTGATCCGACAGGGCGTGGTAGCCCAAAGCTTCTTCTACGGGGTTTAAATCCTCGCGGATCAGGTTTTCCACGAGGGCGACCTCCAGCGTTTGATTGTCGTCAAGCTCGCGCACGACGACGGGCAGCTCCGTCAGACCCGCGATGCGCGCGGCGCGCCAACGGCGCTCGCCCGCGATGATCTGATACCGGCCGCTTGGACGCGGACGGACGACGAGCGGCTGCAACACACCGTGTTCCCGAATGGAATCGGCAAGCTGCGACAGCGCCTCGGGAGAGAATTCCCGGCGGGGCTGGCTGTTATTCGGCTCGATCTCGCCGATGGGCAGCGACGAAACGGAAACGTCCTCCGTCGTGTTGTCGAGAAAGAGCACGTCGAGGCCTTTGCCGAGGCCGCGCTTGGGTTTGGGCATTTTTTGACCGCTCCTTTCGTGTTATTTGCGGAGAATTTCGTCCGCCAGTTCCAGATAGGCGGAGGTACCGCGGGAAGCGCGGTCATAGTAGAGCACCGGCATGCCGAAGCCCGGCGCCTCGGAAAGACGCACGTTGCGCGGGATTACGGTGCAGAATACTTTTCTCGGGAAGAATTTTTTTACTTCGTCAACGACCTGCAGAGTCAGGTTGAGCCGTCCGTCGTACATGGTGAGCAGTACGCCCTCGAGATCAATGCGGGAGTTATAAAGGCGCTTGACCTGCCGTACGGTCGCCATCAGCTGAGAAAGCCCCTCAAGTGCGTAGTATTCGCACTGAATCGGGATCAGAATTGTATCCGCGGCGGCAAGCGCGTTGAGCGTCACAAGCCCCAGAGAGGGGGGGCAGTCGATCAGGATCAGATCGTAATCGGCTTTGACGGGCAAAATCGCGTCGCGCAGACGGTAGATGCGGTCGTTCATGCCGGCGAGTTCCAGCTCGGCCCCGGCGAGATCGATGCCCGCGGGCACAAGATCGACGCCGCGAAAGGGCGTCTGGATGCGGCAGTCGGAAAGCTGCGCTCCGCCGATGAGCATGTCGTAAACGGTGGATTTCAACCCTTTTTTGCTGATGCCGTAGCCGCTGGTGGAGTTGCCCTGCGGATCCGCGTCGAGCAGCAAAACGTGCTTGCCTCGATCGCCGAGCGCCGCGGCGAGATTGACGGCCGTGGTGGTTTTGCCGACACCGCCTTTTTGATTTGTCACCGCGATGACACGTCCCATGGTGCAGGGCCTCCGTTTCCGCCCGCCGTGCGGGCATTGAGATGAATACAAATCAGTATACCATATTTTCAAAAAGGTTTCCAGTATTTCCGGCAAAAAACGGCGCGTTTACGCCGAAAATAACTTTTTGTTGACTTTGTGCGCTCCACGCGGTATAGTTGAAAGGAATTTGGATAAAAGGGGAAGAACTCCATGATTCTCGCCATTGACATCGGAAATTCCAACATCTGCGTGGGAGCGTATAAGGACGGCGAGGCGCTGTTTTCCGCGCGCGTGCGTACGGACGCGCTCAAGACCGAAACGGAATACGCAGTGCTGTTTGACGAGATTTTTGCGATTCACCGCGTCAGTCCCTCCGCGCTCGAGGGCGCGGCGATTTCGTGCGTGGTGCCTGCGCTGACGTCGATCATCTCCGACGCGGTCAAAATGCTCGCCGATGTGCCTGTGATGACGGTCGGGCCCGGCATCAAAACGGGACTCGATATCCGCATCGACAATCCGAGCGAGCTGGCGGGCGATCTGGTGTGCACCGCCGTCGGCGCCATGGAAAAATATCCTCTGCCGGCGATCATCATCGATTTGGGCACGGCCACCAAGATCACGGTCGTTGATGAGAACCGCCGCTACATCGGCGGCGCAATCGCCCCCGGCGTGACGGTTTCTCTGAGCGCGCTGACCAAGACCACCGCGATGCTGCCCTCTGTCTCGCTGAACACCAATATTCGCCCGATCTGCGGCGACACGGCGGGCGCGATGCTGTCCGGCAGTATTCTTGGCACTGCGTCGATGCTCGACGGCATGATTGACCGTTACCTTGAGGCACTCGGAAAAGACGTCAAGACCGTCGTGGCCTGCGGCGGGCTTGCCAAAGCGGTCGTCCCCCATTGCCGGAGGAAAGTTTTGCTCGATCCCGATCTTCTGCTGGACGGACTGCTCGCCATCTACCGAAAAAACCGCTGACACACGGTCGTCCGGGCGCGTTTTTTGCGGGCCCTTTGCGATAAATAATTTGCGCTGCCTCCGTTCTGAGAGCGGAGCGGCAGCAGGGAGTGTAAAAGAATGAAAAGAACCGACACAACGCGTATGGTCGCGCTGGCGATTCTCGTCGCCGTTGTCGTCATCCTTCAGCTTCTCGGCAGCTTTATTCATTTCGGGCCTGTTTCGGTTTCGCTGGTGCTGATTCCCATTGTCGTGGGCGCGGCGCTGTTCGGGCCGGGCGCGGGTGCGCTGCTGGGCTTTGCCTTTTCGGCTGTCGTGTTTATCGCAGCCGTCACGGGCGCGGACGCGGGTGCGTTTATGCTCTGGCAGGCGAATCCTTTTATGACGGCGCTGGTCATCTTTGCCAAGGGCACCGGCGCGGGCTGGGTATCCGGCCTTGTGTACCGCTCGCTTTGTGAGAAAAATGCCCTGACGGCGGCCGTTGCGGCGGCCGTGGTCTGTCCGGTATTCAACACGGGTGTGTTCCTGCTCGGTATGTTTACCGTGTTTTCCGAGGCGCTGCGTCTTTGGGCGGGCGGCACGGATGTTGTGACATACGCGCTCGTCGGTTTGGCCGGCGTCAACTTTATTGCAGAATTGTTTTTGAACATCGTGCTGTCGCCGGTGATCGTGCGCATTGTAAAAGCGGTGGGCAAAGATCGCTGAGAGGTAAAAATTCCGTTTTCTCTGCATGATCTGCCGAAAAGGCGCTTATCGGCGCATAAAAACAAAAGCCCGGGAAAACGGCTGCGGCCGTTTTCCCGGGCTTTTCAGCGAAATGATGCTCTGATGCCGCCGAAAAAAGATGAACTTTCAAAACATGCCTGCGGGATGTGAAAGAGATGCGGAAACGGCGATGGCGAGAGCGGCATATTCTGCCTGCGTATTTCCGATTTGCCAAACCGGGAAGTTTTGCCCTTAGCGGGGAACGCAAAAGCGGATCTGACATCCTTTTGAAGATCATTTTACCTTTTTCAAAAGCTCGTCTGCAGATACGCTGAACAGCTTTGCAAGGGCGAGCAGGTTGGAGGTGCTCGGCTCTGATGCGCCGCTTTCCCATTTGGACACGGCCTGTCGGCTTACGCCGAGGCTCTGTGCGACAAATTCCTGCGTCATTTGACTGCGCGTGCGAAATTCCCGAATGGTTTCACCGAGAGATTTTCTGACAGCCGCGCCCCTGTCGCTTTTTTCGGATTTTAAATATTTTCTCAGTCCTCGAATCAGCAGCACCGCCAGATAGACGGCGGCGGCGAAGGATGCAATGCGCGCAAGCCAGATGATTCCGATCAGAAAAAATGGAAAGATCATTTGGTTCATTTTGTGGGCTCCCTTTATTTTTTTGTTTATAATAGCAGATTCGGTCGGTTGATTCCACCGCATATTGCGCAACTTTCGATTGCGGCCTCTGAAATTTAAAACGAGGATAGTTTTAAAAGGGAGAAGCAAAAAGCGCAAAAGCATTTTTTACACGGTGCGGCTTCTTTTTTGCATAGTTGACAAAATTCGCAAAATCGCGTACAGTTGACCCGTTGGGAATCGTTGAAAAGGGAGGCCCCTCACTTGGAAATCACCCTGCGCACCTATTTAATTTGCTGTCCTTTGATCTTTTTGGGCGGGTTTGTCGATGCGATCGCGGGCGGCGGCGGATTGATTACGCTGCCGGCGTATCTGCTGGCGGGACTTCCCGCGCATTTTGCCTACGTTACCAATAAATTCGGCTCGGCCTGCGGCACGACGATTGCCGTCGTGCAGTATCAGCGCGGCGGACGGATCCGCTGGGACTACGCGCCGGTCGCCGTTTTGGCGGCTTTTATCGGGTCGTGGTGCGGCGCGAAGCTCGTTCTGTACCTGAGCGAGCGGACGCTCGGCGCTGTAATGATGGTGATTCTGCCCGTTGTGGCGGTGTTTTTGCTGACAAATAAAAGCCTTGGCGCGGAGGGCGTTGAAAAAGTACTTACGCCCGGACAGAGATATCTGCGCCTTGCGGCGATCGGCTTTGCGGTCGGCGCTTACGACGGCTTTTTCGGGCCGGGCGCGGGCACATTTTACACATTGGGCTTTACCTTGATGCTGGGGCTTCCGCTTGTCGAGGCTTCCGGTACGTCGAAAGTTTTGAATCTTGTATCAAACCTGGCGGCGCTCGGCGCGTATGTCATGGGCGGTAAGGTTTTGTATGCGCTTGCGATCCCTTGTGCGGTCTGTTCGATGCTGGGCAATTTCCTCGGGGTGAAGATGGCCGTGCGCATCGGTGCGCCCCTCATCCGAAAGATGATGACCGTTGTGCTGGCGCTTTTGCTTTTAAAAGTTGCAGGCAATCTTTTTACCTGAACAGAGAAATGGGAGTAGATACAAAATATGGATTTGTCAAACCGTCCCGGCGTCGACATGCCGGTGTTTCAGCCGAATCTGGCTCCGCGGGAAGTTGCGGAGAAAAATGTCGTGCTTTTCAGCGAAGGCTTTTATGAGGATCTAAAGCCGGACAACGTCTGCCGCCGTCTGAACGAGCGGGTGACGGCGTTTGACTACGACGGCCAAAGCATTACGATTGAGTTTGAGATCGGCGACTGGATGCTGAATTCATGGGGTTCGCTCCACGGCGGACTGACCGCGATGTGCGCGGATATGACGAGCGGCGCCCTATCGCGGATTTTATGCGACACTTATGCGCCGACGGTTACGATGACGATGTCTTACCTGCGCGCGGCCAAGGCGAACGATACGCTGTCCGTGACGGCGCAGGCACTGCATCTGGGCCGGCGCAACGCGCATTTCCGCACGGAAGTACGCTCGAAGAAAACAGGCGAGCTGTTGGCGTCGGGAACCGCGATTCATTATGTGGGCGGCGAAAAATGCACGAAGGAGAATGCAAAATGAAGCTTACGAAAAGAACGATCGGCACGATCATTATGGCGGCGGGCTTTCTCTATGTGCTTGGAATTCTGGCTTTTTATCCGGGAGAAAAAGAAATCGCCGTGCTCGGCTTTGCGGCCATCGGCGTGGGCTGCCTGTTTGGAAACGGGCCGCGCCGCCGCAGAACTCCTGTGCAGAGACAAATGCCTTCTCAAAAAAGCAAAAAACGCTGAAATGGGCGCTGGTCATAAGACCGCTTATAAAAAGGAAGCCAATCGGCTGCCGCCCTTTGTACCTTTACCGTTCGTTTGCTGAACATATACAAAGAATATGCCGCGACAAACACCCGGAGGCAGAGCCGGATTTGGAGGTGCCGCCATGAAAAAATTATCTCCCGCAGCAGTAAGAGCTGTTTTCTGGCGCCTGCTTTTTCTCGGTGCGATTTTCGGGTTTATCGGTGCTTTTACAGAAGCCCGTATCTGGATGATTGTTGGAGTGTGCGTGATGACAGCATCTGCAGTATTCTATGTTATCTTTTATAGATGTCCTCATTGCGGAAGCTATCTTGATCGAAACACAGGGAAATTTTGTCCCAATTGCGGAAAAGAAATTCGGCAAATTATAACTTATCAAAGCGGGCTGAGGGCGCATTTTCATACACCTTTCGATATGTCGTGCGGTGTGGAGCTTTGCACCGCACCGGCGCAGGAAAAGACCCCCTCCCTGTGAGCATGACCACGGGGAGAGGTTTACTGTTTTACGGACACCCGCCTACCTCTAAAGCGGGATGAATTTTCAAAAAAAGAGAGCGAGAGATTTTTCGTTGAAAAAGTCTCTCGCTTTTTTGGTGTGTTTTTTGCGTCCCGGATTTCTTATGGCTTCTGTGCCGGTTCGGAAGAGATTGTTTCCTTGCCGGCAGGATTCTCTTCAAGCACAAGGCGGGCGAAATCCTCGTAGAAAAAACTCTTCTCATCTCCGCATGCGCCCACAGCGTTGAAAAAGCAGCTTGGGATCTCACCTTTTTTCAGATTCTTTTCGATGCAGGGCGTGCAGCCCGCGTCGTGGTTTGCCGGATGAAAGCGGCAGCCGGTGTCTTTGCAGGTGCAGAGATCTTTGGCATGTTTCATACGGTTTCTCCTTTTTGGCAGAAGTCTTTTAAAAAGAGCAGCGCCTCGGCGTAGCCGTCAAATCCATGCCCCATAATCGTTTTGACGCAGGCGAGCCGCGCATAGGAAATCTGACGAAAGTCCTCGCGCTGCGACACGTCGGAGAGATGCACCTCGACCGCGGGCAGGGCGACGGCCTTGAGCGCGTCGAGGATCGCAACGCTTGTGTGGGTGTAGGCGGCGGGGTTGATTACGATACCGTCAAAGCGTCCGAGCGCCCCTTGAATGGCGTCGACGATAGCGCCCTCGTGGTTTGACTGAAATACCTCCGCTTCAAAGCCGTTTTCGGCTGCGGTCGATTCGATCAGACGCACCAGCGCGGCGTAGTCCTGCCGGCCGTAGATCGACGGCTCGCGCACGCCCAACAGATTGAGATTAGGCCCGTTGATGACCAGAAATTTCATAAAACGCCTCCAGAATCTTCTGCACGGCCTCGTCGGGCGTGCCGGTATTTTCAATCTCCGCGTCGGCAAAGCGCCGATAAAGCGGCGCGCGCTTTGCCCACATGGCGGTAAGATCGGTCCCTTGAGAAAGGGGGCGCCCCTCGCGGGGCAGCAGCGCAGCGGGCCGCGTGATATGAATGATCACGCCGTTTTGGTGCAGCAGGGAATGATTTTCCTCTCTTGTGACGCAGCCGCCGCCGGTCGCGAGTACCAGAGACGAGCGTTGTCCCAGCTCGGCGAGCGCGGCGGTTTCCTCCCGGCGAAAGGCTTCTTCGCCGCCCGCCTCAAAGATCGCGGGAATAGGCTTTCCCGTGCGGCGTTCCACCGCCTCGTCCGCGTCGGCAAGCGTGCGGCCGAGCTGCTTTGCCGACAGCGCGCCGAGCGTCGTCTTGCCGCAGCCGGGCATCCCGACCAAAACGAGATTGAGCGTTTCCCGGCGCAGCTCGCAGAAGATGCGCTCCACCTCTGTATCAGGGACAGGCGCGCCCGTCCACAGCTCGGCGGCGCGGCGGGCCTGTTCGACCAGCATCCACAGTCCGCCGCAGGCGGGAATCGACCGCTCCTCGGCGTCAAGCAGCAGCCGGGTGCGGGCCGGATTATAGACCACGTCGAGCACGCCGGCGAGGTTTGGCAGGTCTTGAAGATCAACGGGGGACTTTCCCGCGTTGGGATACATCCCCAGCGGAGTCGTGTTGACGAGCAGGGCCGCGTCCGCGTGGCGGGAGAGGTTTTCGTACCCCTCCGGCCCCGAGCGCGACAGCACGATGATTTCGCCTGCGCCGCACTTGTGCAGCACCGCCTGTGCGGTCAGGCTCGCGCCGCCGCTGCCGCAGACAAGGCATTTCTTTTTTTCGATGTCGACGCCGAGACGGCGCACCATCCAAAGAAAGCCCGCGGCGTCAGTGTTGTCGCCGTAGAGCGTGCCGTCCTTTCTGAGCACAAGCGTGTTGACGCTGCCGATGGTCTTGGCTGCGTCGGACAGCTCCGTGCAATAGGGAATGACGGTTTTCTTATAGGGGATTGTGACATTCAGGCCGTCGAATTCCCCCGACTTTAAAAACGCGTCGACTTCCTCCGGTTCTTTTTCGTACAGGCGGTATTCGTAATCGCCAAGACGGCGGTGGATCTGCGGAGAATAGCTGTGCCCGAGCGTTCGCCCAAGCAGGCCGCAGCGCAGCATCTCAGACCACCTCGGTGTAGCTGCCGAGATAGGAGCATTCCTCGCTGATGGAGGAGAGCTCCTCGAGCATCTGGGCGAATTCCTTCGAATAGACCGAGGTCTCCAGATCAAAATAGAACATAAACTCGAATTCGCGGCCCGGCAGGGGACGGCTTTCCAGCTTTAAAAGATTGATGCCCAAGCTGTAAAAGCGCGCCAGCGCCTTGTAGAGCGAGCCGGGGCGGTGGGGCAGCACCATCATCAGGCTGGTGCGGTCCGCACCGGGGTAGATTTCAAGCTTGCGCGAGATGCACAAAAAGCGCGTGTAATTATTCTCTCTGTCCTGCACGCCTGCGGCGAGACAGTCAAGAGAGTACAGTTCCGCACAGCCGCGCGAGCACAGAGCGGCCACGTCGGCGCGGTCGGACTCTGCCACGGCTTTCGCGGCGGCGGCAGTGTTTTCACAGGCGGTGATTTTGACATTGGGGCCGAGCTTTGAGAGAAAGCCCGCGCACTGGTGCAGCGCCTGCTCGTGCGAGAAGATCTCGCGGACGTCCTCAAGGCGGGTGCCGTGCTTTGCCATCAGGTTGTGATCGACCTTGAGCCGCACGGAACGCACGATGCAGAAGTGATGCTTGAGCATCAGATCGTAGACGGCGTCGACCGAGCCCGCGGTGCTGTTCTCAACCGGCACGATGCCGTAGCGGCAAAGCCCGCTCTCGATCGCGGAAAAGACCCCCTCGAACGAGCGGAAGTACAAAATACTCGGGCGGCGAAACAGTCTTTCGCACGCAAGCTGGGAATATGCGCCCTCGACGCCCTGACACGCGACCGTGGCGGCGGGGGGAAACAGCGGATCGGTGTTTTTGATCGCGGAAAGAATCTCGTTGGAGAGCAAAGTAGGCTCGTTGGTCTGGCGCTCCTGATAGGCGCGCGACAGCTCGAACAGAAGCGAGTAGAGCACATGGGTGTATTCCTCCAGACCGGCGGGCACCTGCGAGGTGACCTCGACAAGCTTCTGCCGCTCGCGCGAGGCGTCAAGAACCGGTTTGGCGTTTTCGCGCTTCCATGCGGCGATGGCGGCGGCGGTCTCCATGCGTTCGGTAAACAAACGGGTCAAATCGGCGTCGATGGCGTCGATCTTTTCGCGGTAATCCTTCAGTTCCATAGCAGACATCCTTTCTTTTGTCAAAAGCCGTTCAGCGGCCGTTTTTTGTTTTTAAGAAAAGTTCCCCGTCAGATGCCGAGCAGCTCGCATGCGGCCAAAGCGGCCGCAGCCTCCACCACAACGACGGCCCGCGGCAGAATGCAGGGGTCGTGCCGCCCCGAAATCGCAAGCGTCGTCTCGGTGTGATGGACGAGATCAACGGTGCTTTGTTCCTTCGCGATCGAGGGCGTCGGACGAAACGCCGCCTCGAATACCAGCGGCATGCCGTTGGTGATGCCGCCGTTGACGCCGCCCGCGTGGTTGGTGGCGGTGGCGACGGCTTCTCCCTCTAAGCAGAACGGGTCGTTTGCCTCGCTGCCGCGCATCGAGCAAAAGCCGAATCCCGCTCCGAAGGCGATTCCCTTGACGGCGGGAACGGCAAACAGGTGCTGTGCAAAGATGCCCTCGGCGTTTTTGCCGAAATCGGGCGCGCCAAGTCCGGCGGGAAGCCCGGTGACGGAGCAGCAAATCGCGCCGCCGACGCTGTCGCCGTCCGCCTTGGCGGCGAGAATGACGTCTTCCAGCTCCTGCGGGGTGGGGTTCTTTCTCCCGCCCACACAGGAGATCTCAGCCCGAACGGAAACACCGCGTCCGGCGAGGGCAAGCTTTGCGACGGCGCCTGCAAAGACAAGGGGTGCGGTCAGCCGCCCGGAAAAATGCCCGCCGCCGCGCACGTCGGCAAAGCCCTGATAGCGAATGCGCCCCGTGTAGTCGGCATGAGAGGGGCGGGGCGTGTCAAAAAAGCCCCGATAGTCGGAGGAATGTGTGTCGGTGTTGCGGATGACGGCGCACAGCGGCGTGCCGGTCGTGCGGCCGTCGAGCACGCCCGAAAGATATTCGACCCGGTCTGTCTCTTTGCGGGAGGTGGCAAGCACGCTGCCCCCCGGGGCGCGCCGCGCCATCTCGGATGCGATAAAATCATCGTCGAGCAGCAGCCCGCACGGCGGGTTTTCGATGGTGACGCCGATGGCCGGGCCGTGGGATTCGCCGAAAATCAGATAGCGCATGACGGTTCTCCTTCTGCGCGGGCGAGAATACCGCCCAGCCGCTCGTAAATTTGCAAAAAATCAGGATAGGATTTTGCAACGCACTCGGCGCCGCGCACGGTAACGGGCCGCTCGCAGCCGCAGGCCGCGACGGCCGCCATCATGGCGATGCGGTGGTCGCCCGCCGAATCAACGGTGCATCCGCCCGCGAGCGTTTTCGCGCCGACGACGGTCAGCGCGGCGGGTTCTTCCTGCACCTCGCAGCCCATGGCGGAGAGCGCCGCCGCGACGGTCGAGAGCCGGTCGGATTCTTTCAGGCGCAGCCTTGCCGCGTTTTCAAAGCGCGTTACGGCGCCCTTTTGACGAAGAGCAGCAGCAGCCGCGGCGGGCGGCAGCAGATCGGGGCAGGCGGAAAGATCGATCGTAACCGTACCCGCGTCCCGCATTTGCTCCAGCCATTCGAGGATGGTGCGGTCGCCCTGTGCGCTGTCGGGATTCATGCCCGTCACCTCGACGGGGCAGCCGGCAGACCGCGCCGCGTACCAAAACGCCGCCTGTGACCAGTCGGCCTCGGCCTCGGCTTCAAAGGGACGGTACCGGCAGCCGCCCGGAATATGCCAGCGGTTTTCGCCGATCTGCACGGGCAAAACGCCTGCACGGGAAAGCGCGTCGAGCGTCATTGTCACATAGTCTGCGGACTGAAGCGGGGTGGTGCTGCAAAGGGTGCTGTCTCCGTGCAGCAGGGGCAGTGCGAACAAAAGCCCGGTAAAAAACTGGCTCGATACATCGCCCGGCAGGGCAAAATCTCCGCTTGTAAGACAACCGCAGACCGAAAGTCCGGCGTCGTCCTGCACCCAGTCGATCCCCCGCGCGGCAAACAGGTCGGCATAGGGTTTTTGCGGGCGGCGGGGCAGCCGTCCGCGTCCGACAAAGCGCCCGTTTTCCGCCAGCACAAGCGCGGCGGGAATCAAAAACCGCAGCGTCGAGCCGGATTCTCCGCAGTCAAAAACGGGAGAAAGGCCTTTGCGGCAGCCGGGCGCGGCGGCCATGCCCGTGACAAACAGCGCGCCGTCCCGATGATAAAACCGCGCACCGAGCTGTGTTAAGCAGCCGACGGTCGCACCGATATCCTGCGAGTGCGCCATACCCAAAAGGCGGCTTTCGCCGTCGGCAAGGGCGGCGGCGATCAGCAGGCGGTGTGCCTGCGATTTAGAGGCCGGAGGCCGTACCGTGCCGCGAAGGGCGGCGGGTGTGATGGTGACGTTCATAGCTGCGAATGCTCCTTTTGCATCACTTGAAAGAGTAGATCCGGCGCTGCCGTAAAAGGAAAAGCCAAGAGCTGGGCGAAGCGCCGCAAGCGGCGGGCAGGAAAAATGCTCCATACAGTACAAGCTTCGGCGTGCGCGGCTCTGCGCCGCGGCATTTTTCACAGTGTTTTGGCGGATTCATTGCCGCCTGCTGCCTTGCCGCATTACATAGCCATATTGGGCTTTACAGAGAAAGTTCGATGAGAAAAGAAAAAAGCGGAGAACACCGGCTTAGACAGAGGGTGATCCTTCACAGAGCGGCGCGGCCAGCTCGAGCAGGCGGTCTGTCGCCATGGGTACGGCGCGCGCCGAACCGATGCTGTCAAGCAGAATGAGAGAGGTTTCTTTTTCCGTGTTCTTTTTGTCAAGACGCACGGCTGCGGCCATCGTGTCAAACGGGCAGGGGGCAAAAGTCGGCAGATCAAACGATTGCAGCAGAGAAATAAGTTTTTCTCCGGCGTCCTTGGGCGTGATGCCAAGGGCTTCGCCGATGCGGTTCGCCATGCACATGCCGACGGCGACAGCTTCGCCGTGGACGTATTTCTCGAAATTGCCGGCCAGCTCCACCGCGTGGCCCAGCGTGTGGCCGTAGTTTAACAGGCGGCGTACGCCGGTGTCGCGCTCGTCCTCCAACACAACGGCGGCTTTGATTGCACAGCAGGTGCGGATGACGACGGGCAGATGCTCCGTCAGCGCGGTGCGGCCCGCATGCTCCGCAAGAAAGTCGAACAGCATCCGGTCGCGGATGCAGCCGTACTTGATTACCTCCGCCATACCGGCGGCAAATTCCCGGTCGGGCAGGGTGTCAAGACATTTGGGATCGATCAAAACGAGGGACGGCTGCCAAAAGGCCCCGGCAAGGTTTTTGCCTGCGGGCAGGTCGATGGCGACCTTGCCCCCCACGGACGAATCCACCTGCGCGAGCAGCGTCGTCGGAATCTGCACCAGCGCGATGCCGCGCAAAATCGTCGCCGCGGCAAAGCCCGCGAGATCACCGATGACCCCGCCGCCCAGCGCGAGCACAAAATCCGTGCGCGTGACGCCCAGAGCGGTCAATTCGTCATACAGCCGCCCCAGCATCGAAAGGCACTTTGTCCCTTCGCCCGCGGGAAGAACGACAAAGCGCACGGTGAGGTTCGCGGCCTCAAGGCTGTTTAGAACCTTGTTCAGGTAGAGCGGACCGACGTTTTCGTCGGTTACGACAAGACAGCGGCGCGCCTTCGGAAGGATGCGGCGGCAGTGCTCTCCCGCACGGGCAATCAGGCCGCTTTCGATCAGAATGTCATATTCGCGCCCGGGCAGGGAGACAGTAAGCGTCTGCATCAGCCGTCCACCTCCTGCTTGCGGCGGCGGCCGTCGTCGAGCAGGGCGCGCAGAGAGCCGAAGTCATTCTGCTCGAGAGCGGCGCGGTATTCCTGCATTGAAGCGAGGAAGCCATCGATCTCATTGAGCAGGCAGTCGCGGTTTTCCAAAAAAAGCTCGGCCCACATATCGGGATTGAGATTTGCGACGCGGGTCATATCTTTGTAGCTGCCCGCGGAAAATCCGCCGTGATTCTGGGCAGTCGGGCTTTTGATATAGGCGTTGGAAACGACATGCGCCATCTGAGAGGTAAAGGCGATCATCTCGTCGTGCGCCTCGGCGGTCGTAACGGAGAAGCGCCCGAAGCCCAGCGGATGAAGCAGTTCCTTGACACGCTCAAGCAGGCGGATGTCGTCGTAGACCGGCGGCACGATGACCATCGGCGCGCCGCGGAACATTTTAGCCGTGCTGTGCTTAAAGCCCGCGTACTGCGTGCCGGCCATCGGGTGTCCGCCGACAAAGGTAAAGCCGTATTTTTCCGCAATCGGAAAGCACGCCTCGCACACGATACGCTTGGTGCCGCAGCAGTCGATCACAGTGGTCTTGGCGGCGATGTGCGGCGCGTTTTTCTCCAGCCAGTGAATGGCCGCTTCGGGGCAGACCGCCAGCAGAATACAGTCGCAGACTTCGGCGGTCGTTTCGTCGAGCGTGCCGGAGACGACCTGCGCCAGCTTTGCAAAGGAAAGAGTGGCGGCGTCGGTGTCGCAGCCGAGTACCGTTACGCCCGCTTCGGCATATGCTTTGGCCAGAGAGCCGCCGATCAGCCCGAGGCCGACGATACCGACCGTCATTGCGCTACCGCCCCCCGAACACGGCGGATGCGCACCGCCATCTCGGCAAACTGTTCGGGTGTGAGGGACTGTGCGCCGTCGCACAGGGCGTGGATCGGGTCGTTATGCACCTCGACCATGATGCCGTCCGCGCCTGCGGCGGCCGCGGCGAGCGCCATCGAGGGCACATAGCGCGAGCTTCCGGTACCGTGGCTGGGGTCGACGACAACCGGCAGGTGGGTCAGCTCTTTGAGAACGGGCACAGCCGAGAGATCAAGCGTATTGCGCGTGTAGGTTGAATCGAACGTGCGGATGCCGCGCTCGCAGAGAATGACGTTGTCATTGCCGTTGGCCATGATGTATTCGGCGCTCATCAAAAGTTCTTTGATCGTGCCGGCGATGCCGCGTTTGAGCAGAATGGGCTTTCTCGTCTTGCCCAGTTCCTTCAGCAGGTCGAAATTCTGCGTGTTGCGTGCGCCGACCTGAATGACGTCGATCTCTTCAAACAAAGGCAACGTGCGAAGATCCATCAGCTCGGTGACGATGGGCAGGCCGGTGGCGCGCTTTGCCTCCAGCAGCAGGCGGATGCCTTCTTCGCCGAGACCCTGAAAGTCATACGGAGAGGTGCGCGGCTTGAACGCGCCGCCCCGCAGAAACGCCGCGCCCGCGGCCTTGACCTGTTCGGCGATGCCGATGATCTGTGCCTCGGACTCGACCGAACAGGGTCCCGCGATCAGAGAGAAATGCCCGCCGCCGATGGCCGGACCGTTTTCTCCGACGGTGACGACGGTGTCATCGGGATGAAATTTTCGGTTGACGGCTTTGAAGGGGTCGGAAACCCGCTTGACGGAATCGACGATGTCGAGGCTGGCGAGCATCTCCATATCGATCTTGCTGGTGTCGCCGACAAGACCGAGCACGGTGTGGTACATTCCGTTGGAGACATGGACGCCGAGTCCCTGCTCCTTGAGCCAGTCGATGAGCATGTCGGTGCGCTCCTGTGAGACGCCCCGTTTGAGAATTGCAATCATTTCACTCGTTCCTTTCTTGCGCAAAAATTAGAAAAACGCCGCACAGATCGGTATCTGTGTGGCGTTGTCTGTCTGGATGGGGGGATTCGCTCTTTCTATTTCCGGACGCACAGCACAAAATACCATTACTCTTGCAGGCAAAAGTAATAGTAGCTAAAGTAAAACTGGCCGGCGTTCTGAAAACGAAGCAACGAAACCGTTCCTTTCACGAAAACTTTGTTACAGCATAACACGCTTTTTTTAGACTGTCAAGGTGCGAAAAGACGGAAAATTCGTGCTGCGGGGCCTTTGCTTTCGTCGATTTGAAGTGTGAAAGCAAAAAATATGCTTTTCAGATTTTTTACGCCATGGTACAATAAAACCGCTGCAGATGAAAAAGAGAGGATTCGGTGCCGTCTGTATGCCCGCGCGGAAAAATGCTCGGCACAGCGGAATGGACGCGCATAACGCGGTTTTTCGGCGAGGTCCGCGTGCGCGGCGGCAGCACCGAAAGCACGCTTTCCCATGCGCAGATCGCAGGCACGGGAGAAGACGAGACATATTTTCGTGTCCGGCTGGGTGGAGACATGGTCATGCGTCTGCCCAAGGGCCGCTTCACCGTCGGAAGAAAAGCGGATTTCTGCGCTTTTGCAAAAAGATCAAGGCCGCGAGGCCGCGGGAGGAATAAAAAATGCGCCTGATTTCATGGAATGTCAACGGTCTGCGGGCCGTGATGAACAAGGGGTTTCTCGAGACGTTTGAAAAACTCGACGCCGATGTGTTCTGCCTGCAGGAGACGAAGCTGCAGGCCGACCAGCTCTCTCTCGAGCTTCCCGGTTATCATATGTATTGGAATTACGCCGAGCGCAAGGGGTATTCCGGCACGGCGGTTTTCTCGAGAATCGAGCCGCTTTCGGTGCGGTACGGCATCGGGGAGGAGGCGCACGACCGCGAAGGCCGCGTCATTACGCTGGAATTTGACGATCTGTATGTCGTGACGGTCTACACCCCGAATTCGCAGGACGGGCTTGCACGGCTGCCCTATCGCATGGAGTGGGAGGACGCTTTTTTGCGCTACATCCGTTCGCTTGACGAGAAAAAGCCCGTCGCATTCGGCGGGGATTTGAATGTCGCGCACGAGCCCATCGACCTCAAGAATCCGCAGGCCAACCGAAAGAATCCCGGCTTTTCCGACGAAGAGAGAGAAAAACTCACCGCTCTGCTCGCGGCGGGCTACCGGGATACGTTCCGCACGCTGTATCCGGATCTGGAGGGAGCTTACTCGTGGTGGTCGTACCGCTTTCGCGCGCGGGAAAGAAACGCGGGCTGGCGCATCGATTACTGGATCGTTTCCGAGCGGCTGATGCCCCGCGTCGAGAGTGCCGCCATTCATGCGGACGTGACCGGCTCTGACCATTGTCCGGTCGAGCTGACGCTGCGCTGAAGGATGCGTTTCTCCTTATTTTAATAAAAAGAAAAGAGCGGAAAACGCGATGCGCGTTTTCCGCTCTTTTTGTATCAGCAGTATGATTCAGGCGGCTCTGGCGAAGCTGTGGTGCAGCGCCATATCGACGACCTTGGCCACGATCGTGCCGACCACGCCGACGACGCCGGCCTCTACCAGACCCTGCACGCCGACCAGAGCGATCACGAAGCTCAGGGGATTCGAAACGCCCTTTGCCGCGACGATATTCTGCACGTAATCCGTCTGGTAGAAGAACAGGCAGATATAGCCCATGAAGAACAGCGTGTTCAGCAGAGGCGCGCTCAGAGCGCCCGCGGTATAGCTCCAGCTGCCGATGGAATCCGCCTTGCGGCAGAGCTTGTAAAGCAGGCCGCAGCAGTAGCCCATGAGCACGCGGGTCGCCACGCAGAGAATCAGCGTGTGCAGCGGACTGATCTGGAAAAAGGATCCCGTCATAGCCGAAACGCCTGTCACAGCGTCTTTAAAGCTGACGAGACCGAACACCGCTCCCAGAACGGCGCCCGCGCCGGGCCCGAGGAGCATGGCTCCCACCGCGATGGGCAAGGTCAGAAAGCTCATGTACAGCGGTCCCACGGGCACGCTGCCAAGACCGGTCGCTTTCATGACCAGCTCAATGGCGACGAGAAGAGCAAGCTGAGTCAGGGTGCGCAGATCGATGTGCTTGTTTTGCATATTCAATTTTCCTCCTTGCTGCCGCTCCGCCCAACGCGGATGCAGCGCAAATATTGTTGGCCCGGCCGTTCGGACGTGCCACATTCCCATTATAGACGAAAGGGGAAAAAAATCAAGTTTTTCACCATTTTATTGTTTTGGAAAATCCTTCGCGGATGAGAGCGGAATTTGCGAACTGTAAGCACGGCTTTGCGGTGCATCTGCGGCAGGGAAAGCGGTACTCTCGATCTTGCAGATTTTGCAAAGGGCGGGATTTCGCCGCGAAGCGCGGTCTTTCACAGCCTTGCGTTCAGCTTTTTATAGATGCGCTCGGCCACCCACGGCTCGGTGCAGGCGGCGACGGCCTCTTCGGGAGAAAACCAGCGTACGCCGCTGTTTTCATCCGGCTTGACGAAAAGCGGCGCATCCTCATCCGCCGTCAGGTGAAACGTTACGTTCAGATGAAGATGCGACGGCACATAGAGGCCGTTTTTTTCGTGCCCGTCTACGGTCAGCGTTTCGAGCGAAAAGATTCTTTTGTCGGTCAAAACGGCGTCGAGGCCGGTTTCCTCCTTGGCTTCACGCAGAGCGACCGCTGCCAGATCGGCGCAGCCGTCGGCGTGCCCGCCGCACCACGACCACGAACGGAAGATGTTGTGCCATACCATCACGATGCGTGTACGGGTTTTGTTTGTCAGCCACGCAGATGCGGTAAAATGCAGACGCTTGTTTTCGCGGGTGAGAACATCCGGCTCGCAGCGCAGGGCGCGCAGCATTTCCTCGCGGTCACGGGCCTCCTGCTCGTTTTGCGGGGCGTACCGTTCGATTTGACAGAGCAGCTCATCCATGGCGGGATTCCTCCTTTTCACAGGCCGCGTCCGTACAGCCGGGCAGAACCGGCCGCAGAACGTGGCGGTACATTTCGTGCAGCGGCTGCTTGATGCGGCAGAGGCGGTCACGGCAGTTTTCACAGCGCAGAGCGGCGTTGGAGCCGTGCCAAAAGCGCTCCGGATGCGATGCCCAGACAATTTCCCACCGGATGAGTACGATGCACGCAGTAAAAAACAAGCTCCAGCCGAAAAAGCTCTTGACGAACAGCATCGGCGTGTACATCATAAAGTGTCCCCAGTCGAAAATGCGGCAGTTGACGCAGCAGCGGTTCTTCATGATAAAGGCCTGAAACGGGCAGAACAGCATCATGCAGACAAGGTCGCAGAGAAAATAGAAGAACGTCAGCAGAACCATTTCGGCCTCGCCGATGAATTCCAGAAGGTAGAGCAGCGCGAAAAAGGCGTTGACGCAGAGCCACAGCAGCATGACCTGCCAGGCCTTGACGTTCATCAGCTGCATATAGCGCAGCAGCTCGTCCGCGTCGTAGGGCTCGTTTGGAGGAAGATAGGAGGAAGGGCGGCTTTTTCTGCCGGACATGGAGATAAAACTTTTCGGCAGCAGATGCAGCAGCATCCCTGCCATGAGCAGACACCAGAGCGCCTGACGAAACCCGAACTCCTCAAAAAAACCCGGCGCGGTAAAGGATGCGACGACTTCGCGCCTTGTCAGATAGAGAAAGAAAATGAGAAGAAAGATCGCAAAACGCAAGACGAGTCTCGATATGTACAGCAGAAACATCGCCGACGGCGCGCGGGAGGCCGCTTTGCAGGTCACAAAAACACCTTCTTTTTAAATAAATTTTGTGGTGAGTGTCTTTTTTATCAAAAAATTTTTGAGCGGAATACCGTTTCGCATGACCGTTTGCTCTTTGACGACGGTGTAGCCTCTTTTTTCAAAAAAAGGTTTTGCCGTAATGGACGCGAAGGTGGTGATTTCCCCCTCAAACATCTGCTCCAGCCGGCCGCAGACGGCGCGGGCAGCGCCTTTTCTTTGGCAGTCCCGATGGACAAACAGGCGGTGAAGAAGTCCGTCTTTTCTGAGATCTCCGAATCCGATGATCCGGCCGTGTTCTTCCGCCACAAGGCTGTAATGCCGGAGAAGGGACCGGTTCCACTCCTCCCGATTTGGACTGTCCGCCGCCCATGCGTCCAGCTGTTCCTTCGTGTAATCCTTTGCGTTGACCGTATGAACCGTGTCGTAAAACAGCCGAAGCAGCTCTTCGCAGTCCTCCGGTCTGTACTCCCGAATTACCATAATCGTGCAGCTCCTGTCGAAAAATTTGCCTGCCGGCGTGCTCTCACCATCCGGAAAGATGCGCCTTCTGCAGGGCGGTCAGCATCCGTTCCTTCAGACCGGGATCGGCCTTTTCCTGCTGAAGGAGAAACTCCTTGACCTCCTGCCGGCGCGAAGCGCCGTCTTTCGGACAGGTGCTCTTGACGACGGGCAGCCGGGCGCGGCGCACGGCCTTTGCAATCTCGTGCTCCGGCGTGCAGGCAAGCGGACGAATGACCGTAATCCGGCAGTCGTCGAGGTGGGTAACGGGGGAGAAACACGCCAGGGTGCCGTTCTGCAGATTCATCACAAAGGTTTCGAGCGCATCATCCATATGGTGGCCGAGCGCCAGCGTGTCACAGCCGAGCGAGGCGGCCGCGCGGCAGAGCGCCCCGCGGCGCAGCTTGGCGCACAGGGAGCAGGGATTTTTCTCCTGCCGCGTATCGAATACGATCGGACCGATGTCGGTGCGTTCAAAATGCCAGGGCACGCCGAGCGAATCGCAGAGCGCGCCAAGCACGGAATAATCCGTTTCTACGCCGCCGAAGCGCGGGTCCAGCGTGACGGCGACGAGTGAAAAGCGGTCGTCGTAGATTTTTTGCAGGCGGGCAAGGGAGCACAGCAGCGCGACGGAGTCCTTGCCGCCGCTTAAGCCCACGGCGACACGGCGTCCCGCGGGCAGCATCTCATACTGCTGTACGGTGCGCCGCACCGAGCCTAAAATCTTTTGCATGTGCTGCACCTCATTTCTTTTGTATTGTAACGTAGGCGGGGTGCGAAAGCAAGAAAAAGACGATTGTCACCTTTTGAATTAAATAGGTTGACAAGACGCGGCAAGCCGCGTATGATAAAGGACGAAAGGCGGTGGGAGAAATGAGCGTGCGTGACGACGTACTGCTGTTTCTCGAAAAGAACAAAGGACAAAGCGTCTCCGGTGAGGAGCTGGCCAAGACCCTCTATGTGAGCCGCAACGCTGTATGGAAGGCGGTCAAGGCACTGCAGGCCGATGGCTACCCGATCACGGCGGTGACAAACAGAGGCTACTGCCTCGCGCGGGAAAGCGAGATTTTTTCCGCACAGAGCGTCCTGCGGGAGCTGGGCGCCGCGGGAGAGGATTTCCATATCGAGACGGCCGACAGTCTCACCTCGACCAATACGGTGCTCAAGGAGCGCGCCGCAAAGGGCGCGCCGGAGGGGACGGTTCTCATCGCCGCGCGCCAGACCGCCGGAAAAGGGCGGCAGGGGCGGCAGTTTTCCTCTCCGGAGGGAACGGGTCTTTATATGAGCATTCTGCTGCGTCCGACGATGCAGGCGCAGGAGGCGCTTTTTCTGACGACGGCCGCCGCGGTCGCGGTATCCGCTTCGGTGGAAGAAGTCAGCGGCAGAAAAACCGGCATCAAGTGGGTCAACGACGTGTGGATCGACGGGCTGAAGATCTGCGGCATCCTGACGGAGGCGTCCTTCGACCTCGAGGGCGGCGGATTGGAATACGCCGTCGTCGGGATCGGGGTCAACCTGACGGAACCGAAGGGCGGCTTCCCCGAGGAGCTGCGCGGCGTCGCGGGTGCGGTCTTTTCCCTCGGCGAGGATACCATTGGCGCAAAGAGCCGCCTTGCGGCGGGGATTCTGCGGCGCTTTTGGGAATATTACCGCGCGCTGCCGCAGCGTGTTTTTTGGGAGGAATACTGCCGCCGGTCGGTTGTTGTCGGGCGGGAGATTACGATTCTCGGCACGGATCCTCAGCCTGCCCGGGCAATCGGGATCGATGAGGAATGCCGTCTGCGGGTGCGCCTGCCGGATGGCAGCGAAAGGCTGCTCTCTTCCGGAGAGGTGAGCGTCCGTCCCAAGCTTTGAAACGGACACGGTTTCTCGTGTCAAAGGCTCTGCACGGTTGAAGCGCACTTTTAGTTTCGCCGCGCGGACAGGCTTGCTGTCTGCTTTTTTCGGATTAAAACGGATGATTTTGCGCGAAAAAGAAACCGCGTGATTACAGAAAGGAAGCTATCTCATGCAGAATACAAGAACGCTTGTGCGCATTGCGCTGTTTGCCGCGCTGATTGCGGTGTTGTCTCAGATTTCGATTCCCATGCCGTCCGGCGTGCCCATTACGCTGCAGACCTTTGCGGTCGCGCTGGCGGGCTATGCGCTCGGCGCGAAGCGCGGCGCGGCGTGCGTCGGGGTGTATATCGCGCTCGGCGCAGTCGGCGCACCGGTGTTTGCGGGATTTACGGGCGGTTTCGCCAAGCTGTTCGGCGTGACGGGCGGCTTTCTCTGGGGCTTTGTTCTGATGGCCGCGCTCTGCGGCTTGGGCACGCTCTGTAAAAAACCCGCGGCGGCTGTGGGCATCGGGGTGCTCGGGCTGCTGGCGTGTCATCTGTGCGGCGTGCTGCAGTTTATGCTCGTGGCGCAGGTTGACTTTGCCAAGGCGGCGCTGACCGTTTCCGTGCCGTATCTGGCGAAGGACTTTCTCTCCGTTGCGGTCGGCTGGATGGCTGCCTGCGCTGTGACCCGTGCGCTTTCCCGCGCGGCGGTGTAATCAAAAAAAAACAGATCGGCGGCAGGCGCTTTTACCTGCCGCCGATTTTGATATACTGCAAATAGAATATGGAACTTGCTATCATTTCTTTTTATGTGCTATGCTGGGGTTTAAAGAGAAAAGCAAAAAGTCACTAAAATAATGCGGACGAGGTGGCACAGCATATGCTGGAAGTGTGTTTCGGCGATTCCGTAAAAGGGGCATTAATCGTTGCGCAGAAATGCGGCAGCGAGATAGGCGGAGCGATCAGCGTGATTACCGGCCCCAAAGGGCTTTCTTCTTATTTCGCAAAGAGAAAAGCGTTAAAGGAATATAAAAAAAGAAAACTGCAATTGCAAAAGAAGGCGGTTATGCTCGGCGGCAAAAGAGAAGACGTTGTCGGTATTTCGTTTGGACTGTCGGAGGGGGATATCAAAGCGCCGATTACCTTGGAGGGATGTCCGCGAAAAGAGTATGTATGCTCCATGGCTGCTTTTGACAGGCATCAAGAGCATCCGAATGCAGAGCAGGCCGTTCGTTCTTTTTGGGGCAGCTGCATCGAAGATTTGGAGAAGCTGAAAGCAGCCTCGGGCAAGGTGCGAATTTGGCTGGACAGAACGCCTGACGCGCAGTGCGGCTTGTTGTTTGTTGCAGATTTATTAAAAGACAGCGAAACCGAGATCAGTGTTGTCGGACTGCCCGAAACAGTGCAGCGGGAGGATGGCTGCATCATCGAGTACCGTGGCTGGGGAGATGTAGAACCCGAGCTGTTTGGGACTTTTCTGAACAGAGAAAAAAATCTTACTAAAGCCGAAGTCAGCAAATTGGCACAGCAATGGAAAAAGAGAAAGGAAGAGAATGCGCCTTTGCGCGTCTTTGAAAATGGTGCGGTCATCAGCACAGATGAAAGCTATTACGACGACCGCATCAGATGCGAATTTCCAACAGAAGCTTGCAGGACTGCAAACCTGATAGGAAATGCGTTGGTGAAACAAAAGATACCGACGGGAGATGTTTTTATCGCGAAAAGAATCCAATATTTTATAAAGAGCGGAGAACTTATGGTGACAGACGACACCCAAGATGGCTTTTATGGAACAATTGTAAGCCGTGCGAAAAAAAGATAGGCCCAAAATAGCCCGAACTTTGCTGTATGAGCCGAACCGGTGCCAGATTAGATTTTAAAATACACCTTTTACATGCTGCATAATAAAAACCTCCCGTCCGATTTTTTGTATCGGACGGGAGGTTTTTTTGTCCCGTTTATACGCCGGGGCGTTTTATGCGGTCTTATTCGCAGACAGAGCCGACGAATGCGCAGAAGTCTTCGATGATCTTGGGCAGATCAACGGATTCGTCATCCGGTGCAGGGCCGTAGAAGAAAAGTGTATTCAGCCTGCGGGCGCAAGGCTCTTCGGGGCGGGCACTTTTGTTCTGCACGGCGGTATCGTTACACTTTGATTTTTTCGCTGCAAAGACACATTATCTGCCTTTCTATTTGAAATCGGCGGAGGGGCATCATTTCGGCAGAGCTTTCAGATACAAAAGACGCAGGTGCGGCATGCTTGACATCAAAGCGCGAATTCCAAATGGGATTCACTGCTCAGCACAAAGCGCCTAAAGAGAAGAAGTTCGGGACGAAGAGCCGCGTTTTTTCTTTGAAGAAGGTAGACGATGCGGCGGCTTTCAAAGCCTTTGACATGGACGATGCGGATGCGCGTCATATCCTCGTCGGGACGGTAGGCCGTTCGGGGGACAAAGCCGCAGAACGAACCGTATTTTATGGCTTCTCGTACGGCGGAGGTGCCGTATACGGTCAAAGAGAGATTCAAATCGGATGGAGACAGGCCGTTTTTCTGCAAGGCGTGGGCCAGATGAATCATCGTGGCGCAGGTCGGCTCGCGAAGCACAAGGGGAAGCGAAGCCATGCTGGAGAATATTTTACTTGGAATTCAAAATGTCTTTACGCTGCACTCTCTGCTCTTTATTTTGCTGGGCGTTGCGTGGGGCACCATCGGGGGCATGATTCCCGGAATCAACTCGACGATTGCCATGGCGCTGATGCTTCCCTTTACGTATACGATGGACCACATGAGCGCTATCATGATGCTCTGCGGCGTCTACTGCGGCGGCGAATACGGCGGCTCGATCCCCGCGTGCCTGATCGGCACGCCCGGCACAAACGCGGCGGCCTGCACGGTTTTAGACGGCTATCCCCTGACGAAAAAGGGCAAACCCGGTCTGGCGCTGTATACGTCGCTGATATCTTCCTGCTTCGGCGGAGTATTCAGTGCGGTATTTCTTGCGGTGCTGGTCATGCCGCTGGCGTCCGTTGCGCTTGCATTCGGCCCTGCGGAGTACTTTGGCCTTGCGTTTCTCGGCTTGTCGATGGTCTGCTCGTTTGGTGAGAAGAACGTCTTTAAGGGTGTTCTCGCCGGCAGCATCGGCGTTCTGCTCTCCACCGTCGGCTTGGATCCCTTTAACGGCGCCAAGCGCTTTACCTTTGGAATCAAGGATCTCAACAGCGGCATCGAGGTCGTCACCCTGATGATGGGCCTGTATGCGGTTACAGAGATGTTCCAGCAGGCGGAAGCCTGCCGCCGGGGCGAGGGACTTTCGATTGCCGGCATGAAGCCGGACCTGAGCTTTCCCAAATGGGCGGAGATCAAGCCTCTGATTCCGTGGGCAGTTTTCTCCGCGGCGCTTGGCCTTGTTGTCGGCGTTATGCCGGGCGCGGGCGCTACGGCGGCTTCTTTCCTCGCATACAATCAGGTCAAGAACCTCTCCAAGGCAGAGGGCTTCGGAGAAGGAAATCCACTTGGCATCTGCGCGCCGGAAAGTGCGAACAACGCCGTGACGGGCGGTGCGATGGTGCCTTTGCTGGCCCTTGGTATTCCGGGCAGCAACTCGACGGCGATCATGCTGGCGGCGCTTTCGATTCATTCCGTCGCCTGCGGTCCGACGCTGTTCGACACAAATCCAGAGATTCCGTTCAGTATTTTCATCACGCTGCTGGTTTCGAACATCATGATGTTCTTTATCGCTTTGGCGATTCTCAGGTTTGCGATGAACATCGCGTCTCTGAAAAAGCCGATTTTGATTTCGGTGGTGATCGCTCTGGTCTTTACGGGTTCTTACGCATACTCGGGGGATATGTTCTCGATGTATGTGACGCTGGCGTTCGGACTGCTCGGCCTGCTGCTGAGAAGATTCAAGGTGCCGAGCGCAGCGATCGTGCTGGGCTTTGTGCTGGGCGAGATTATGATTGCCGAGGTCGAGCATCCGACCGCCGGGGTCTACCGCCTGCCGAACAGTCCGTTCAAGCTCAGCGAAACGCCGATTGAGCTGAAGAAGGGCGCACCGGTTCTCGGCGAAAACAACCGGGAAATATTTGCTTCCCTTGGCTTGAAGGAAGAAGAAGTCGACGCTATTTTGCAGGAACAGGCCAAAAGACGCACAATGTTCCGGGAATTTGCACTGAAATAAAAATACCGAACTGGGATACATTTTTGAAAAAAGCGAAACCCCGTTCCGGCGTTTCGCTTTTCTTTTTTTTAATGAAATGGAATACCAAGCTTGACCGATCGAAGATTGAGATGTTCTCGAAATAAAACAAAATAATAGATTAAAAGCTATCGTTTTTACAATTAATCCATTATAAAAATGATATTTGAGATCTATAATTGTCAATTTCGCCAAGAAAACAAGATCAAAAATAAACAGAAGAGAGAAAAACTCTTTGTGAGGTTGAAATTATGGTATACCATTAATATAATAAAGCCAGAGGTTTTGCGAAAACTTGGCAAGAATGAAAGACACCTTTATTCAACGAAAAAGTGAAAATGGTATCCCAATGAAGCGAAACGCAAGGAGTGATACGAATGGGAATTCTCAATGGCTATCGCGTGATTGACTTTACATCATTTCTATCCGGTCCGCTGACAACCTGTATGCTTTCCGATATGGGAGCGGAGGTAATCCGCATCGAACGCCCTGACAAGAAGATTGCCAGCGGCCCATATCTGGGCGGCGAACGCGCGTATGACCTGAGCATCATGCGCGGAAAGAAAAGCGTCACGCTGGATGCGAAGGACCCGCAGCAGCACGAACTTTTGGTTGAATTGATTAAGACGGCGGATGTCATTGTCGAAAATTTCCGTCCCGGCGTCACCAAGCGCATGGGAATCGCCTATGAAGATGTGGTTCAATACAAGCCCGATATTATTTACACGTCGATCTCCGGCTTTGGGCAGACCGGCCCGTATGCCAAGCGCGGCGCGCTCGATATCGTCATTCAGGCGATGAGCGGCTTTATGAGCATCACCGGCGAAAAGGACGGCCGTCCGCTGCGCGCAGGCGCTTCTGTCGCGGATATGTTCGCAGGACTTCATGCGGTGATCGGCACGGTGGCGATGCTTCTCCATCGCGAAAAGACCGGAGAGGGCCAGCATCTGGATGTTTCCATGCTCGATGCGATGTTCGGCGTCAGCTGTGAAAACGCCGTGACCCGTTATCTGAACTTCGGCCAGATTGCCGGACGTCTCGGCAATGAGCATCCGATGAACACCTGCTTCGGCGATTTCCCGACGAAGGACGGCACCATTATTCTGGCCGCGAACCGGGACAACACCTATGCGGAGCTATGCCGTGTACTGGGAATTGAAGAGCTGATTGACGATCCGCGCTTTTCCACCTGCAACGCGCGTCTGGAGCGCCGCGATGAGATTCACGGTCTGATTCGCGCCAAGACCGCCGAGTGGGAGACCAAGCCCCTTGCGGACGCGCTGCTTAAGGTGGGCGTTCCCTGCGGCATGATCAACAATATCAAGCAGGCCTGTGAGGATGAGTGTATTCAGGCGCGCAATATGATCATCGAGGTCGACCACAAGACCGCCGGAACCTACAAGGTGCCCAACAGCGCGCTTCACTTCAGCAAAACTCCGCCCGAGATCAAGCACGGCGCCCCGATTCTCGGTCAGAACAACCGCGAGATTTTCTCCGAGCTCGGCATGAGCGGGGAGGAGATCGATGAACTTCTCAAAAAGCAGTCCAAGGTGCGCACGATGTTCAAGGAGAATGCGCTCGACTGAGCCTTTTTAAAGACAGGAGGAACCATGCAACTTACAATTCTTGGAAACTATGGCCCCTATCCGGGGCCTGACGGCGCCGTAACAGGCTTTTTGGTATCGAGCGATACGACGAATATTGTGCTCGATCTCGGAAACGGCAGCCTTGTCAATTATGCACGCCACCGACGCTGGGATCAGCTGGATGCGGTAATTCTTTCGCACCTGCACGAGGACCATATCGGAGATGTCAGCGTGCTGCAGTATGTCCGACAATATGAACCGAACTGTCCCGCCGCACTGTATCTGCCTGCGACGCCGGCAGATACCAGCGAACGAATCAGGGGCATCCGTTCGCTGAATACGCAGCTCTTCGAAGGAAAAACGGGACTGAAAATCGGCGATATGGAACTCTCTTTTCTCCCGGTGGTGCACCCCGTGGAAACGTACGCGGTGCGTGTGCGCTGCAAAGGGAAATGCATGGTCTACACCTCTGATACGGCGTATACCGAAAAATTGATTCCGTTTGCGAAGGGGGCGGATCTGCTCCTCTGCGAGGCGGGAGTTCTCGACGAGCAGACAGAGCGAAAGCATATTCATATGTCCGTGACAGAGGGCTGTGAAATTGCCCGACGCGCCAATGTAGGGCACACCGTATTCTGCCATCTGCTGGCGTCGAATTCCTTTTCGGCTTATCAGGCGGAAATCAACCGCTGCCGTGATGTAAGATCTGAGCTGGCCCGCTGCAATGTGACATACACATTCTGAAAGCGAAGAATTTCCCTTTTGAACGGGAATGTTCTGAAACGGCGTTTTTTGAAATTTATCTTCGCTGCCCCGCGGAGCCGAAAAAACCGGTATCGAAGGACGCTGTTTTTCCGCCTCTCTATTTTCTTCATTCTTATTCCTCCGCGGCAAGGGCCTCGGAGGAATAAGAAAAAGCCATCTCTCCGTAAGAACGGAAAGACGGCTTTTAAAGCGGTGTTTTGCCGAAAGTCAGTTTTCTTCCTTTTCGGCGTTCGCGCGGGATTCTTTTTCCATAAGAGTCAGCTTGGCTTGAATGTTTTCAAAGGCGTTGCGGATGTGCAGCCGGGCGGTGTTTTCCGCGAGCTCGGAGCTGTGCGACAAGATGGACTCGAGAATCATGCGATGCTCTGCCAGCGTGCGCTGCGGGCGCTCTTTCATGCGGAGGGACTCCGCGAACAAAAGACTGATGTTGTCGCGCAGCTGCTGAAGCTGAAGAATCAGATAGTCGTTATGCGACATCTGCGCGAGCAGGGAATGAAAGCGAATATTGATCGCGGCAAGTTCGTCGATCTGGCCGTTTTGATAAAAATGATCGGATTGTTCCAGCAGATGCTTCATTTCGTCGGCCTCTTCGGCGGTGTGGAAAAGAGCCGCGCTGCGGGCGGCCAGACCTTCGAGCATTTCTCGAACGTCATAGAGATGCGAAATCTTTTCACTGGAATAGGCTGCGACGTGGGTGCCCCTGTGCGGAGCCGTCTGCAGAAGCCCCAACTCCTCCATGCAGCGGAAGGCCTCGCGGACCGGTGTGCGGCTGACGTTCAGCTTTGCGGCCAGCGCGCGCTCGGTCAGGGACTCTCCTTTCGTAAGTTCGCCGCTGCGGATCGCGGAGACGATATAATCAACGACGTAATTTCTTTTGACGTCGGCCCCTTCAAAACCGGCCATGATGTTTCCTCCTCTTTGGGAATCGATATACCGACATTATAACACGTTTTTGCCGAACTGTACATTTTTGTCAATTTTATTTTTAAAAAAGGATTCTTTGCCGAGGAGAGCAGGCTTCACCATTCGGGGAGTTTATTTCGTTGCGCCAAAACGGCATGCCATTTACAATTTATTTAAAATTTAAAAGTAGATCAAAATCAAATGGTTCTACGCTATTTTATTCTTAAATAGACTTTTAAGAGCAAAATATATCGGCAAATTAAATAAAATAATTCAAGAATTATGAACGTTTATAGAGAAAAAGGAATTTCCATGTTGACAAAATGGTATACCAAATATATTCTTGTGGTAGTTACCGCCGCTTGATGAGAAACGCTTGTCATTCGGTGTTAGCTTGATCGATCCAAAGGGAATAGATACATTCATAGGATCTGCCGGCGGCCGCGGCATTTCGGTTGACTGTATGCCCAGAGGAAAAAAGAAAAAATGGAGGTTTGGCGATGAAACTGTCACGAAAAGCTTTATCAGTGCTGTTCCTTTGTATAGTACTTGCCGTTGGCATGAGTACGATGTCCTTCGCATTGGAAGCCGATATTGATATGTCGGCCGTGGATATGAAAGGCGCAGTTGAATGCATCATTATCCTTGTGATTTCTTTCGCTCTGTTCTTTACGGAGGCCCTCCCGCTTGGTGTTACCGCGATGCTGGTTCCGGTTGCTCTTTCTTTCCCGGGAATTGAGATTATTTCCGGTAAAACGGCTTTTGCAAACTTCGGCGAACAGTGGGTCGTCACGTTCATGGCGATGTTTATCGTCGGCGACGCGATCTTTAAAACCGGCCTTGCCGCCAAAATCGGCGATGCGATTCTAAAGGTCGCCGGCAAGACGCAGAAGCGTCTGGTCCTTATCATGGGAGCCACCCTCGGTATCATGTCCGCTTTCCTGTCCAACTCCGCGACAATGGCTCTGTTTGCTCCCGTTATCGTAGCGGCTGCGAAGGAAGCCGGCCTTAAACCTTCCAAAGTCATCATGCCGATGGCGTTTTTGATCTGCATCGGCGGCAATATGACCCTGATGGGCGCTTCCTCCAAGGGCGTTGTCAACGGCTTGATGGAGACCTACGGTGTCGAGGGATTCTCTTTCTTTGACTATACCCCCCTCGGCATCTGCTTCTTTGTTGTGGCGCTGCTCTACTTTGCCCTTGTCGGCGTCAAGCTGCTGCCCGACCGTGACGTCACCGATGCGGACAGCACGATGACTTCTAACGAGAAGATCGAATACAATACCGCTAAAATGCCGATCGCCGCGGCTGTCTTTGTCGTGATGATCGTTGCCATCGCCCTGAACTGGGTAAAGCCCGCGACCGGCGCTATGCTCGGCATGTGCATCGTTGTTGCGACCGGCTGTATCTCTATGAAGGACGCCTACAGGGCGGTTAACTGGAACACCATCTTCCTGTTTGCCGGCATGCTCGCCCTTGGCGACGCTCTGGTTAAGACGGGCGCTGACGTTCTGATCGCCGCTAAGCTGCTCGGCATGGCCTCCAGCCCGACGATGGCTCTGCTCGTGGTCTTTGTCGCCACCTGCATTATCACCAACTTTATGTCCAACACCGCTGCCGCCGCCGTTGCGACCCCGATCGCAATCACCGCCGGCAACCTGCTGGGCGTCAGCCCGCTGCCCTTCTGCATGGCGGTCGGCATCGGCGCTTCCCTGTGCTTCCTGACCCCTGTTGCGACCCCTTCCAATACGATCGCTTACGGTCTCGGCGGTTACAAGTTCAGCGACTTTGCCAAGTGCGGCGGCCTGCTTGAGTTGATTATGATCATCGAAGGCTGCATTCTGATCCCGATTTTCTTCCCGTTCTGATTTTTCTCATCTCAAAAAAGAGGGAGCCGCCTGTGGAAAAAGGCGGCTCCCTCCTACCTCTGCAAAGCTCTGCTTTTGTCGTGGCTCTCCCGTCTTTCAAAATAGGGGGCGCTTTCGGCGGGAAAGAGAAATTCTCTTTTACTCTCGTTGACAACGCCGCCCTGAAAAGGTAAGATTAAGTTGCCGAGGAATCTTATTCCGAAGGCATAAAGGGGAGAGAGTATCCGCTCTCTAAAGATTTTATCAAAGGAGAATGAAAAACATGGCAAGAGCACTCGAAGGACTTAAGGTTCTGGATCTGACCCGCGTATTGGCGGGTCCGTATGCAACGATGATTCTCGGTGATATGGGAGCCGACATCATCAAGATTGAGGCGGTCAAAACCGGCGACGACAGCCGTGCGTTCGGCCCGTATGTCAACGGCGAAAGTGCATACTTCATGAGCATCAACCGCAACAAGAGAAGTATCACGATGAACCTCAAAAACCCCGAGGCAGTCAAGACCTTTAAAGAAATGGTAAAGAAGGCCGACGTGGTTGTGGAAAACTATCGTCCCGGCACGATGGAAAAATTCGGCTTGGGTTATGATGTTCTCAAAGAGCTGAATCCCCGGCTGATTTACGCCTCCGCATCCGGCTTCGGCCAGACCGGACCGTATTCCAAGCGTGCTGCCTATGACGCAGTTGTGCAGGCGATGGGCGGCATCATGAGCATCACCGGACAGGAGGGCGGCGCTCCTACGCGCGTCGGCACGTCCGTCGGCGATATCACTGCGGGACTTTTCTGCGCAATCGGAATCCTCGGTGCGCTGTGCAGCCGCGATAAGACCGGCGTCGGTCAGATGGTTGACGTTGCGATGCTTGACTGCCAGGTCGCCATTTTGGAAAATGCAATCGCCCGCTATATGGTCAGCGGCGTTTCACCCAAGCCGCAGGGCAACCGTCATCCGTCCATTGTGCCGTTTGAGACGTTTGAAACGAGCGACGGCAATATCATGGTCTCCGCCGGCAACGACAAGCTCTGGGCGAGCTTCTGCCGCGTGATCGGCCGTGAGGATATGATCGACGACCCCAGATTCGAGACGAACCCGAAGCGGTTTGAAAATTACAAAGAGCTTCGGCCCATGATCGAAGCGGAAACGAAGAAAAAGCCTGTGGCTGAGTGGCAGAAGCTGCTTGACGATGCAGGCGTACCGGAGTCTCCTATTAATAATATTGAAATGGTCATCAAAAATCCGCAGGTGCAGGCGCGTGATATGATCGTAGAAGTCGATCATCCTGTCGCCGGCCCGGTTAAGATGCCCGGAATTCCGATCAAACTCAGCGGTACTCCGTCTGAGATCCGTTCGGCTGCGCCGGTACTGGGCGCGGACACCGATGAGATTCTCAAAGAGCTGCTGAATATGAGCGATGAGGATATTGCCAAGCTGAAGGAGTGCGGCGCGGTCTGACGACCGGCGGCAGGCTCAAAAGGCCTCTTTTCGCAAAATGTCCGATATCGCCGGTTCGGTAGGGGGTACACGGTTTGATCCAGACTTAAAGAAGGTTTGGTGATAACATGGCATATCAGACGATGCGAGAGGCCGTCGAAGATTTTCGGGTCTTGAACGCAAAAAATACAGCTCAGGATGAGCAGGGCCGCAAAGGTTACGAAAAACAGCATGCCAAGGGCAAGCTGCATGCGCGTGAGCGTATTGATCTTCTGCTCGATCCGGGCAGCTTTGTAGAACTGGATGAATTTGTTGAACACCGGTGCTCGGATTTCGGCATGGAAAAGAAACGCAGAGCGGGCGACGGTGTAGTGACGGGCTATGGAACGATTCACAATCGTACCGTCTATGTATACGCGGACGACTTCACCTATCTTGGAGGCGCGCTTGGCGAGATGCACTCCAAAAAGATCTGTAAAGTGATGGACCTTGCGCTTGCGGCGGGCTGTCCCGTGATCGGAATTCAGGATTCCGGCGGCGGCCGCATTCAGGAGGGCGTTGACGCCAAACACGGCTACGGCGAAATTTTTTACCGCAACTCCATCATGTCCGGCGTTGTGCCGCAGATTTCTATTATTGTTGGCCCGTGCGCCGGCGGCGCGGTGTATTCACCGTCCCTGACGGACTTTATCTTTACGGTCAATCAGCTGACCAATATGTACGTCACAGGTCCGCGCGTGTGCAAAGTGGCGCTCGGAGAAGATGTAACCGCGGAACAGCTCGGCGGCGCTATGGTGCAGAATACAAAGAACGGCGTTTCGCACTTTATGTCGAACAGCGAGCAGGAATGCTATGAGTCTGTCCGCCGTTTGATGGAGTATCTGCCGCAGAACAGCAAGCTGAATCCGCCCTCATATGAGCCGACGGAGCCTGCCGAGAAAAAACTCGAATATCTGCTCGACTATATTCCCACGACGGGGAAAAAGGCTTACGATATGAAGGTTGTCATCGAGTCCATTGCGGACACGGGTTCCTTTATGGAGACGCAGGCGCTTTGGGCACGCAATGTGGTGACGGGCTTTTCGCGAATCAACGGCGAGACGATCGGTATCGTGGCCAGCCAGCCGAATTACCTTGCCGGTTGTCTGGATATTAACGCTTCCTGCAAGGCGGCGCGTTTTATCCGCTTCTGCGACGCGTTCAATATTCCGCTGCTGACGCTGGTGGATGTTCCCGGCTTTCTGCCCGGCACACAGCAGGAATACAACGGCATTATCCGCCATGGCGCGAAAATGCTGTATGCTTTCTCCGAGGCGACCGTGCCGAAGGTTACGGTGCTGATGCGCAAAGCATACGGCGGCGCGCACAACGCGATGTGCTCTAAGGAACTGCACTCCGACATTTACATGGCTTGGCCCACCGGCGAGATCGCCGTCATGGGCGCGGCCGAGGCGTCGAATATCATCTTTAAAAAGGAGATCGACGCCGCGGAAAATCCTGAAGAGGTGCGCGCGGCCCGCACTGCGGAATACGACCGCAATTTCCAGAATCCATATGCGGCAGCCCGCCGCGGATATGTGGACCGCATCATTAATCCGGTTGATACCCGCATGGAAGTAATCCGTGCGTTCGATTCCCTCAAGACAAAGTACGTCAGCCTTCCGTGGAAGAAGCACTGCAATCTTCCGCTGTAAAAGCTTCCATCTGCATTCTACCTGCGCAGAGCCGGTGTTTTCCATCTTGGAGGACACCGGCTCTGCGTATGTCAAAAAAGAAGTTTACAATTCGTTTCTTGACAGCAAGACACCGAAAAGCGTATTCTTTGGAGAAGAGACAGAAACGTCCGGAAAGGGGACTATATACGATATGTATTGCAAAAACTGCGGGGCGGAGCTCAATGACCGCCATGTCGTGTGCATTATCTGCCGCAAGGGAAAGGGCGTCGGAAATCAATACTGCGCTTTCTGCGGGGAGAAGCTCGCACAGCCGGGCGCGGCGAAGTGCGACGCCTGCGGTCATCTGACCGGGCCGGAGGATCCCAATAAACCCGTCACACCCGATAAGATGCGTTTTTCTCCGTTCGCTGCGGCGTTGATTTCCGCTATTATGCCCGGCATGGGGCAGGCCTGCAACGGACAGCTTGTGAAAGGAATTTTGATTTTTATCGCATATGTGCTGCTCAACGGCTTTACCAGCGGCGGTGTTTCCGGACTTGTGATTCAGGGAACATATGCGGTGATCGCAGCGGTGGATTCTTTCTGCATTTCCAAAAAGCTCAAGAATGAGACGGCTGTCGGCAAGTATGAATTTTTCTGACGGCGCGGCGGTGCTCCTTTGAGGATACATATACTATATATAATAGGATAGAGAGCGTGTGTTCCCGTCCGCATGACGCGCGGACGGGAATTTTTTGAGGACAAATGGATAATCTGTACAGAAAAGGGAAAATTGTTTGTATGAAACAGAGAATTTCTGCGTTTCTGCACGAAATGGCACTTTTTTGAAAAAAACGCAAAAAAACGCTTGCAAACGCTGTTTCCCTGTGATAATATATACCTTGCGTGACTGCTGCGATATGCGATGATGCGGGAGGTGGCCACCCATTGCGGTGGGGAATTTCCGCGGAGTATGTCCGATTTTAAAACCGGGCGACCTATTTTTACGACCGCTGTGCGGTTGTGAGGCCTGAGGCCTTTCCCGGTTAAACTGCGGTTTGCAGTTTAACCGATTTTTTACGGCCAAATACAGGAAACACACGGCACAGTGGATTGAAAAAACAGGACGTCGCCAAAACAAAAAATTCAGGAGGCGATGAAAATGGCAGTCAAAGAAAAAATCAGGATTCGTGTAAGAGGCTATGACAGTCAGCTGGTCGACGCTGCGGCCGAAAAGATCGTGGAGACCGCAAAGCGTACGGGCGCCAAGGTTTCCGGCCCGATTCCGCTGCCGACCGACAAGGAAGTCGTAACGATTCTGCGCGCGGTGCACAAGTACAAGGATTCCCGCGAGCAGTTCGAGATGCGCACCCACAAGCGCCTGATCGACATCCTTCGTCCCAGCAACAAGACCGTCGAGGCCCTGACCGGCCTGGAACTGCCCGCGGGCGTTGAGATCGAAATCAAGCTCTGATTTTACGGAGTTTTGATAACTGCGTCGCAAACAAAGCGAGCAAAGGTAATGTTGGCGCGTCTGCGTCAACCAATGACCAAAGGAGGAAAAAACCAGTATGCAGAAAGCAATCATCGGCAAGAAACTCGGCATGACCCAGCTCTTTGACGAAAACGGCAGCTTTATCCCGGTGACGGTCATCGAGGCTGGTCCCTGCGTCGTCGTACAGAAGAAGACGGTCGAAAACGACGGATATGAATCCGTGCAGCTCGGCTTCGGCGAGGTATCGGACAAGCACGTGAACAAGCCGGCCAAGGGCCATTTCGCAAAGGCGGACGTCGCGAACAAGAAATTCCTCAGAGAATTCGCAATTGAAGCGAACGTCGGCGACATCATCAAGGCGGACGTATTCGCCCCCGGAGAAAAGGTCGACGTCTGCGGCACCAGCAAGGGCAAGGGCTATGCCGGCACGATCAAGCGCTACGGCACCCGTTCCCTCAAGGCTACGCACGGCACCGGCCCGGTCGCGAGAGAGGCCGGCTCCATGGGCGCCTGCTCCGATCCCTCCCGTATTTACAAGGGCAAGAAGATGGCCGGCCATCTCGGCGCGGAGAGGGTCACCATCCAGAACCTTGACATCGTCAAGGTCGACGCTGAAAACAATCTGATCGCGCTGCGCGGTGCGATCCCCGGCCCCAAGGGCGGCATTGTCACCATCACCGACGCCGTGAAGGGCCAGAAGGCTTAAAAGGGAGGAGGAACTACAATGCCGAAGGTTAACGTTTACAACATGGCCGGAGAAGTGGTCGGCGAGATCGAGCTGTCCGATGCCGTGTTCGGAATTGAACCCAATCAGGTGGCGGTGCACACGGTGGTCAAGAATTTTCTTGCGAACCAGCGTCAGGGCACGCAGTCCACGCTGACGAGAACCGAAGTCGCAGGCGGCGGCAGAAAACCGTGGCGCCAGAAGGGCACCGGTCACGCCAGACAGGGCTCCATCCGCGCTCCCCAGTGGTACCACGGCGGTATCGCGCTCGGCCCCAAGCCCCGCGATTACGGCTATTCCGTCAATAAAAAGGTCAGACGTCTTGCGATGAAGTCCGCATTCTCCTCGAAGGTCGCGGAGAACAGCCTTGTCGTCGTCGACGCCATCACGCTCGACGCCTACAAGACCAAGGATGTTGTCAAGATGCTTGCCGCGCTCAAGGTTGAGGGCAAGGCCCTGATCGTTGAGGCCGCGAAGAACGACAAGCTCGTCAAGTCCGCAGCAAACATCCCGGGCGTCAAGACCGCTCTGCCCAACACCATCAATGTGTATGACATCGTCGGAGCCGACAAGCTCGTCGTTTCCAAGGATGCCGCTCTGAAGCTTGAGGAGGTGTACGCATAAATGAAATTCGCACAGGATATCGTCATCCGCCCGATCATCACCGAGCGCAGCATGAACGGAATCATGCAGGGCAAGTACACCTTTGAGGTTGCAAAGGATGCCAATAAGCTTGAGATCGCCGAAGCGGTCGAAAAGCTCTTTCCCGGCGTCAAGGTCGCAGCCGTCAACACCATGCACGTCGGCGGCAGGCTCAAGAGAATGGGCCGTACCGCAGGCATGACGAAAAGCTGGAAAAAGGCGATCGTTACCGTTACCGCCGACTCCAAGAAGATCGAATTCTTCGAGTCCATGATGTAACGTGTCCGCCCGACCGAGAAATTTGCAAGCTTGGCTTATGGGATTCTCGATTTATCCCGCTAACAAGTATGAGGAGTGAACCACCAGAATGGCTATTAAATTCTACAAGCCGACGACCCCCGGCCGCCGCGGCATGAGCGTCACCGACTATTCGGGCCTGTCTAAGGTCGCGCCCGAAAAGAGCCTGCTGACGATCATCAAGAAGCACGCCGGCCGCAACAACACGGGCCGCATCACGGTCCGCCACCACGGCGGCGGCAACCGTCAGAAATACCGTATCATCGACTTCAAGCGCGAGCTCGCCGATATGCCGGCGACCGTTCTCACGCTCGAGTACGATCCCAACCGCTCCGCGCATATCGCCCTCGTGCAGTACGAAAGCGGCGAAAAGCGCTACATCATCGCTCCGAACGGCCTGAAGGTCGGCGACACGGTGATGAGCGGTTCTTCCGCCGACATCAAGCCCGGCAACGCGCTGCCCCTGCAGAACATTCCGACCGGTACCTTCGTGCATAATGTTGAGCTGTATCCCGGCAAGGGCGCTCAGCTGGCACGCGCCGCGGGCGTCATGGCTCAGCTCATGGCGAAGGAAGGCGGCTTCGCACTGCTGCGTCTGCCCTCCGGAGAGCTGCGCAAGGTGCCGATGGCCTGCATGGCCACCATCGGTCAGGTCGGCAACATCGATCATGAAAACGTATCTCTCGGCAAGGCCGGCCGCACCCGCCACCTCGGCGTGCGCCCCACGGTCCGCGGTTCCGTCATGAACCCCTGCGACCACCCGCACGGCGGCGGCGAAGGCAAATCCCCTGTCGGCCGTCCCGGCCCTGTGACCCCGTGGGGCAAGCCCGCGCTGGGTTACAAGACCAGAGACAAACATCACCGCACTGACAAGTATATTGTCAAGCGCCGCAACGCGAAGTAAAGGAGGCGTCAGTCAACTATGGGTAGAAGTGTGAAAAAAGGCCCCTATGTACAGGAAAAGCTGCTCGAAAGAGTGCAGGCGATGAACGCCTCCAAGGAAAAGAAGGTCCTCAAGACCTGGAGCAGATCCTCAACGATCTTCCCGGATTTTGTCGGCCACACCTTTGCGGTCCATGACGGCCGCAAGCACGTTCCGGTCTATGTCACCGAAGATATGGTCGGCCACAAGCTCGGCGAGTTTGCCCCCACCAGAACCTTCCGCGGCCATGCCGGCGCGAAGAAGACCAACTGACGGCCGAAAGGAGGAACTATCATGGAAGCCAGGGCATACCTGAGAGGCGTACGCATCGCTCCCCGCAAGGTGCAGATCGTGCTTGACCTCATCCGCAACAAGCCCACCGACCTCGCACTTGCGACCTTGAAGCATACCCCCAAGGCCGCGAGCGAGCCGGTTTTCAAGCTGCTCAAGAGCGCCATTGCGAACGCGGAGAACAACCACAACATGGATAAAAACCATCTGGTCGTTTCCGAGTGCTTCGTAACTCCCGGCATGACGATGAAGCGCATCATGCCGCGCGCACAGGGCAGAGCTTTCCGTATCAACAAGAGAACGTCCCACATCACCATTGTGGTGAAGGAACAGGAATAACCGAAAGAGGAGGGTAAACATCAATGGGACAGAAAGTCAATCCCCACGGCCTGAGAGTCGGCGTCATTAAGGACTGGGATTCCCGCTGGTTTGCCAAGGACAACGCTTTCGGCGACATCCTTGTGGAAGATTACCAGCTGAGAAAGTATCTCAAGAAGCGCCTGTATGAGGCCGGCGTGCCGAAGATCGAGATCGAGCGTGACGCGGCCAAAGTGCGCATCAGCATTCACTGCAGCCGTCCGGGCGTCGTCATCGGCCGCCAGGGCGCAGAGATCGAAAAGATCCGTCAGGAATGCGAAAAGATCATCAATAAGGGCAAAGAAAATCCCACCCAGGTGTTCGTCAATGTCGTCGAAATCAAGTCCGCCGACAAGAACGCCCAGCTCGTCGCCGAGAACATCGCGGCGCAGCTCGTGGGACGCGTTTCCTTCCGCCGCGCGATGAAGCAGGCCATTGGCCGTGCGATGAAGTTCGGCGCCAAGGGCATCAAGGTTCAGCTGGCCGGCCGTCTGGGCGGCGCTGAAATCGCCCGCGTTGAGACGTATCACGAGGGAACCATCCCGCTGCAGACGCTGCGTGCCGACATTGACTACGGCTTCGCAGAGGCCGCTACCACCTACGGCCGCATCGGCGTCAAGGTCTGGATCTATGCCGGCGACGTCCTGCAGGAGGTCGCCAGAAAACCCCGTAAGGAAGGAGGCAGCAGATAATGCTTCTGCCCAAGAGAGTAAAGTTCCGCAGAGTCCACAGAGGAAGAATGAAGGGCAAGGCCATGCGCGGCAATTTCGTCTCCAACGGCGATTTCGGCCTGCAGGCACTTGAACCCGCGTGGATCACCTCCAACCAGATCGAGGCGGCTCGTATCGCCATGACCCGTTATATCAAGCGCGGCGGTCAGGTGTGGATCAAGATTTTCCCCGACAAGCCCGTTACCGAAAAACCCGCCGAGACCCGCATGGGCTCCGGTAAAGGTTCGCCCGAGTACTGGGTCGCCGTCGTAAAGCCCGGCCGCGTCCTGTTTGAAATTGCCGGCGTGCCGGAAGAAACCGCCCGCGAGGCTATGCGCCTTGCTTCCTACAAGCTGCCCATCAAGTGCAAGTTTGTCAAGAAGGAAGAACAGAAGGAGGTTGAGGCAGAATGAAAGCCGCTGAACTCAGAGAAATGTCCGTGACGGAGCTCGAGCAGAAGCTCGTCGACCTCAAGTCCGAGCTGTTCAACCTTCGCTTTCAGCATACCGTCAACCAGCTCGACAATCCCCTTCGTCTGAAGGCGGTCCGCAAGGACATCGCCCGTGTCAAGACGATGCTGGGCGAGAAGAACGCCTGAGGCCGAAAGGAGGAGCAATTACTGTGAGCGAAAGAAATCTCAGAAAAACGAGAACCGGCACGGTCGTCAGCGACAAGATGGATAAGACCGTCGTCGTCGCCGTGATCGACAGCGTGAAGCATCCTCTCTATAAAAAGATCGTCAAGCGCACCGTGAAGTTCAAGGCCCACGATGAAGCGAACTCCTGCGGCGTCGGCGACAAGGTCGTGATTATGGAGACCCGCCCGCTTTCCAAGGACAAGAGATGGCGCGTTGCCGAGATCATCGAAAAGGCCAAGTAATTCGATTATAAACAGAAACCGGTCTGAGCGCCGCCGCGAACGGGCGGCGGCAGCGGTCGAAAAGACCCCGGCAGGCCGGCGGATACCGAAAGGAGGAACCCGCTCATGATCCAGATGCAGTCTTACCTCAAGGTTGCCGACAACACCGGCGCTAAAGAGCTTATGTGCATCCGTGTACTCGGCGGTACCAGAAGAAGATACGCCAACATCGGCGATGTTGTCGTTGCATCCGTAAAGAAGGCCGCTCCCGGCGGCACCGTCAAAAAGGGCGATGTCGTCAAGGCCGTTATCGTGCGCTCCGCCAAGGGACTGCGCCGCGAGGACGGCACCTATATCCGCTTCGACGACAATGCGGCCGTCATCATCAAGGAAGACAAGAACCCCAAGGGTACCCGTATCTTTGGGCCGGTGGCGAGAGAGCTTCGTGAAAAGGATTATATGAAGATCCTTTCCCTCGCACCCGAAGTTCTGTAAGGGAGGTGGCCAAACGTGAATAAGCTTCATATCAGAAAAGACGATACCGTCGTCGTCCTGTCCGGCAAGGACAAGGGAAAGAAGGGCAAGGTTCTTCAGACCAGCCCGAAAGAGGAAAAGGTGATCGTCGAAGGCATCAACATGGTCACCAAGCACGTCAAGCCGCGCCGTCAGGGCGAGACCGGCGGTATCGTCAAGGCGGAGGGAGCAATGTATGCTTCCAAAGTCATGGTGGTCTGCCCGTCGTGCGGAAAGCCTACCCGTCTTGCCCACAAGGTGCTGGCGGACGGAACCAAAATGCGTGCCTGCAAGAAGTGCGGCGCGACTTTCTAAAGAAGGAGGAATAATCACATGGCAAGATTGAAGGACCGCTATCAGAATGAGATTGCGGGAGAGCTTTTTAAGAAATTTGGCTACAAGAGCGTCATGCAGATTCCGAAGCTTGAGAAAGTCGTCATCAACGTCGCATGCGGCGAGGCGAGAGACAATCCCAAGATCGTGGAAGCAATCGTCGGCGATCTCGGAAAGATCACCGGCCAGCGCGCCGTTGTCTGCAAGGCCAGAAAGTCCGTCGCGAACTTCAAGCTTCGCGAGGGCATGCCGGTCGGCTGCAAGGTGACTCTCCGCGGCGACCGTATGTATGAATTTGTCGACCGCCTGTTCTGCGTCGCCCTGCCCCGCGTGCGCGACTTCCGCGGCATCTCCGCGAAGGGCTTCGACGGCAGAGGCAACTTTGCCTTCGGCCTCAAGGAGCAGCTGATGTTCCCCGAGATCGAGTATGACAAGATCGACAAGGTCCGCGGTATGGACATCTGCTTCGTCACCACTGCAAAGACCGACGAGGAGGCCAAGGAGCTGCTCGGCCAGCTCGGCGCCCCGTTTGAGAAGTAAGGAGGAGAAAACAGTATGGCTAAGACCAGTATGAAGGTGAAGCAGTCTCGCCCTGCGAAGTTCTCCACCAGAGAATACAACAGATGCAAGATCTGCGGACGTCCCCATGCGTATCTGAGAAAGTACGGCGTCTGCCGTATCTGCTTCAGAGAGCTTGCATATAAGGGACAGATCCCCGGCGTGCGTAAGGCAAGCTGGTAAGTGACGAAGGAGGTAAAACGGTATGCAAATCACCGATACCATCGCTGACCTGCTGACCCGCATCCGCAATGCGAGCACGGCACGTCACGAAACGGTCGATGTTCCTGCGTCTAACATGAAGAAGGCCATTGCGCAGATTCTTCTGGACGAAGGGTATATTAAGAGCTTCGCCGTTGTAGAAGACGGCAAGCAGGGCATGATTCACATCACGCTCAAGTACACCGACGGCAAGACTCCCGTCATTACGGGCCTGCGCAGAGTTTCCAAGCCGGGCCTGAGAATTTACACGAGCTGTGAGGATATGCCCAAGGTCATGAAGGGCCTCGGCGTCGCGATCCTTTCCACCTCGAAGGGCGTCATGACCGATAAGGAAGCCAAGAAACTGAACGTGGGCGGCGAAGTGCTGGCCTTTGTCTGGTAAGGGAGGGTGCGTTGATATGTCAAGAATCGGCAGAAAGCACATCGCCATCCCCGCAGGCGTCGAGGTCAAGCTCAACGGCAGTGAGGTTACCGTGAAGGGCCCGAAGGGCACCCTGACGCAGACCATGCGCCCCGAGATGGAGATCAAGGTCGAGGACGGTTTCATTATTGTCAACCGTCCCAACGACGAGCAGTTTGAGAAGAGCATGCATGGCCTGACCCGTACGCTGGTTTCCAATATGGTCATCGGTGTGCACGAGGGCTTTAAGAAAGAGCTTGAGGTCAACGGCGTTGGTTACCGCGCCGCCAAGCAGGGCAAGAACCTTGTGATGAACCTGGGCTACTCGCATCAGGTCATCATTCCCGAGATCGACGGCATCACGATCGATGTGCCGCAGCCCAACAAGATCATCATCAGCGGCCCCGATAAGCAGAAGGTCGGCCAGTTCGCGGCACAGGTCCGCGAGAAGCGCCCGCCGGAGCCTTATAAGGGCAAGGGCATCAAGTATATCGATGAAGTCATCATCCGCAAGGAAGGCAAGGCCGGCAAGGCCAAGAAGTAAAGAAAGGAGTGAATGCACATGGTCACAAAGCCTGATTCCAACAAGGCACGTCAGAAGAGACACCTCCGTGTCAGAAACAAGATCAGCGGCACCGCCGAGTGCCCGCGCCTGAGCGTTTTCCGTTCCGAAAAGAACATCTACGCGCAGCTCATCGACGACAAGGCCGGCGTCACTCTGGTCTCTGCTTCTTCCCTTGAGAAGACGTTCGAGGGCAAGGGCACCGATAAGGCCGCCGCCCGCGCCGTCGGCAAGCTGCTTGCCGAGCGCGCAGCCGAAAAGGGCGTCAAGGACGTCGTGTTCGACCGCAGCGGCTATATTTACCACGGACGTATCAAGGAACTTGCTGAGGGCGCCCGCGAGGGCGGACTCAACTTCTAAGAGTAAGGAGGGTTCAGTTTGGCTCGATTTGAGGCTAGAGAAAAAGACGACAATCTTAACGAAAGAGTCGTCGCCATCAACCGCGTTTCCAAGACGGTAAAGGGCGGCCGCGTCATGAAATTCTCGGCGCTCGTCGTCGTCGGCGACGGCAAGGGCACCATCGGCTACGGCATGGGCAAGGCCAACGAGGTCCCCGATGCGATCCGCAAGGGCATTGAGGACGCCAAGAAGCATATGATCAAGGTCTCCCTGAGAGGGACGACCATTCCGCACGAAGTGATCGGAAAGTTCGGCGCGGGCAGCGTTTTGATGATGCCTGCTCCCCAGGGTACCGGCGTTATCGCCGGCGGCCCCGTCCGTGCGGTTCTGGAAGTCGCAGGCATTAAGGACATCCGTACCAAGTGCCAGCGTTCCAACAATCCCTGCAACGTTGTGACCGCCACCTTCAACGGCCTGCGCTCTCTGCGCGACGCCAAGCAGGTCGCGGCGATCCGCGGCAAGTCCGTGGAAGAAGTCGTCGGTTAAGGGAGGATAAGAGACTATGGCTAACATGAAGATCAAGCTGGTCAAGAGCCTCGCAGGCTGCAAGAAAGACCAGATTGCGACCGCCGAAGCTCTGGGTCTCCGCAAGATCGGCAGCGAGACCACCCAGCCCGACAACGCGGCTACCCGCGGCAAGATCGCAAAGATCAGCCACCTCGTCGTTTGGACTGAGGCGTGAGCAAGGAGGTGCAAGCAACTATGAAACTGCATGAGTTATCGCCGGCTCCCGGCTCCGTGAAAGACTGCTTCCGCAAGGGCAGAGGCGCGGGCTCCGGCAACGGCAAGACCGCAGGCAAGGGCCACAAGGGCCAGAAGGCCCGCTCCGGCGGCGGCGTTCGCCCGGGCTTTGAAGGCGGCCAGATGCCCCTTCAGCGTCGTATCCCGAAGAGAGGCTTCAACAACATTTTTGCTTCTGAGTATGTATCGATCAACGTGGACGTTCTCAATCGTTTTGAGGACGGCGCCGTCGTCGACGCCGAGGCCATTTCCAAGGCCGGTATCGTCAAGAATACCCGCGACGGCATCAAGATTCTCGGAAGAGGCGAGCTGACCCGTAAGCTCACCGTGGTCGCCGCGGCTTTCTCCGCGACTGCAAAGGAGAAGATCGAAGCGGCCGGAGGAAAGGCTGAGGTGAAGTAAGATGTTTGAGACCATCCGCAATGCATGGAAGATTGAGGATCTCAAAAAGAAGCTTCTTTACACTCTGTTTATTCTTGTGATCGTCCGCGTGGGTGCGGCGATTCCGGTTCCGTTTCTTGACAACACCGCACTGCAGAACATGGTCGCTTCGACCGGCGGACTGTTCTCCTACCTCGATCTGATGACCGGCGGCTCGTTCTCGCAGAGCACGCTCTTTGCGCTTTCGATCACGCCGTATATCACATCGTCCATCGTGATCCAGCTTTTGACCGTCGCAATTCCGTATCTTGAGAACCTCGCCAAGGAAGGCGAGGAGGGCAGAAAGCGCCTCAACAAGATCACGCGCTATACGACGCTGGGTCTCGCGCTGCTGCAGGCATACGGCTATATGCGTCTGCTTGCTTCTCAGCAGGCGATCGCGTCTTACGGCGGCTGGCAGGATGTATTTGTGCGTATCATCATCACCCTGAGCTTTACGGCCGGTGCCATGCTGGTGATGTTCTTGGGTGAGCGTATCGACGAAAAGGGCATCGGCAACGGTATCTCCATGATTCTGTTTGTCGGCATCGTGTCCCGCGCAAGCAGCGTGCTGACCACGATGATTGCCTATGTGCAGTACGCGATGAACGGCATGACGCGGTACTATTTCTATATTCCGCTGGTCGCGGTGCTGTTCCTGTTTATCATTGTGGTCATTATCATCATGACGAACGGTGAGCGCCGCATTCCGGTGCAGTATGCCAAGAAGGTCGTCGGCCGCAAGCAGTACGGCGGTCAGTCCACCTATCTGCCGATCAAGGTCAATATGTCCGGCGTTCTTCCGGTCATTTTTGCCTCGACGCTTCTGGCGATTCCGACTACGATCCTCGCATTTATCAACGTGTCCGCGGATTCCTTCTGGTATAAGTTTTTGAGCGTGTTCCAGACCAATACCCTGCTGTATGCGGTGCTGTATTTCGTCTTGATCATTGCGTTCAACTACTTCTACCTGTCCATCCAGTACAACCCGATTGAGATCTCGAACAATCTTCGCAAGAACAGCGGCACGATCCCGGGCATCCGCCCCGGCAAGCCGACCTCCGACTATATCGCAAAGATCGTCAACAAGACGACTTTCCTCGGCGGCCTGTTCTTGAGCTTCATCGCCATCCTGCCGATCATTCTCGGCATGCTGACCGGCATGAACATCTCTCTGGGCGGTACGTCCATCATCATTCTCGTCGGCGTCGCGCTCGATACCGTGCGCCAGCTTGAGAGCCAGATGATGATGCGTCATTATAAGGGCTTCCTTGAGTAAAAGACACAACGAAAACAGAGGAGGGTATTCCCAATGAAAATGTTATTTCTCGGCGCTCCCGGCGCCGGCAAAGGCACCCAGGCTGAAATTATTTCCGAGCGTGTAAAGGTTCCGATCATCGGCACCGGCAATATCATCCGCGAGGCGATTGCCAGCGGATCGGAACTCGGCAAGCAGTTCAAGTCCTACACGGATGCGGGCAAGCTCGTTCCCGATGAGCTGGTCGTGGCCATGGTCAAGGACCGTATCTCCCGCGATGACTGCAAGGGCGGCTACATTCTCGATGGGTTCCCCCGCACGGTCGTGCAGGCGGAGAAATTCGCCGAGATGGGCGAAAAGGTTGACGCGGTTATTCTGCTCGACGTTGCCGATCAGGAGATCGTCGATCGTATGACCGGCCGCCGTGTCTGCGAGGGCTGCGGCGCACCGTATCACGTCACGCACAAGCCTTCTAAGGTAGAGGGCGTCTGCGACCTGTGCGGCAAGAAGCTGGTTGTCCGTGCGGACGACGCTCCCGAAACCGTTCTCAAGCGTCTTGAAGTATATCATGCCGAGACCGAGCCTCTGGTTGACTACTATACCAAGCACGGCACCGTCAACAAGATTGACGCTACCATGCCTCTGGAGAAAGTCACCGCTGCGATCCTGAAGGCAATCGGAGCGTAACAAATGATCACACTCAAAACAAAGAGTGAGCTGCAGTTGATGCAGAAAGCCGGAAGGCTGACTGCCGAGGCGCTGCGGGCGGGCGGAGAAGCCGTTCGCCCCGGCGTCACGACTGCGCAGATCGACCGCATCATCCATGACTTCATCGTACGGCATGGAGGAATTCCTTCCTTTCTGCACTACGGCGGTTTTCCCGCCTCGGCGTGCATCTCGGTCAATGAAGAGATCATCCACGGCATTCCCGGCAGCCGTGTTCTGCGTGAGGGCGACGTCGTCAGCATTGACGTCGGTGCAAAGGTAGGGGGCTTTCATGGAGACAGCGCCTATACTTTCGCCTGCGGAGAAATTTCTCCCGCGGCCCGCGCCCTGCTCGATGCGACAAAGCATTCTCTTGAGCTTGGCATCGCGGCTGCCGTTTCGGGAAACCGCATCGGCGATATCTCCGCCGCAGTACAGGGTTATGTGGAACCGCTGGGCTACTCCGTTGTACGCGAGTATGTCGGCCACGGTGTGGGACGCGACCTGCATGAGGAGCCGGAGGTTCCGAACTACGGCCGCGCGGGCCATGGCGTCCGGCTGGTGCCGGGTATGGTCATTGCCATTGAACCGATGATCAACGAGGGCGTCTATGGCTGCCGGGTGCTTGACAACGACTGGACGGTTGTAACCGCTGACAACAAGCTCTCCGCTCATTTCGAACACACGATCGCAATCACCCAGAACGGTCCGCTGATTCTCACCACGGTATGAAGTTGTGACAGGGAGGAATACACCTTGGCAAAAGATGATGTCATTGAGGTAGAGGGCATTGTGCGGGAAGCACTGCCCAACGCACAGTTCGTTGTGGAGATCCAGGGCGGTCACAAGCTGCTCGCGCATATCTCCGGAAAACTGCGTATGAATTTTATCCGGATCCTGCCCGGAGACAAGGTCACGCTGGAGATTTCTCCGTACGACCTGACAAAGGGACGGATCACATGGAGATCGAAGTAATCGATTTCCGCTTTTAAAGAGGGACGGCGGTGAGGCGGCCCGTCCCATCAGCTTCGAAAGACAAGCCGCCGGTTAGAATGGAGGTATTTATCATGAAAGTAAGACCTTCCGTGAAGCCCATGTGCGAAAAGTGCAAGGTGATCAAGCGCAAAGGCCGCGTGATGGTGATCTGCGACAACCCCAAGCACAAGCAGCGCCAGGGCTGAAACGCCAACCGAAATTTGGAGGTGTAACAAAAGAATGGCTCGTATTGCTGGTATTGACCTGCCCAGAGAAAAGCGCGTCGAAATCGGTCTGACCTATATCTATGGAATCGGCCGCAAGACCGCCAACGATATTCTCGCGGCAACCGGAATCAACCCCGACACCCGTGTCAAGGATCTGACCGAGAACGACGAGGCTCTGCTCCGTGAATATATCGACAAGCATCTGACGGTCGAAGGCGATCTGCGTACCCGCACTCAGCTCGACATCAAGCGTCTCGTCGAGATCGGCTGCTATCGCGGCGTCCGTCACAGAAAGGGCCTTCCGGTCCGCGGCCAGCGTTCCAAGACGAACGCCCGCACCAGAAAGGGTCCGAAGAAGACCATCGCCAACAAGAAGAAGTAAAGGAGGGACATCAGAGATGGCAAAACAGCAGGCAAGCAAAAAGGGCGCGGCTGTCCGTACCAGACGTCGTGAGCGTAAGAATATCGAGCGCGGCGCGGCGCACATCCAGTCCACCTTTAACAACACGATCGTAACGCTTACCGACACGCAGGGCAACGCATTGTCGTGGGCTTCCGCAGGCGGCCTCGGCTTCCGCGGATCCAAGAAGTCCACTCCGTTCGCTGCGCAGACCGCTGCCGAAGTCGCTGCCAAGGCGGCTATGGAGCATGGTCTGAAGACGGTTGAGGTATATGTCAAGGGCCCCGGTTCCGGCCGTGAAGCCGCGATCCGCGCGCTGCAGGGCGCCGGCCTTGAGGTCACCATGATCAAGGACGTTACCCCGATTCCGCACAACGGCTGCCGTCCTCCCAAGAGAAGACGCGTCTAATCAAAAATCAGGAGGTGTCATTTACACTATGGCAAGATATACCGGAGCATCGTGCAGACTCTGCCGCCGCGAGGGCAAAAAGCTGTTTCTCAAGGGCGAAAGATGCTACAGCGATAAGTGCGCGGTTACCCGCAGAGCTTCTCTTCCCGGCCAGCACGGCAAGGGCAGAAAGAAGACCTCTGAATACGGCATTCAGCTGCGCGCCAAGCAGACCGCGAAGCGCTACTACGGCGTGAATGAAGTTCAGTTTGCCACTTATTTTGAAAAGGCAGACGCCAAGGTCGGCGTCACCGGTGACAACCTGCTTCAGATTCTCGAGTCCCGTCTCGACAACGTCGCGTACCGCCTCGGATTTGCCTCTTCCCGCAAGGAAGCCAGACAGTTTGTCCGTCACGGCCATTTTACCGTCAACGGCAAGCGCGTCAATATTCCGTCCGTTCTGCTCAAGGCCGGCGATGTCGTTGCTGTCGCGGAGAAGTCCCGCTCCAGTGAAAAGACCAAGGCTGTCGCAGAGGCGTTCGGCTCCCGTCCCGTTCCGCAGTGGCTCGATCTTGACCGTGCCAACCTCAGCGGAACCATCCTCAATCTTCCGACCCGCGATCAGATCGACCTCGATGTCGAGGAGCATCTCATCGTCGAGTTGTACTCCAAGTAATCCTTTTCGTCAATCAGCAGGGGAACGAACCGCGGCATAATGCCGCACGAGAAGGAGGGTTTTTATGGTTAAAATTATTGAGCCCAAGGTGGAAACCGTCACGCTTTCCGACGACGGCCGCTACGGCAAATTTGTGGCGGAGCCGCTCGACCGCGGATTCGGCACCACTCTCGGCAACAGTCTCAGGCGCGTGCTTCTCTCCTCGCTTCCCGGCGTTGCTGTTATTTCGGTCAAGATCGACGGAATTCAGCATGAATTCTCGACCGTAGAAGGCGTGAAGGAGGATGTGACGGAGATTGTCCTGAACATCAAGAGCCTGATCGCCAAGCTTCACTGCGAAGGGCCCAAAACCGTGCGCATCGACGCACAGGGCGAATGTGAGGTCAAGGCCGGAGATATCATCTGCGATTCGGAAGTCGAGATCCTCGATCCCGATATGCACATTGCCACCGTCAGCGAGGGCGGCCATCTCGTGATGGAGATCGCGCTCAAAAAGGGACAGGGCTATGTCCCCGCCGAGCGCAACAAGGCCACCGAGCTGGAAAAGGCGCCGCTTGGCACCATTGCGGTAGACTCCATCTACACGCCGGTGCTCAAGGTCAACTACACGGTAGAAAACACCCGCGTCGAGCAGATCACAGACTATGACAAGCTGACGCTGGAAGTCTGGACAGACGGCACCATTTCCGCCAAGGAATCGGTCAGTCTGGCAGCCAAGATCCTCAATAGACAACTCAATCACTTCGTCGATCTTTCCGACGAGGCCTTTACCACCGAAATCCTTGAGAAGAAGGAAGAAAGCGGCAAGGAAAAGGCCCTTGAGATGACCATTGAAGAACTTGACCTGTCCGTGCGGGCATTCAACTGCCTCAAGCGCGCAGGTGTGAACACCGTGGGCGATCTTGTCAACAAATCCCCCGAGGAAATGATGAAGGTCCGCAACCTCGGAAAGAAGTCGCTCGAGGAGGTCATCGCCAAGCTGCAGTCGCTGGGCTTTGATCTGAGCAGAGAAGAGGAATAAACACTCTTTTCATTCAACGCAAACAGAACTTCAAGTAAGGAGTGAATAAGAATGCCCAGAAAACTCGGCAGAAGCAGCGATCACCGCATGGCGATGCTCAGAGCGATGGTGACTTACCTGATGGAGAACGGCAAAATCGAAACGACCGTGACCCGTGCCAAGGAAGTCCGCTCTGCCGCTGAGAAGATCATCACGATCGCGAAGCGCGGCGATCTGCACGCCAAGCGTCAGGTCTACTCCTTTGTCACGAAGGAAACCGTCGCGAAGAAGGTTATCGATGACATCGCTCCCAAGTATCAGGAGAAGAACGGCGGCTATTGCCGCGTCATCCGCACCGGCCCCCGCCGCGGCGACGCAGCCGAAATGGCCATCATTGAGCTTGTCTGATCGGGCTTGTCTTTTCATCAAAACGCCTTTCCATACGGAAAGGCGTTTTTTCTTTTGAAATTACATTTTGTAAAAGAAACTGCAAATGTGGTTCTCTCTATCTGCCTTGCGGGTAAAAATGCGGTGTGTTTTGAGAAAATTTCGTCGTGAAGAAGTCAATTAAAAGGGTGCAACCGCCAGTTGCGAGAATTTCAAGTGCAGTTGGTTGACGTTTTTTTTCGAAATCCGCTACGATAACGGTATCAATGATGCGAAAGGGGAACAGCGATGAACCTTGGTCAAACGATCTGCCGGCTTCGTATGCAGAAACAGCTGTCGCAGAGCGACCTTGCAGAGACGCTCGGCGTATCGCGCCAGTCCGTTTCCAAATGGGAAACGAACGCTTCTGTTCCGGAATTAGACAAGCTTGTAAAAATGGCGCAGCTGTTTGAGATCACGATGGACGAACTTGTCTGCGGAGAAACAAAGGATGCCGTACCTTGCGCTCAAACTGTAAAATCGGCCGCCGAAGCGCCTCGAATACTTTGGAGAAAAGTTTTTGGCTGTGCGCTGTTGGCCTTTGCCGCACTGTTGTTTTTACTGTGTCTGCTTCTTGGCGGTGCGGCGGCGGGACTGATCTGCCTGTTGGTGAAAAGAAACACGGGACTTTGGTGCGGATGGGTCGTCTACGCGATGCTGTACGCCTACCTGCGTTATGCAACAGGCATACGATTTTGGTGGGCTTTCTGCGGTTGGGTTTATCGGGATGGGCTGGAAATCCATGCTCTGATCGCATGGGGTATGACGCTGGGCGCTCTGGCGCTCGGGCTGGTTAGCGCCAAGAAGCTGTTTGGGGCGAAAAAAAGTGCGTGACACCCGCCCCGGCATTGTGGGCGCTGCCCGGCGGATGCAGCTTTTTGCACGCGATGCACCCCGACGGAGGAACGCTTTATTATAAAGGCGTTCTCGCAGGAAATCCCGAATTTTTTCAAATCGAGCGCGGAGAGTATCCGGTGCAGGC
>CAKQGD010000002.1 GCA_934232845.1 uncultured Oscillospiraceae bacterium
GTAGATCAGATAGTTCAGCTCTGACCGCTGGAAGCGGTTGTCGGCAACTTCGTTTTCAACGGCTGTGCAGTCAATGGGAATCCGGCTTCCATCATCAAAAACCAGTTCTACGCTGGCTGTGTCTATGTTGAATTGACAGGATATAAGTTTGCTCATGGTCATACCTCCAAGATGTTTTTTTAGGTGAATCAGGCGGTCAATTTCCGGGTGATTATTGGCAGGAATCATACCGAAACCCGCTGCAAATCATTCAAAATAAGTCGTTGCGAACGGTTAGTACGTATAAAATAGCTGGCTACAAAACGGCTACAAAATTCGTAAGGAACCTATGTACAGCCCGAAATACGTGGATTATTTGGACAAAATGCGTATCGAGAGTGCATTTTATAACCCTAAATCAAAGCCAAAGACTTGAGTGGGAATACCCCCAAATGATTTTGGGCAATGCCATTCATCAAAAATGAGGCAAACCAAAACAAGAAAACTGACCTTGAGGAAGAAATTCCTTGAGGTCTTTTTTGTACAAAAAACCTTGTAAACAAGCCGTTTTACGAGTAAATAAAATTAAAATTTTATTTATCACTTTATCACTCAAAACACAAAATGATGCGTGAGTGTGCCCCTAAAATGATATTTGGGTGTGCCCCGTGACAGTCGTTGTTTTGGAAAAACGCCGCTCATCAAAACAAGGAAAATTAAAATATGAAAAAAATATGAAAATTGGCCTTGAGCAAGAAATTCCTTGAGGAAACGCGCTTTAACCTTAAAAAATTTACTCGTGTGTTTGAGTCTGCGGGTAAGAGCGCTCTAATGGTGGGCTCCTGTGCGGGTACTCTGGGCTTGTGATGGCCGGCATCACGCTTGCGGGGCTTGGCGTAAAATTTTCTAAGATGCTTTTGCTGCTCTAAAACGGTAATCTGCTTCTGAATATTTTTCTGATTTTGATTCTCGCGTTGATCATCGGTATGGGACTTCCGATAACGGCATCGTATATCCTTATGGCAATTCTCTGCGTACCTTCTCTGGTGTTGTTGGGGGCCCCGACTGTACAGGCGCATTTGCTGGTGTTCTGGCTTGCGATGACATTCAACGTTACACCCTCTGTCTGTGTTACCGCTTTTGCAGCCGCAAGTTTGGCGAAGGCAAGTCCGATGCGCACGGGATTTAATGCATGTAAATTGGCCAGTCTGCTGTATATCATGCCATTTACGTTTGCGTATCGCCCTTCGCTGATGCTGCTTGGTACGAATTTCGGATATTCTTATTTCTGTTGTACTGTATGTCGAAGCCTGCTTTGCGCGTTCCGGTGCAATGCAGGGCTGGCTGGTGCGCAATCTTTCCGTGCCGATTCGGATGGCGCTTTTGATTACATCCATTATCATTATGCTGCCCGGTACGTGGTTCGATTTGATCGGTGCAGCCGTATTTGCTGTACTTCTGTTGTATCTGCTGAAAACGAAGAGTAAAAATTTGGATAAGCCTGCAGCTGCATAAAGGGGGAAATTCCTTTGAAAGAACCAGTGGTGATTCACAAAGCCGAATGTCCTTACCGCCCTGCTGCGGCGGTTTGAAAAACGCTGTCAGAGAAGCTCTGAAGAACAGCGAAAGATGCTGCCGTGGCAAGTTGTGACCATTACAATAGACGGAAAAATTCGGGATTAGAACGGTTTCTTCTTTTTCCCTCTTAAAAAGAAGCTCTTTGAAAATCCCTACTGCCCTATTTGTGAATCGGGAGGCACCTTGTTAAAAAACAGGGGCAGTCTCATAATGAAACTGCCCCTGCAAATCGGGATTGTCAGTTCTTAATATCGATTCTTTCAATCTTGAAAATAACCGGTCTTGTGCCATCGCTGCAGCAAGCAATCATAACTTTATCGTCATTGGTCCACCCATGCATAATTGCCCCGCCCTGAAGTGCCGCGTAGATATAGCGGCTGATACAGTCCCATGCCTCTGAACAGAATGGTACACCTTCAGCGCCACAGTGCATTGTTCCGGGAGATTGCAAGACGCCCTCGTCGGGTTTTCCGCATTTAGTTAGTGTTCCGGCTCCCATGTGCCAATAATCATCCCGCTCATCATTTCGATAAAACATAAATTCATCGCCTACGTTATAGCAAGGGCATTTGCCGCTGTCTGGTACAGCGCAATACTGAGCCTGTAATTCGGGAAACAATTTCTTGTCTAAAACAGTCACTTTTACTCTGTATTCCATAATGTATTTCTCCTTGACAAATTGAAATTCATCTCATTTTAATACTGTATGTATTCTATCATGCAGAGAAGCTGTTTTCAATCTTCGGTCAAAACACCGGAGCTTTCAAGCGTACACAAATAGGAGTAAAAGAATCTTTGCGAAAGCGCATTGACATAAGAGCGTTTCTTCTGTATAATCGAACAAAAGGCGATGACGGAGAGGAACGGGAGATTCGCGCGCACAGAGAGCCGGCGTTTGGTGCGAGCCGGCGGCAGAATCGCTCAAAAGTTCTATGGCTCCCGAGCCGGGGGTTCGAGGGGAGGAGTCTTCCTTAGGGCCGCCCCGCGTATGCTGCGTCAGTGCAAAGGGGTTGATGGACCCTGAGAGGGGCGCGTTTTGAGAAAAAGGCGCAATTTGAGTGGTACCGCGGAAGCGATTGGCAGCTTTCGTCTCAAAGAAATTTTCTTTGGGACGAGGGCTGCCGTTTTTTCGTTCCCGAGAGAAGAGAACCGCGTCGAAAGGCGCGATGCAAATTTGAAAAAGAGCGGCAGGAAGAAAGGAGCATTTCAATGAGCGAGTATGGAATCGGTACAAAATGTGTGCAGAGCGGTTACACGCCGAAAAACGGAGAACCGAGACAAATCCCCATCATTCAGAGCACGACGTTTCGCTATGAAACGGCAGAGGCGATGGGAAGACTTTTTGATCTCGAAGACAGCGGATATTTCTATACCCGCCTGCAAAACCCCACAAATGATATGGTCGCAGCTAAAATCGCCGCGCTCGAAGGCGGCACGGCAGCAATGCTGACCTCGTCGGGACAGGCGGCAAACTTCTTTGCGCTGTTTAACCTTTGCGGCTGCAACGACCATATCGTTGCATCGTCGAGCATCTACGGCGGCACGTTTAATCTGGTTTCCGTCACGATGGCCCGCATGGGGATCCATGTGACTTTTGTTGCGCCAAACTGTACCGAGGAGGAGCTTGCGGCGGCGTTTCGGCCCGAAACGAAGGCTGTGTTCGGCGAGACGATCGCCAATCCCGCGCTGACGGTGCTGGACATTGAGCGTTTTGCAAATGCGGCGCATGCGCACGGTGTGCCGCTGATCGTGGACAACACGTTTGCCACGCCGGTCAACTGTCGTCCGCTTGAGTGGGGCGCGGATATTGTAACGCATTCCACCACGAAATATATGGACGGACACGGCACGGCGGTGGGCGGCGCGATTGTGGACGGCGGACGTTTTGACTGGATGGCGCAGGCGGAGAAATTTCCCGGGCTGTGCACGCCGGACGAAAGTTATCACGGCGTCGTTTATGCGGAGAAGTTCGGGAAAGAGGGCGCTTTTATCTCAAAATGCACTACGCAGCTGATGCGGGACTTCGGCTCGATCCAGTCGCCGCAGAACGCTTTTTATCTCAACCTCGGACTCGAAAGCCTGCATGTACGTATGGCCCGCCACTGTGAAAACGGCCTTGCCGTCGCTCGCTTTCTGCACGATCATCCCAAGGTCGCGCACGTCAGCTTCTGCGGACTTGCAGAGGATCCCTACCATGCGTTGGCCGAAAAATATCTCAAAAACGGCTCCTGCGGCGTTGTGTCCTTCGAGCTTGCCGGCGGACGCGAGGCGGCGTCTCGGTTTCAGGCGGCGCTGAAGATCGTCGCGATCGAGACCCATGTGGCGGATGCGCGCAGCTGCTGTCTCAACCCGGCGTCTACGACGCATCGCCAGATGACCGACGCGCAGCTTGAGAAGGCGGGCATTCCCGCGGGACTGATCCGCATCTCCTGCGGGCTGGAGGATTCCGCCGATCTGATTGCGGACCTCTCTCAGGCGCTGGACCAGATCGAATAAGGGAGGGAAAACACTGTGCCGATTCGGATTCCGAACGACTTGCCGGCGGTGGAAACACTGCGCAGAGAGAATATTTTTGTGATGACCGAGCGGCGCGCCGCGTCGCAGGACATCCGTCCCCTGCAGCTTTTGCTGCTCAACCTGATGCCCAAAAAGATCGAGACGGAGACGCAGCTTTCCCGCCTGCTGGGAAATACGCCGCTGCAGATCGAACTGGAACTGATGGGGATGAAAAGCCATCAGGCAGCCAATACTGCCGAGGAACATCTGCGCGCTTTTTACAAGACGTTTGACGACGTGAAGGAACGTACCTTTGACGGCATGATCATCACCGGTGCGCCGGTTGAGCAGATGTCTTTTGAAGAGGTTGACTATTGGCCTGAGCTCTGCGAGATCATGGAGTGGAGCAAAACGCATGTACACAGTACGTTCCATATCTGCTGGGGCGCGCAGGCGGGGCTGTATTACCACTACGGAGTGCAGAAGCAGCCTCTGCCCGAGAAGATGTTCGGCGTGTTCCGTCACAATGTCGAATACAAGCAGTCGATTCTCTTTCGTGGGTTTGACGACAGCTTTTATGTGCCGCATTCGCGCCATACGACGGTGCTGCGCAGGGACATTGAAGCGGTGCCGGAGCTTCGCATTCTTGCATCCTCGCCGGAAGCCGGCGTTTACGCCGTCTTTACCAAAGAGGGCAGGCAGATTTTTATCATGGGGCATTCCGAGTATGATGCGGATACCCTGCGGCAGGAATATCTGCGTGACAAAAACGCAGGCAAGCCCATCTCCGTTCCGAAAAACTATTTTCCGTTCGATGACCCGTCTCAGGAGCCGAATGTCTCCTGGCGCGCACACGCAAATCTGCTGTATACCAACTGGCTGAACTACTTTGTCTACCAGACGACGCCGTATGACCTTGGAGAAATTCCTCTCGGCAGACGTACAGACGAGCTGTAAAGCGGCCGGATCGGCATCTTGAGCCGACTTTGACGGCGGGGAGATTTTTTTGTAAGGCGAAAAAAGAGCTCCCTATTGCCGGACAAAAAAGTAGGCCCTTCTTCCGCGTTGGGAAGAAGGGCCTTGTGTAATATATATGGAAATCAAATTACCCGTTTGGCTCTATACAGAGTGAGATAAGGCGCTGTACCAGCTCGCCGCTCTTTGAGAAGCTGTCGAGAGCAAGCTTTTCGTCGCAGGTGTGATTTTCGGTATAACCGGTCGCTACACCGAGCGAGGGAAGCCCCGCGGCATTGAAGAAATTGGCGTCCATACCGCCGCCTCCCGCTTCGACGCGAATCGGAATGCCCATCTCCGCGAGCGCGCGGCGCGCCAGTGTGATGACGGGTGCGCTCTCCGGAATGAAAAACGATGGGAAATCCGACGACACCGAGGTAGAAACGCGAGCGCCTGTGCCATCGGCTGCTTTTTGGCAGTGCGCCTCAAAGTAGGCGGTATATTCGGCAAGCTTTTTTTCGTCGCGGCTGCGCGCTTCGCCGCGGGCGGAAGCCTTGTCGCAGACGACGTTGCAGACAGTGCAGTTTGTCGAGATCACCGGAAAATTCGACACGGTTTCAAAATCGAGCCGTCCGTCCTTCAGCGTGTCAAGAATATGGCATAAAATGTGCGCGGCGTTGATTCCCTTTTCCGGCTCGTTGCCCGCATGGGCGGGTCTGCCGGTGACCTCTACCTTGAGCGCGGCGCGTCCGGGAGCATTGTTCACCACGCGGCCAATCGGGCCGGGACTGTCCAGCACGTAGCAAAGGCGGCTCTGCAGCATGCCGAGATCGAGATGACGGCCGCCCCACATGTTCGACTCCTCCCCGACGGTAAAGACAACCTCGATGCGGGGATGCGGCGTGCCGCTCTCCAGCGTGCGGCGCACACCGTTGAGAATAGCGCAGACGCCCGCGAGGTCATCTGCGGCGAGAATGGTGCTGCCGTCGGTGCAGAGGAAGCCGTCTTTTTCGATGGGGCGGATTCCCAAGCCGTTTGCGACGCGGTCCATGTGGCTGCACAGCATGACGCTGCCGGGGGCGGTGCCCTCCAGCACGGCAATTAAATTTCCGGCGTTTCCGCCGAAGGTGGGGCCTGCATCGTCCTCGCGCACAGAAAATCCGAGCGCAAGAAGCTTTTCTGTCAGCACATCGGCAACGGCGCGTTCGTTTCCGGATGCGGCGTCGATCTGCGCCAATTCATAAAATTCCGCGATCATATCGGTCATATAGTTTCCTCCCGAATTCTAAAATAAGGGTTGCGTCAGCAGGATTCATTCAAAAAGCTGCCGATGTGTTCCAGCGCATCGGCGGAGCTTTTGGTGGGAAACATTTGAAAGACGTGCCACATTTCCTCGTAAACTTCGAACTGTGCCGAGACGCCCTGCTGCCGCATTTTTTCGCAGAGAGATGCGGCATCGTCATAGAGAATCTCGTGTCCGCCCACCTGAATGAGCGTCGGCGGAAAATCGGTGAAATCTCCGAACAGCGGGGAAAGATACGGCGAATGAAGGTCTGCCTCTCCCGCATAGCAGTCGCGGATGTTTTGAATATATTCGGGCGTCAGCATCGGGTCGCTGTCCGCCCGCTCGCGGTAAGAGGCGCCGCTCATGGTCATGTCGGTCCAGGGGGACATCAGCACGAGGGCTCCGGGCAGGCTGCGCCGGGCGGTACGCAGACGGTGGCAGAGCGCAAGGGCGAGGTTGCCGCCTGCCGAATCTCCCGCCAGAATAATATCGCATGCACGGCGGCCCGTCAGCATCAGATAATTCCATGCAAACAATGCATCTGAAAGCGCCGCGGGATACGGGTGCTCGGGCGCAAGACGGTATTCAAAGCAGAACACAGAGGTTTTGCCCGCCTGCGCCATACGGGAGCCGAGCATCTGAGAGTACCCGAGATTGCCGCTCGTGTATCCGCCGCCGTGGCAGTAGAGAATTACGCGGCCGCTGTCTTCTTCTTTTGGACGAATCCAAGCGGCGGGAAGTCTTCCGACAGTAAATTCCTTCCATGAGAGGCCCGCGTGCGGCGCGGCGATACGGCCGAGAAGATCCTGCCCGCGGCGGCGGCGTTCTAATTCCTCGAGAGAAAGTCCATCCGGCATGGAGGCATCGTGCAGCGCCTTGAGCGCCCGCAGCATGGGCGTGAGCCGACGGGTACCGTCCGCCTGCCGAAACTGAAGTTTTTTTCGCATCGTATCGGGCATGTCCATGGTCTCCTTCTGCGCGCACCGCGGTTTTCTGCGGTTATGATACCATAAAGATAAGCCTGTGTAAAGGAAACGAGATTCATCTTGATAGCCTGTGCGCCCTATGATACAATAACCAAAGAAAAAGATACGGCGAGGGGGAAAACGGATGGCGGAAGAAAAGGTAAAAAGCTGGTACAAAATGGACAGCGCAGCGATTCTGTATTCCGCTTTGCAGCGCGAGGAATATTCGGCGACCTACCGTTTTTCCGTCCGAATGACACAGGAAGTGGACCCTGCGGCCCTGCAGCGCGCCATAGACCGCACGATGCCGCGTTTCCCCAGCTTTTCGATGCGGATCCGCCGCGGTTTTTTCTGGTACTACATGGAGAAGAACACCGCCCCCGGACCGTTTCTTCGAGAGGACGTCTGCGATCCGTGCCAGCCGTTTCGCTTTCAGGAGGACGACCATTGGCTCGTGCGCTTTTATTACTATAAAAAACGCATTTCCGTGGAGATTTTTCACGCACTGTCCGACGGCGCGGGCGCGCTTGCGTTTTTTCGCACGCTGTTGGCGGCGTATCTGTCGGAACGGGGCGTGGTGATCCCGGAGAGCGGCGGCCTGCTGAACATCGAAGAGCCGCCCGATCCCGAGGAGCTGGAGGATGCGTATTCCCGCTATGCGGGCGGGTACGCGGCCAAACGCCGGCGGCTACCGAAGGCTTTTTCCAACATCGGCACGCCGGAGCCGTTTTATACGTTTCATGTGACAATGGGATTTGTGCCGCTCGAGGCGCTGCGGGCACAGACGGCCCGGTACGGCTGCACGATTACGGAATATCTGGCGTCGGTTCTGCTTTTTGTCCTGCTGGAAAAGCAAAAGAGAGAATCGCCGCGGCGTCTTCGCCCCGCAGCTTTGGCGGTGCCGGTGAACCTGCGCGCTCTTTTTCCGACGAAGACGCTGCTGAATTTTATTTTGACGGTGCGGCCGTCAATTGACCCGGCGCTGGGAGAGTACAGCTTTGCGGAAATTATACCGCAGGTCAGGCACTATATGCGCCTGCATATCAACCGGCAGGAGCTGCAGGCCGCTTTTACCGCGAACGTGCGTCTGACCAAAAATCCTTTTTTGAAAATCATTCCTTTGTTTATTAAGGCGCCGGTCATGGCGGCCAATTATCGAATACACGGCGTGCGGCCGTACAGCTGCACATTTACCAATCCGGGGGAGTTCTCCGTACCGGAAGAAATGCGTCCGTACCTCGAAGGTGCGGAGGTGATTCTCGGTCAGGCGACCGTGCCGCGCTGCCACTGTGCCTGCATCAGCTTCGGCAAAACGATGGAGATTACGTTCGCGGGGACGCAGGCTGAGTCGGATACCGAACGTGATTTCTTTCGCTTTTTGGTGCGGGAGGGCGTTCCCGTTACGATTCAAAGCAACCGCTGAAGGGGGAAAACCGTGATGCCCTATTGCGTGAACTGCGGCGTAAAGCTTGATGCAGCCGCAAAAACCTGTCCGCTTTGTCAAACACCCGCGTGGCATCCTAAAAACGAACCGGTGCCGGATCCGTTCTTTCCGGCGCAGAGGGCCGTCGTCAATCCCGTGTCCAAGACAGGGGCGGCGCTTTTGATCAGCGTCATGCTTCTATCCGCGGCGCTTTGCTGCGGGCTTTTGAACCTGCTGCTGGCGCGGGAGCACCCATGGTCGTTTTACGTGATCGGAGCGGCGGTCATGCTGTGGGTTTGGATTGTGCCGCCCTTGCTGCTGCGCAGGATGCCCGGCTTTCTGCGGCTGACGCTTGACGTGGCGGCCGTCGGCGTCTATGTGTGGCTGATTGCGCTGAGTGTGGACGGTTTGGAGTGGTTTTTTGGTTTGGCGCTGCCGATTCTCGGCGCGGCCTGCACAATCGTGTTTGTGCTGAGCTTTCTTCTGCGGGGCTGGCAGAGGTCGATTCTGACCTCGTGGACGCTTGTGATCGGTGCCGTGGGGCTGTTTTTGCTCGCACTGGAGTTTTTCGGAGACCGCTATTTTTACGGGGAATGGACTCCCGGCTGGTCGCTGATTCCGGCGGTCATCTGCGCGGCGTTGATGATTCCGCTGATCATTGTTCGACGGGTGCCCATCCTTCGCGAAGAGGTTCGGCGGCGTTTCTCCCTGTAACCTGCAAAAAAAAGAAAACAGCCGGGTTTGGCACGGCTGCTTTGAAAAATCGTTTTATTTCGTTTTTTCTTTCAGGATAAGGTAAAAATTCCCCGCGGCGGTCAAAAGGAAAAAAACGCCGACAAGACGGCAGGTGACATCCCAGCGCCAGAGGCCGTCGGCGGAGAAAAACGCCGGCGGGGAACAAAAAGAGGCATACAATGCCGCGGCGCCGACGAGGGCGAGAATCAGCGTGCCTGCAAATCGTTTTGTTCGATTCATGAATGGCGTACCTTCTCTTTTTTAAAATACGGCGCAATGCCGTGTTGTGTAAAAAGGCGCGTCTTGCCTGTGGGCAGGACGCGCCTTTTTTAGCTTTTTTGGCAAGAGGGAAGAAGTTACTTCTTCTTAATAACCTCGCCGTAAACCTCGCCGGAGCAGCCGGCGGCATTGGACTCGTCCACATCGATATGCATGGCAAGCGCATATTCGGGATGTACACGGCAGACAACGTCGTCGAAGATCAGAGTGCGCTCATCGGAGACGATCTTGACCTGAACGACTTCCTTGTCTTCTACGCCGAAATCGGCGCCGTCCTGCGGAGCAAAGTGGATGTGGCGCTTTGCGACGATGACGCCTTCGGACAGCTCAATCTCGCCCTTGGGGCCGACAAGCTTGCAGGCGCCGGAACCGGCCAGAACACCGGATTCGCGAATGGGAGCGGCGATACCGAGTGCACGGGCGTCGGTCGCGGAAACCTCGATCTGGGTCTGCTTGCGGACAGGGCCGAGGATCGAGACATTCTTAAAGGTGCTCTTGGGGCCGACGATGTCGACACGCTCAAAGCAGGCGTACTGACCGGGCTGGGAGAGGTCCTTCTTGTTGGTGAGCTGAGCACCCTTGCCGAACAGGGTCTCGAGATCGGCGGCGCTGACATGAACGTGGCGCGCGCTGGTCTCTACCAGAACTTTATTCTTCATTGGAATTTCCTCCTTCAAAATTTCTATCTCGTATTATATCGTCTTTGTGACAGACTTGTCAATGAAAATGAGACAAACCGGAAGATTTTTCGCTTAAAATGTGCTATACTTTCACTGAATCGACAAAATGGAAAGGAGACTGTCATGAGCCGTACTCTGGAGGAACTGAGAGAATCCTTGGCGGACTGCCGGGGATGCCGCCTGTGCGAAGAACGAAAAAACGTCGTGTTCGGCGCAGGCGCCGCGGATGCGCGTGTTATGCTGATCGGCGAGGGCCCCGGACAGCATGAGGATGAGCAGGGAGAGCCGTTTGTCGGCCGCGCCGGCATTCTGCTTGATAAAATGCTCGATGCGGTGGGACTTTCAAGGCAGAAAAATGTCTTTATCGCCAATATGGTCAAGTGCCGTCCGCCGAAAAACCGAGATCCGCAGCCCGACGAGACGGAGGCCTGTCTGCCGTTTCTGCGCGAACAGGTGCGCCTGATTTCTCCGCGTGTGATTGTATGTCTGGGGCGCATCGCGGCGCAGCGGCTGATCTCTCCGGATTTTCGCGTGACGCGGCAGCACGGCGAATTTTTTGATAAAAACGGTACACTGATGATGGGCACGCTGCATCCCGCGGCGCTTCTGCGCAATCCCGCCCAAAAACCGGCGGCATTTGAGGACTGGCTGCGCCTGCGGGAAAAGCTCATGGAAATCTGCCCGGAGGTGTACGAAAGCAGAGAAAAACAGGATGAAAAATAACGCGTTTCTTCGAAACGCGAATTTGGGAAAAGAGTGAAACCATGCAGGAGACAACCTTTCATCTGGCAAAAGAAGAGGACGCGGCGGAGCTGCTGACCGTCTACGAGCCGTATCTTTCGACCGGCATTACCTTTGAGACCGAGCTGCCGTCTGTGGAGGAATTTCGCCGCCGTATTCGGGAAATCTCGTCGTTTTATCCTTATCTTGCGGCGCGGCGCGGCGGCAGAATCGTAGGCTATGCCTATGCGCACCGTCAGTTGGAGCGTGCGGCCTATCGCTGGAACGCGGAGCTGTCGGTTTATCTCGCGCCGAATGAGCGCGGACATGGGCTTGGAAGAACGCTGTATGAAAAGCTGATCGCGATTCTCAAACTGCAGAATATACAGACCGTGTATGCGATCGTAACTTCGCCGAACGCGGCGAGCGAGCATCTGCACGAGGGGATGGGCTTTCATCCGTCGGGCCGTTTTGAGGAAGCAGGCTACAAGGACGGAAAATGGTACGGCACGACATGGTATGATAAGGTGATCGGCACGCCGCACGCCGCGCCGAAAGAGATCGTTTCTCTGTGGGAACTGCCGCTAAAGGAAATCGAGCGTATCCTGCGGGAGGACTGAGATACAAATCCTTTTTACCTGCAAAAGCTGCGCTTTGAAAGCGGCGCAGACAATTTCATTCGAAAATAAAACCGGGGAAAGACGAAGGCCTTTCCCCGGTTTCGCTTCTGAATTTAAAAATTCTCAACGGATAAAGTTGGTGAATTTCCCCTTTTCCATTTCGGGAGCGGGAACGCCGGCCTGTTTGCCCGCGTCGATGCAGGCGAGCAGCCACGCCATGTTGCGGCCGAGCTGGCGCATGATCTGCATTCCCTCTTCATCCTGCTGCGCCTGCTCGGCGGTGTTGCCGAAGACGCCGTTCCAGTAGAGAGAGGAGACAACAGGCATATTGCAGTAGGTAAAGTATTTGTTGAACTGATCGAGGGCGGAGGTCGTGCCCGCGCGGCGGCAGACGGCTACTCCCGCCGCAGGCTTAAAGCGCAGGGTCTTTCCGCCTGCGTAGGCGATGCGGTCAAACAGGGCGTTCGCAGTGCCGCAGAGGCCCGCGTAATGCACCGGAGAACCGACGATCAGACCGTCGCACGAGGACATTTTTTCCAAAATGACGTTGCAGGCATCGCCCGGAAAGGCGACACAGCGGTCGACGCGCTGCTTTTTGCACTGCTGACAGGCGATACAGCAGTTTGCCTGTTTCTGTCCCGCCCAGTAGATCTCGGTTTCGACCCCGCAGCTCTCAAGCGCGGCCGCGGCCTCGCGCAGGGCGGCGTCGGTGGTGCCGTTTTTATGAGGGCTGGTGTTGACAAGAAGAACCTTCATTTTTCTGCTTCCTTTCGAATTTTACTTGACAGTGCAAGCGTAGCACACTCGACCGGCTTTTTCAAGTGAGTATGTTTTCGGTGTTGCAAAAAGAGCCGGCGTCATGGTATGATACGGGTATCCTTTTCGCCGCGGGGCGGCATATCGACGATCCGGTTTTGCACCGGAAAAGCGGAGGTTATTTTTATGGCACAGGAATCCGTTTCTCTTCCCGCGCTCTATCGTTCAAAGCTGTCTCTGATTGAGACGGAGCGCGCCATCAAGCTGCTCAAGGATACGTTTGAGCGTGAGCTTGCCCAAAATCTTAATTTGATCCGCGTTTCGGCGCCGCTCTTTGTCCGCCCGGAAACGGGGCTGAACGACGATCTGAGCGGCGTTGAGCGTCCGGTGGCGTTTGATATTCCGGCGCTGGAGGGCGCCGAGGGACAGATCGTACACTCCCTCGCCAAATGGAAGCGTCAGGCGCTGCACCGCTACGGCTTTGGAAGCGGGGAAGGGCTTTATACCGACATGAATGCCATTCGCCGCGACGAGGCGCTTGACAGCATTCATTCGCTGTATGTGGACCAGTGGGACTGGGAGCTTGTCATCTCCCGGGAGGAGCGCACGCTCGAGGTACTGGTCGCCGCGGTGGAGAAAATCGTCTGCGCTCTGCGCACGACGGAGAGACGCTTGATCGAGGAATATCCCGTGTTCGGAAGAAAAATTCCGGACAAACTGTTTGTGATCTCCACGCAGGAGCTGGCCGACACATATCCGGAACTGACGCCCAAGGAACGCGAGGACGTGATCTGCCGCGAATTCGGATTGGTGCTGCTGACGCAGATCGGCGGTGCGCTCCGCTCGGGGAAGCCGCACGACATGCGCGCGCCCGACTACGACGACTGGACGCTCAACGGCGATATTCTCGTATGGGACTACACACGCGGGCATGCGCTGGAACTCTCCTCCATGGGAATCCGGGTGGATGCAGAGGCGATGGACCGCCAGCTTACTCTGGCGGGAAAAGAGGAGCGCCGTGCGCTGCCCTATCACAGAGCGGTGCTCGACAATACGCTGCCGCTGACAATCGGCGGGGGTATCGGCCAGTCCCGTCTCTGTATGTACTTTTTGGAAAAGGCGCATATCGGCGAGGTGCAGTCCTCCTGCTGGCCGGATGAAATGTGGCGTCAGTGCGAAAAGTGCGGAATCCATCTGCTGTAAAGCCGTAAAAAAGAAAGACCGTCCGTGTTTTGCATCTTGCGGAACCGGGCGGTTTTTTGCGGTTTGGCATATGATTTCCCCCTTGCTTCTCTTTACACATGAAAGGGGCAGGTGTATAATTTGCTTATCTTTTGTCATTTTTAAGGCGTTGGGGGAATCTTCCTTGGATATCATCCTATTTAATTTCAACGCGGTCGTTCCGCTGTTTGTAATCGTCGCGGTCGGATATTTCCTCAACCGCATCGGCATGATGCCGGAGGACAGGGCTATCTGGCTGAATCGGGTCTGCTTCAATGTGATGATTCCGTGCAGCTTATTTAAGACTACATACAATGCCGATTTTTCTTTATCTTCGTTTTATTTGGTGGCATACGGCGTGACCTGTTATCTTGCGGCAATTCCTCTTTTGTGCAGAATCATTCCTAAATGGATCCCGTCCCGTCCGCAGGCCGGCTCGGTGATTCAGGCAATTTATCGTTCCAATATGGTTTTGATCGGGATTCCGCTGATGACGAACCTGTTCGGAGAGGAACAGGTCGCGCCGATGGCACTGCTCATTACATTTCTGGTCCCCTTGTTTAATATTTCGGGAACAATCGTGCTGACCACTTTTTCCCGCGACGCCGTACAGAAGCCGCCTGTCGGGCACTTTGTCAAAAAAATTGTTTCCAATCCCATGATTATCGCATCTCTGCTTGGAATTGCGATGAATCTGCTTCGTATTCCTCTTCCCGTTATAATTACAAAACCAATATCTGATCTGGCGGCGATCGCTTCTCCTCTGGCAATGATGGCGTTGGGGGCCCGTTTTGATTTTAAAAGCTTTTCGAATGACCGCTTTGCCATTGTGCTGGGCACGGCGGGACGTTTGATTATCCTGCCGATGTGTATTCTGCTCGGTGCGGTGCTCTTGGGATTTCGCGGACCGGAACTCTGCTCTCTCTTTATTTGTGCGGCGGCTCCGATGGCGGTGGCCAATGTTGCCATGGCCGACGCGATGGGCTGCGACGGAGACTTGGCGGGAGAACTTTTGATTTCAACTTCGGCATGCTCCTGTGTCACGATGTTTCTTTGGCTGTGCATTCTGCAGGCGGCCGGATTGATCTGACGGTAAAACGGAGGTTTTTTCTTGCTTTGCAAAAATGAAGAAACAATCATTAAGATTACGGACGTAACGCAGGAAGGCAGCGGCGTCGGCCGGGCGGGAGAAACGGCGGTTTTCGTACCGGGTACGGCGGCGGGAGACGTAATCCGGGCGAAGATCGTCAAGGTCCGCCCCCGGTTTTGCTACGGAATTTCCAAGGAAATTCTGACCGCGTCTCCGGATCGCTGCGAGCCGGACTGCGCGGCCTTTCCGCGGTGCGGGGGGTGCACTCTCCGGCATATTTCGTATGAGGCGGAGCTTCGTCTGAAGGCCGGATGGGTGCGGGAGACGATGCGCCGCGTCGGCGGCGTCGCAGAGGAGCCGGAGGAGATTCTTCCTTCGCCGCAGACGGAGGGCTACCGCAACAAAGCGATTTATCCCATAGCGATGCAGGATGGCCGCCTTCGCATCGGCTTTTACGCCAAGCGTTCTCACCGTATCGAGGAGGGGGACGGATGCCGGCTTCATCCGCCGTTCTTTTCGGAAATAGTGCGGGCGGTGCGCGGCTGGATTGAGCAGAACGGTGTCTCGGTTTATGATGAAACGACGCACAAGGGGCTTGTACGCGCGCTGTTTCTCCGGTACGGAGAGAAAACGGGGCAAACAATGGCCTGCATCATTGCCAACGGAACCCGGCTGCCCGCAGAGAGAGAGCTGATCGGCTGCCTGCGCAGGGTCAGACCGGAACTCTGCTCCGTGGTGCTGAATGTGAACCGCGAGAGGACGAACGTTCTGCTGGGCAGGGAATGCCGCACGCTTTTCGGTGCGGATACGATCGAAGATGAACTGTGCGGGCTGCGGTTCTCACTGTCTCCGCTATCGTTTTATCAGGTCAACCGCGCGGGCGCGGAGCGCCTTTATCGGCTTGCGGCGGAGTTTGCAGACCTGAAAAAGGGCGAAACGCTTCTGGATCTTTACTGCGGCGCGGGCACGATCGGCCTGACGATGGCCAAAGACGCCGGCAGCCTGATCGGAGTCGAGATTGTTCCGCAGGCGATTGAAAACGCCCGGCAGAACGCGGAGAAAAACGGCGTGTCAAACGCAAGATTTCTCTGCGAAGATGCGGCGGACGCCGCGCGTCAGCTGGAGGAAGAGAGGATCTCTCCCGATGCGGTCATCGTAGATCCCCCGAGAAAAGGTCTTGATTCGGGCCTGATCGCAACGATTGCCCGTATGGCTCCCTCCCGGGTGGTTTATGTTTCCTGCAACCCGGCGACGGCGGCGAGGGACGCGGCGGTGTTTCTGCAGCATGGATACCGCACGGTGCGTATCCGCCCGGTGGATCTTTTCCCCCGGACAGGACATGTCGAGACGGTACTTCTGCTTTGCCGGGAAGGATAAGCCGATAAAAGGAGAGAAGAAGATGACGCAGAACGCCGAAAAATTGAGCTTTTGTTTCTTCTGCGCATCCGTGTATGAAGGGGAACGCTGTCCCGTCTGCGGCGGACGGATTTCAAGGGACCGATATGAAGCGCTGCTCGGCGAAGCGCGCCGGGCGGCTCTCTACGGGTGGAGATATCGCAGGACATACGAGAGCGAGCTGAGACAGACCGGAGAAGTCAAAACGAAGTACGCGCTGGCCGACTGCGGAGAGCTGATTTATTTTGCGGCCGCGGCCGCAGTCAGCGGGGTAATCGGCGGTTTCTCATACGATATCATACAAAAAGCGGTCGGCAGACTTGCCCGTGCCGCGGAGGAAAGAAAGAGAAGCAGAGAAGAACGTGCTTTTTTAAGTTGGCTCGAAAAGGAAGAAAACCTGAAAGAATTCATGCGGTACATGGATGAGTTCTATAATGCTTTTGACCAGCTGGAGAAAAAGGTAAGGGCCGCAGTCTGCGAGGAGATGATCGCAGATGCTGCGGCGTCTGATTTGGAAAAGATACTGCCGGTTGTTTGGGCGGATCCGAAATTAAAAAAAGAGGAGAAAATCAACCTGTTTGAGCGGCTGACGGAAGAAAGCCTGCGGCGTGCGGCTCGGTTGAACGAGGAGAAAAAACCGCCGCTGCCGGAGAATTTTTCAGAGCTTTGGAGTGCGCTTGAAAAGGAGAAGGAGCCGCTTGACAAAGAGGACGCGCAGTCGCCTGAAGCGCAAAGCATACAGGACCCCAAGGCTCCGAATCAAAACGAATGAACGCTCCGTTTCAAAAACATAAAGATGTGTTTCGGATACGGTGCTGTTATCAAAAAGGAAAGAGAAGATTTGAAAAGAGAAAAGCTGGGATCTCGGCTGGGCTTTTTATTGCTGTCGGCCGGGTGCGCAATCGGAATCGGAAACGTATGGAAATTCCCGTACATCGCGGGACAGGGCGGTGGCGGCGCGTTTGTGCTTTTCTACGCTTTGTTTTTGGTTATTCTGGGACTTCCGATCATGACGATGGAATTTGCGGTAGGACGCGCCAGCCAAAAAAGTCCGGTCAAGGCGTATCAGGCGCTGGAAAAGCCCGGACAAAAATGGCATATTCATGGGTATCTGACGTTGATCGGCTGCTATCTGCTGATGATGTTTTACACAACCGTCGCGGGCTGGATGCTGCATTATTTTTATCTGACCGCCGCCGGAAAGCTGGAGGGGATTGACGCCCAAGCAGCCGACGGTGTGTTTGCAGATCTGCTCTCACGTCCGGGGACAATGACCTTTTGGATGATACTGGTGGTTGTAATCGGCATTTTTGTCTGTCTGATGGGGCTGCAGAACGGTCTGGAAAGAATCACAAAATGGATGATGATCGCGCTTTTGGTGATTATGGCGGTACTGGCGGTCAACAGCCTGTTTATGCCGGGCGCAAAGGAAGGACTGCGGTTTTATCTGATTCCTGATTTTGCCCGCATGAAGCAGGTGGGCGTGCTTTCCACCATGGTCAGCGCGATGAACCAAGCCTTTTTCACGCTGAGCCTCGGCGTCGGAGCAATGGCGATCTTCGGAAGCTACATCGATAAAGAACACGCGCTGCTGGGCGAATCGGTGCGTGTTGTGCTGCTGGATACGTTTGTGGCGATTACGTCCGGCCTGATTATTTTTCCGGCGTGCTTTACTTATCATGTCGATCAGACGTCCGGCCCGAGCCTGATTTTTATCACGCTGCCCAATATTTTCGCCAATATGGCGGCAGGCCGATTTTGGGGCAGTCTGTTCTTTTTGTTCATGGCTTTCGCGGCGCTGTCCACGGTGCTTGCGGTGTTTGAAAACATTATCTGCTGCGGAGCGGAGCTGACCGGATGCAGCCGAAAAACCTCCGGAATGGTAAACCTTGTGCTGATTATCGTTCTTTCCATGCCGTGCGTGCTCGGCTACAATCTGTGGAGCTGGGAGGGTTTTGCGGTTTTCGGAGGAGCGGTGCTGGATTTCGAAGACTTTTTGGTGAGCAACCTGTTTTTGCCGCTGGGTTCCTTGGTTTATCTTCTGTTCTGCGTAACGAAGCGCGGCTGGGGATGGGAGAACTTCCAAAAAGAAGCGAATACGGGAAAAGGGCTGAAAATGCAAAACTGGATGAGAGGCTATGTGACATATGTGCTTCCCGTGATCGTTCTGTTTATTTTCGGCTTTGGAATTTACGACAAATTTTTGGCGTGACGGCACCTGAAACAAAAGAAGGGCCGTTTGGAAAGGAAGCCGCATTTTATGAAATATATCGGACAGTTCGGCGTCATTCTTTCTGTCTGCTGGATCGGAGAAGTTCTCAGCAGATGGATTCCTCTGCCGATTCCCGCGAGCATTTACGGGCTTTTGCTTATGCTGGCGGGGCTGCTCTGCGGTGTGCTGAAGATAGAGCATGTGCGGGAGACGGGTCGTTTTCTGATTGCGGTGATGCCGGTGATGTTTCTTCCCGCGGCGGCAGGTCTGCTGCGTTCATGGTCGGTTTTGGGGCCGGTGCTGCTGCCCGTGCTGACGATTACCGTGGTTTCCACCATTGTCGTGATGGGCGTCACGGGACGCTTTACGCAGTGGATCATCCGCCGCGGACGTAGGGAGGCGAAGCGCAATGGCTGAGTTTTTTGGCGGGTTTACTTATTTTGGCGCAGCACTCTGCATCGTTGTGTATATGGCGGGTCTTTGGATTCGCAAAAAAAGCGGCAGCCCTGTTTTTAATCCGTTTCTTACGGCGCTTGTGCTGCTGATGCTGTCGCTCTGCGTATTGGATATTGAGTATGAGGCCTTTACCGCACAGGCACAGCCGATCAGCTATCTGCTTACGCCGGCGACGGTCTGCCTCGCGATCCCTTTGTATGAGCAGATTGAGCTGCTGAAAAAAAACGCGCGGGCTGTTTTCGGCGGAATCGCGGCGGGCGTGCTGACGTCGCTTGTCTGCGTATTTGTGATGGCAAAGCTTTTTGGAATCGACCATGCGGCGTATGTGTCCCTTTTGCCCAAATCGATCACAATGGCGATCGGCATGGATATCAGCGAAATGCTGGGCGGCTATGTGGCCGTTACCATCGCAGCGATCACCATCACGGGAATTATAGGCAACATTTTTGCCGCCGTCATCTGCCGCATGTGGGGTGTTCGGGAGCCTGTGGCCCGCGGCGTGGCGATCGGATGCGCTTCCCATGCGATGGGGACTGCGAAAGCCATGGAAATAGGAGACGTGGAGGGCGCGATGAGCGGACTTTCCATCGCCGTGGCGGGTCTGCTTACGGTGGTCGGAGCGCCTTTTTTTGCCGGCCTGATCGTTTGAGAAAGCATTCTGGAGAGAAGAACTCAAAAAGACAGGCAGTTTCAGTAGGGTTTTAAAGAAAGATGTCATACTCTGGAACAGGCAGGGCAGATGTGCATTGACAAACTGGTTATATATGGGCTACAATGAATAAAGAATTTGAATTTTTACAGTAAATATAAACGAAAAAAGGAAACGGGAATTTCCAAAAAGGGAAGTGACAGAAAGTGAAAGTACAAACGGCGCGTCCGCAGGAGGCGTATTTCGGCAGCGTACGTTTTTTCAAGCATCTCTTTCTGCTGATTCTCGTCCTTTTTATTCTGATTCCTACTGCACTTGCTCTGCAGTTCGGCTTTCTTCTCGCAAGGATGCGCACGTCTTACATACAGGGCTTCTCAATAGCGAAGCGTTCTTTTTACATCGCGGCAAAGCTGAATGCATCCAATGCGGATGATGCAGAAAAAGAGACGCTGGATTTTCTGCTTCTGGGTGAAGCGGCGCATCCGTATGAGGAAAAATATCCCGACATGTACGTAGAGCGTGCCGATGATTTTGAAGAAGAACCCCAGACGGTCTATCTTACGTTTGACGACGGACCTTCCGCACGCACGATGGAAGTTTTAGATATTCTCGCCAAAAAAGAAATCAAAGCCACGTTTTTTGTCGTTTATAATCCGGAGCCGATCGGAGACGAGGCGCTTTGCCGCATTGTACAGGAGGGGCATACCGTTGGGATTCACAGCTATTCCCACAGCTATCGGGATATTTATCGTTCGGTAGAGGCGTTTTTAGACGACTTTTATAAAGAATGGACCCACGTATACCAGACAACCGGAGTAAAGCCTACGGTGTTTCGTTTTCCGGGAGGGAGCATTAACGCCTACAACAGCGTGCTGTACCATGAGATTATTTCCGAAATGCTTCGCAGAGGCTTTGTGTATTATGATTGGAACGTCTCGTCGGGAGACGCGGCGCAGACTCCCGTGAAAAAAGAAGAGATTCTTGCGGCGGTGATTTCGCAGAGCCAAGGGAAAAGCCGTCCGTTTATTTTGATGCACGACAGCGTCACCAAAATGCAGACAGTCGGCGCGCTGGAGGAAATGATAGACACATTGTCCGAAATGGGCTTTCATTTCAGCCGGATTACGGAAAAGACAAAACCGGTGATAATGTCCTATCGGGATTTTTAAAATTTCTCAAAAGAAAAGGGAGGATACACAATGGATACAAAGGCGAACGCCAAACAAGCGATGAAAGAGCTGTTCGGACTTTCGGGAGAGGCATCGTCCCATGCCCATGAGGAGAAGACGCCCTATGAAGCACCGGAGAAAGCCGCTCCCCAGCCCTGCAGAGCGACGGCCTCTCAAACTCCGACGGTTATCGGGACCGACGTGCAGCTGACGGGAGACATTGTCTCGAAAAGCGCGATCGAGGTATACGGCACGGTCCACGGCAATATCACGACGACGGACAGCATCAAGGTCTGCGGCAAGATAATCGGCAACGTTCGTGCAAACGGAGTGATGCTGCTTGGCTGCAAAATCAAGGGAGACGTCTTTTCGGGGACGCTTTTGACGGTGGACAGCACCTCTGTGGTGGATGGAACGCTGCAGGGAGAGAACCTCAGCATCGATGGCCGCATCCGCGGAAATTTGACGGCCGGAAATCTGATTGATCTCAAGCCGCATGCGCTGGTGCTCGGAGACGTGCATGCCGTGCGCTTTGGGATGAGCGACGGCACCCGTCTGATCGGAAACGTACATCTCTCCTGCCCCGGCGGCAAGGACGAGAAGGATCTGGAACAGGAATTCAGCATCTGACATAAAAAAGGACCCCCTGAAAAAAACGCGATTTCAATGCGATTTTTTTTCAGGGGATTTTTGATGAGATCATCCGTTTAGAAACCATATGCCGAAATTGAGATATGCCGCGAAGGTCAGCCACAGCAGATACGGCAGCTGCAGCCATGCGGCCGCGCGGCTCAGTTCGGCAAAGCGCCCGATCATAACGAGCACGAGAATCCATAAAAGCAGAAGCTCGATCAGCGCGGGCCAAAACAGTCCGAAACGGAAAAACAAAATCGGCCACAGAAAATTGACGGCGAGCTGAACGGCATAGAGAACGAGAGATCTTGTACGTCGGGCAGAGGCGGGAGTTTTCCAAACAAGAAAACTGCCGATTCCCATCAGAAGAAACAGAATGGACCAGACTACGGGAAAGAACCATTCCGGCGGCGCCAGAGGCGGCTGCCGCAGTGCGGAATACCGGCTGAATCCGCCGGAGAGCAGGGCGGACAGCCCGCCGGTCAAAAGCGGCACGGCGGCCGATATGAGAAGGACTTTCCAATTCAGAGATTTTTTCATAGAACGCTCTCTCCTTTCTTCTGATAGGATATGGAAAAGAGCGCAAAACTATCCCGATAAATAAGACGAAAGAGGCGGCTGCAAAAGAAAATCGGCGCCGCCGAAGCGCAGAACGGTTGATACAGGGCCGAAAGGATTCTCGATGGGGCAAAATCGCCGAGACAGGAACCGAGTTTACACATTCCTCAGGATGGACGGCGGGATGCAGAGGAATGAAAGAGAATTTTTTAAAAGGCGCAAACAAAAACGCCATCCAAGACGGATGGCGTTTTTGTTGGTGGACGATAACGGGCTCGAACCGCTGACCCTTCGCACGTCAAGCGAATGCTCTACCAGCTGAGCTAATCGTCCTTGTCTTGACGACAGCTTGTATTATACAGGAGACAGAAGAAAAAAGCAAGGCTTTTTTCAAAAATAAATAAAAAATATCCTTTCCCCTCAAAACACCGCATGCGAGTCTATCTTGCGGCGGATAAAAGCGATGCATGCGGATGAGCTTTTTAAAAATTCGCCGACGGATCTAAAAAATAAAATTCGCTCACATTTTCGAAAAGGCTTTGCCTTGTTCTGACACGGGGGTTATGCTATAATAAACCGCAAAGTGTTTCAATCAAGTATGGGGAGAGGTGCGGCATGGTGATTCTCGGGGTGGACCCGGGCTATGCGATTGTGGGATGCGGTGTGCTGGAATATCAGGCGGGGCGCTTTCGCACAATCGACTACCGCGCGGTGACTACGCCGCCTCGTATGCCGTTTGAAAAACGGCTGCTGTCGATCTACCGGGACATGCAGGCGCTGATTCGAGAGTTTCGGCCTGACGCGATGTCGATTGAAGAGCTGTTTTTTTACCACAACGTGACAACCGCCATCGATGTGGCGCAGGCGCGGGGGGTTATTCTGCTCGCGGCGGCCGAGGCGGGGGTTGAGCCGTTTGAATACACTCCGATGCAGGTCAAACAGGCCGTCGTCGGCTACGGAAACGCCGAAAAGCGTCAGGTCATGGATATGACGCGGCGCATTCTTAATCTGAAGGAAGTCCCGCGGCCCGACGATGTGGCGGACGCGCTGGCGCTGGCGATCTGCCACGGGCACAGCGCGGGCTCAAGCGCGCTGCGCAGCGCGGTTCTGCGGGAGAACAGCAGGAGGAACGGATGATTTATTCACTCAAAGGAACTTTGATTTTGGCACAGCCCGGCTGTGCCGTCGTGGAATGCGGCGGCGTGGGCTATCTGTGTAGCGTGTCGATGACGACGCTTTCCACGCTGCCTTCCGTGGGAAGCGAGGTTCGCCTGTATACATATATGACGGTGCGGGAGGATTCGGTTGACCTCTATGGCTTTTACGGCAGAGAAGAACTGGAATGCTTTAAGCTCTGCACCTCCGTCAACGGTGTGGGGGCGCGTCTGGCACTGGCGATTTTGTCGGAATTTACCTGTGACCGGCTTGCGCTGATGATCGCCTCGGGCGACGCAAAAGGGCTGACCGCTGCGCCCGGTGTGGGCAACAAGCTTGCACAGCGCATCGTATTGGAATTAAAGGACAAGCTCGGCGGAATCGGCTTGGCACAGGAAACATCCGCCGCCGCACAGACGGCGCCCGGCGCGTCGGGCAATCTCAGCGAGGCCGCCGCGGCGCTCGTTGCGCTCGGCTACAGTCAGACGGACGCGGCAGTGGCTTTAGGCGGCGCGCCGGAGGAGGCCTCCGTCGAAGAACTGATCAAGCTGGGATTAAAACAGCTTTCCCGGCGTACCTATTAAGGAGGGCGCAGGATGCTTCGCAGCGACCAGAGCGACTTTGAAAACAGAATCGTCGCCCCCGAATACGGCCGGGAGGACGGCGCGGTGGAATTCTCCCTGAGACCGAGGCTCCTCGGCGAATACATTGGCCAGACAAAGGCAAAGGAAAACCTGTCTGTCTTTCTCGAGGCGGCAAAACGCCGCGGAGAACCGCTGGATCATGTGCTGCTTTACGGCCCGCCCGGCCTCGGAAAAACGACGCTGGCGCAGATTATTGCCAATGAGATGGGCGTCAATATCCGTGTGACGAGCGGTCCCGCGATCGAAAAGCAGGGAGATCTCGCGGCGCTTTTGACAAATCTGGGGGAAAACGACATTCTCTTTATCGATGAGATTCACCGGCTCAACCGTTCGGTCGAAGAGGTGCTGTATCCCGCGATGGAGGATTATGCGCTTGACATCATCATCGGAAAAGGACCGTCCGCAAGATCGATCCGCCTTGACCTGCCGCACTTTACGCTGATCGGCGCGACGACACGCGCGGGGCAGCTTTCCGCGCCGCTGCGCGACCGCTTCGGGGTTCAGCTTCGTCTGGAACTGTACTCGCCCGAGCAGCTTTCCGAGATCATCGTCCGTTCGGCGGGGATTTTGTCGATTGGCTGCGAAGAAGCGGGTGCGCTTGCGCTTGCGCGCCGCGCACGCGGTACCCCCCGCATTGCAAACCGCCTTTTGAAGCGGGTGCGCGACTTTGCCGAAGTGATGAGCGACGGCGTAATTACGGACGATATCGTCAATGTTGCTTTGACGAGGCTTGAGATCGACGCGCTGGGACTTGACGCGCTCGACCGAAAAATGCTGACGACCATCGCAAGGATCTATAACGGGGGTCCTGTCGGGCTCGACACGCTGGCGGCTGCCGTCGGCGAGGAGGCCGTCACGATCGAGGACGTTTACGAGCCGTATCTGATGCAGCTCGGCTTTCTGCAGCGCACACTGCGGGGACGGTGCATCACCGCAGCGGGACTTCGCTATCTGGGAATGGCGCCGCTGGAGGACGACGGACAGATCTCGCTGTAAAGGGATCTAAAAAGAAAGGACCGGATGAAACGTTCTTTTTTGAAGAGTGATTGTGAGGGGAGAAACCATGGGCAGACTGTTTGGAACAGACGGCGTTCGCGGCGTCGCGGGCGTTGATCTGACGGAAGAACTTGCGGCGGCGCTTGGATGTGCCGCGGCGCAGGTGCTTGCCGCCGAAAACGGAAAAAAGCCTCTTGTTCTGATCGGACGCGATACGCGCGAATCGGGCTGTGTGCTGGAGGCGGCTGCCGCGCGCGGCCTGACACAGGCGGGTGCGGATGTGCTGCTTACCGGTGTTGTGCCTACGCCCGCAATCGCGTATCTGGTGACAAAGCGGGGAGCGGACGCAGGTGTGATGATCTCCGCGAGCCATAATCCTTACGAATATAACGGCATTAAACTTTTCGGCCCCGACGGCTGCAAGCTGACCGATGAGGAGGAAGACCGGATCGAAGCGGTGGTGCGCAGCGGTGAGTTTTCGCCTGCGGCACAGGCGGGATCTGTGAATGAGGATAAAAATGCCGTATCCGATTATATCGAACATCTTGCTGCGTCCTATCGGGGCGGATTTTCGGGAAGGATTCTGGCGGACTGCGCCAACGGCAGTGCGGCGGCCACGGCCAAACGTCTGTTTGAGCGCATCGGTGTTTCGGCGGATGTGATCTGCTGTGAACCGGACGGAAAAAACATCAACGAAAACTGCGGCTCCACCCATGCGGGGGCGCTCTGTGCGCGTGTGGCGGCAGGCGGCTATGATGCCGGCTTTTCCTTTGACGGGGATGCCGACCGTCTGATTGCCGTGGATGAAAAGGGCAATCTTCTCGACGGGGATTTTCTGCTGGCGGTTTTCGCGGAATATCTGAAAAAGCAAGGACGTCTCGCAGCGGATACCGTCGTGGTGACCAATATGTCGAATATGGGATTTTTTAAGAGGATGGAGCAGCTCGGCCTGCACACGGCCGTGACAAAGGTCGGCGACCGCTATGTTCTGGAGGAGATGCGCCGCGGCGGCTATGTGCTGGGCGGAGAGCAGTCCGGACATATAATTCTGCTCGACCGGGCTTCCACAGGAGACGGACAGCTGTCGGCGGTTACGCTGCTCGACGCAATGGCCGTTTCGAAGAAATCCCTTTCCGAGCTGGCGGGCGCAATGCGGCGCTATCCTCAGGTGATGCACAATCTGTCCGCGACGCCGCAGATGAAGGAAAAGCTGGAGACGCCCGGCGCGAAGCAGGCGGTTGCCGAGAGTGAAGAACGCATGGGCGGGCGCGGGCGCGTTGTGGTGCGCGCTTCCGGTACGGAGCCGCTGATTCGTGTGATGATAGAAGGCGAAGACGCCGGCATGATCGCGCGCGAAGCCGAAACACTGTCTGCCGCCCTGTTGGCGGCGCTCGGCTGAAAGTAACACGAAGCTGTCTGCGCTGTCCGCAAGGGCGGGCAGAGGACGATAAAATCTTGGAGGAGACAACGATGCGGACTGCATCTGAATGGCAGGATTACGAGCTGCTCGACGCTTCGGGCGGAGAAAAGCTGGAACGCTGGGGAGACGTGGTGCTGATCCGCCCGGACCCGCAAGTGATCTGGAATACGCCGCGCGGCCTTGAATGGCAGAGGGAAAATGCGCATTACCGCCGTTCCGCCTCGGGCGGAGGCGCGTGGGAGGTGAGTTCTCTGCCGAAGGCCGAATGGACGATCGGTTATAGGGAGCTTCGCTTTTTGATTCGGCCGACGGGCTTCAAGCACACGGGGCTTTTTCCCGAACAGGCGGTCAACTGGGACTATATGCAGGGCAGAATCCGCGAAGCGGGACGGCCGGTGCGCGTGCTGAATCTTTTCGCCTATACGGGGGGAGCGACGCTTGCATGCGCCGCCGCAGGCGCGTCGGTGGTACATGTGGACGCCGCAAAGGGCATGGTGCAGTGGGCGCGGGAAAACGCCCGGCTGTCCGGCCTTTCGGACGCGCCGGTGCGCTGGATCGTCGACGACTGCAAAAAATTTATCGAGCGCGAACTGCGCCGGGGCAGCCGCTATGACGGTATTGTGATGGACCCGCCCTCTTACGGGCGCGGACCGGGCGGAGAGGTCTGGAAGCTTGAAGACAGCATCTATGAGCTCTGCGGTCTCGCGGCCCGGCTCTTAAGCGAGGACGCGCTGTTTTTTCTTCTGAATTCGTACACCACGGGGCTTTCTCCGTCGGTGATGCAGGTGCTTTTGTCCGTGACCGCGGGAGAACGCGGCGGAAGCGTAACCTCCTCTGAGATCGGCCTGCCGATGGGCAGAAACGGTCTTGTACTCCCGCAGGGCTCCACCGCCATATGGGCGGGGAACACCAAATCATAAAGGAAGTTCAAACGATGGAAGAAATTATTTCGGCAAGGGAGCTTGTATTTCGCTATCCCGGAAACGAAAAGAACACCCTTGACGGCGTTTCTCTGACGGTGCGCCCGGGTGAGCTGGTCGCGGTGCTCGGGCACAACGGCAGCGGAAAATCAACCCTCGCCAAGCATTTCAATGCCATTCTGCTCCCGGCGGGCGGTGTGTGCTATGTCGACGGCATCGACACAGCGGACGAAGAGCGTCTGCTCGACCTGCGCCGCACGGCGGGAATGGTATTTCAAAATCCGGACAATCAGATCGTCGCTACCGTGGTGGAGGAGGATGTGGCCTTCGGGCTCGAGAACCTCGGTGTGCCGCCCGCAGAAATCCGCAAGCGTGTGGATGCGGCGCTCAAAGACGTCGGAATGTACGAATTCAGAAAACACGCGCCGCATCAGCTCTCCGGCGGGCAGAAACAGCGTATCGCGATCGCGGGCATCATTGCCATGCGGCCCAAACTCATCATTCTCGACGAGCCGACGGCGATGCTGGATCCCCGCGGAAGGCACGAGGTACTCTCCACCGTAAAAAAGCTCAACCGCGAAGACGGTGTGACCGTACTGCTGATTACGCATTATATGGAGGAGGCTGCCGAATGCGGCCGCGTTGTCATTGTGGACAAGGGGCACATTCTGCTCGACTCCACCCCGAAGGACGTATTCTCTCATGTCGCTCTGCTGCGGGAAATCGGCCTTGACGTGCCGCAGTCCACTCAGCTGGTGCATGAGCTGCGCCGCTGCGGCATCGATCTGCCTGAGGATATCATTACCGCGGAGGAATGCGCCGACGCGCTTGCCGCGCTGCTTTCTCAGAAGGGGGTGGGCGCGTGAACGCGATTGAAATCGAACACCTGAATTACGTTTATTCGGCCGGAACGCCGTTTGAAAAGCGTGCGGTGGATGATATCAGCCTCTGTGTCGAGCAAGGCGCCATGGTCGGTGTGATCGGTCACACCGGCAGCGGAAAATCGACGCTGATCCAGCATTTGAACGGACTGCTGAAGCCTACTTCCGGTACGATCCGCATCGGCGGAGAGGATATCTGGGCCGACCCGCAGAAGATCCGGGAGTTTCGCTTCCGGGTGGGACTGGTGTTTCAGTACCCGGAGTATCAGCTTTTTGAAGAAACGGTAGAAAAGGACATTGCGTTCGGCCCGACAAACATGGGCCTCGGCGAAAGCGAGGTCGCCGAGCGTGTACGCGAGGCGGCGCAGGCCGTAGGCCTGTCGGCGGAGGAGATGTCGCGCTCGCCGTTTGAGCTTTCCGGCGGACAGAAACGCCGCGCTGCGATTGCGGGCGTGCTGGCCATGCGGCCAAAGGTGCTTGTGCTCGACGAGCCGACGGCGGGACTGGATCCCGGCGGAAGAGAAGTCGTGCTCTCTTTGATTACGGATTACCACAGGCGCAGCGGCAATACGACGCTGCTGGTTTCCCACAGCATGGATGATGTCGCCCGCTTCGCACAGTATGTGGCGGTTGTCAACGACGGAAAGCTCTTTGACTACGGAACGGTCGGCGACGTCTATGCCCGGGCGGACGAGCTCGTGGCGATGGGACTTGCCGTGCCGCAGGTTTCGCGCATCTTTGCGGAGCTTGCGCGCCGCGGCTTTGGAGCGGACCCGCATGTCTATACCGTCGAGGCGGCCCGCGACGAGGTGCTTCGGCTGCTGTCGAAAGGGGGTGCGCCCCGATGCTGAGAGATATTACGATCGGCCAGTATTTTCCGGGGGAATCCCGCATTCACCGGCTGGACCCGCGCACAAAGATTTTGATGACGGTGCTGTTTATCGTAGCGCTGTTTTTGCCGAAAAACCCGGCGGGTCTTGCGGCGGGACTATTGTTTGCGCTGGCGGGTTATCTATTGTCCGGCGTGCCGGTTAGGTTCGCGATCAAAAGTCTGAAGCCCGTGGTGCCCATCATCATCTTTACCGCTGTGCTGAATGTTCTCTTTACCTCGGGAGATCCTATCTTGGAATGGGGCTTTCTGACCGTAACGCGGCAGGGCCTCGTGATGGCGGGCATGATGATTGTACGCATTTTGTGCCTGATCGCAGGCTCGTCGCTTTTGACTTATACGACGTCGCCCATTGCCCTGACGGATGCGATCGAGAATCTGCTTGGGCCGCTCAAAGTGCTGCGTTTTCCGGTGCATGAGCTGGCGATGATGATGACGATCGCCCTGCGGTTTATTCCGACGCTGATCGAAGAGACCGACAAGATTATGTCCGCGCAGAAGGCGCGCGGCGCAGACCTCGACACGGGCAGTCTGATCCAGCGGGCGAAGGCGCTGATCCCGGTGCTGGTGCCTCTGTTCGTATCGTCCTTCCGAAGGGCGGACGAGCTGGCGCTTGCAATGGAGTGCCGCTGCTACCACGGCGGCGAGGGACGCACCCGCATGAAACAGCTTCACTATGCTGCGCGCGACGGCGCGGCGTTTGCGGCCGCGGGGGCGCTGATTTTGCTGGTTGTGTGCTTCAACCGCATTTTTCCGGCGCTTTATTGACACTGTAAAGGAAAGGAGGCGCGGCCGATGCGCAATCTGCTTGTGATTCTGCGGTATGACGGCCGTGCATTCCACGGCTGGCAGGTGCAGAAAAACGCCGTCACGGTGATGGAAACTTTTCAAAACGCGCTTGAGTCCGTTTTGGGAGAGCGTCCCGACGTCAAAGGGTGTTCGCGTACGGACGCGGGTGTGCATGCGGCCATGTACGGGGTCTCCTTTCATACGCAAAGCGGTATCCCCTGCAAGGGGTTGGTGCGCGCTCTGAATGCCGCCCTGCCGCCTGCCGCGGCCGCGATGGACTGCCGAGAGGTGGAGGAAGATTTTCACGCCCGTTACTGCGCGCGGGGGAAAAGATATGTGTACCGCATCCGCAACAGCGAGCTGCGCGACCCGTTTTGGGAAGGGCTGTCGTACCGCTTTTTGCCGCCGATTGATGAACGAATGCTCAACGCCGAGGCCAAGGCCTTTATCGGGACGCATGACTTCGCTTCGTTTCAGAATGCAGGGACAAATGTGACGGATACCGTGCGCACGATTTTTGACTGCGCGGTGACGCGGCGCGGCGAGCTGGTGGAATTTACAGTCTCCGGAGACGGATTCCTTTATAATATGGTGCGCGTCATGGCGGGAACGCTGCTTGACATTTCGCGCGGTGTTCTGCGGCCGGGATGCGTTCCCTCCGTTCTCGCTGCGAAGAACCGTTCGGCGGCAGGCTTTACCGCACCGGCCTGCGGGCTGATGCTCGACGAGGTGTTTTACGATTTTGAAACTCTTTTTGAGAAGGAGAAAACGCCATGAGCCGTCCGGCCGATTTTGAAAAAAGCAGAAAAAAGAAAGTGCGGCGCCGTGCATTGGGCCGATTTTTATTGGTCGCACTGGTCACTGGACTTGCCTTTATTACATATACCTATCGGTATGAGATCACCTCGCAGGGGATCGGCGTGCTTCTTTCCGACCGAATCGCGATGATGACGCAGTCGAGCCGTTTTCCCGCGGCGCTGCCCGACGAACCGGTGGAGTTGCTGACAGTAGGAAGCCGCCCGGCCGTGGTGACGAAAAGCTCCGTCGGCGTCTACAGCCCCGTGGGGGAAGAAAAATTCAGCGAGCATGTGACAGGCGAGAGCACACTGGCCCAGTCCGCGGGCAATTATCTGCTTACCTATGCGCGCGGCGGCCATTCGCTTTCCGTAAGAAGCGGTGAGACGCAGCTGTTTTCTCTTCGGACGGACACGGCGATTCTCGCAGCCTGTATTGCCAGAAACGGCAGCGTCGCGGTTGTGACGGCGCAGGAGGGGTCTTCGTTCTGCGCGGTGGTGTACGCGAACGGCTATGAAAAGGTCTTTGAATATGTCGCCGGAGATCTGTCGGTGACTGCCGCCGCTCTCAGTGAAAACGGCTCTTTGTTTGCGGTCGGAGGTGTGTTTTCCGAGGACGGCACGCTTGCCTCCCGCGTCCGCTCCTTTTCCGTAAAAAGCGGAGAAGAGCTGCTGGGAAAGGAAATGGAAGATGAAATGCTGCTTTCCCTTCAATGGAGGAAAGACGGCGCACTGGCCGCGGTCAGCGACCGCGGCGCATGGACGCTGCTTTCGCAGGAGGGAGAAAGAAAGGCTGCCTTTGACGGTCAGCTTGCCGCTTTTGCCGTTTGGCCGGATGGATCCGTGGCCGCCGCGACGGGAGATTATCTGACCGCGCATGAGGTGAAAATCTCCGTTTATTCCGCGCAGATGGAGCAGACGGCGAGCGCCGTCTTTTCTCAGGAGGTACGCTCTCTGCAGCCTTACGGCACGGCGGAGCTGCTCGTTTTTACGGGGGAGCGTGTTCTGAGGTGCACGACGGCTCTGGAACGTCAGTCCGTGATGGAAACGCCGGGCGCGCTGCAGATCGCCGCCTCGGGAAACAGCCTGTATTATACAACCGTCAGCCAGCTCTGCCGGATGACGCTGCGTTAAAAAAGAAGGGAGTTCTCTATGAATCCACTGCTTTTGGACGGAATCGTTCTTGCCGTGATCGCGCTGTGTACATTCGTCTCTTGGAGGCGGGGCTTTGCCCGCTCTCTGGTCGGATTGATCGGCGCGGCCGCCGCATTTTTTGTCGCGATGCTTTACAGCGAGCCGATCGCACAGAAGACATATGACGCGATGCTTTCCGAAGGGATCACGACCGCCGTTCGCACTGGGGTGGAAACGTACGGCATGGAATCCTTTCACGCTTTTACGGAAAAAATCGATCTGATTCTTTCCCAGCTTCCTACGCTGATTGCCAATGCGGTCAGTTCGGAACTGAACGCGGGCAGCTTGGAGGAATGGTATCGCTCGGTGGTGGAGGCGAACAGCGGCAATGTGGCCGCTGCGTTGGCCGATAACATTGTCGCGCCGATTGTGACGGCAATGCTGCATATTCTGGTGTTCTGCCTGTTGTTTTTGATCTGTTCAACGGCGGCGAAGCTTTTGGCGGGACTGTTCGGAGGGATGCGGCGCGTGCCGTTGGTCGGCTCGGTAGACGGCGTCCTCGGCGGGGTATTCGGCGCTGCACGGGGAATGCTGTATGTATTCGTGTTTGCGGCGGTTCTCTGGCTGCTGATGAAGGCGACGAACGACGGCCTGCCGTTTTTGACGCAGGCTCAGGCTGAAAAGACGATGATTTTTCGGTTTTTCTTTCAAGCCGTTTCACGGGTGGGGCTGCCTTCCTGAAAGGGCACGGCTTTTTTTGAATTGAGGTGAATACAGAATGGACAACCGTATGCTTTGCAGCCGCTGCCATGAGCGCGTTGCGGTGATTTTTGTAACAAAGCTGGAAAACGGAGAGCAGAAGCAAGAGGGCTACTGCCTCAAATGTGCAAAAGAGATGAATATCCCGCACGTGCAGCAGATTATGGATCGTTTCGGTGTGACGGATGAGGACGTCGATGCGATTTCGAATCAGATGAGCGAGATGTTTGACCCGAATGAGAATTTCAACCCCGGCGGAGCGCAGCCGTTCCCCTCGTTTTTGCAGAACTTTTTTCAACAGGGGGAGGAAAGAACTCTGCCCGCGGAGCGCGAGGATGAGGACGAAACGGACCTGCCGAAGGACGCGGGTGCTTCCGACCGCAAAAAGAAACTCAAGTTTCTCGGCAGCTACTGCGAAAACCTGACACAGAAGGCCCGCGAGGGCAAGGTGGACAATCTGATCGGCCGTGAGCGGGAGATGGAGCGCGTAATGCAGATTCTCAACCGTCGGCAGAAAAACAATCCCTGCCTGATCGGAGAACCGGGTGTCGGCAAAACCGCCGTGGCGGAGGGGATTGCACAGAAGCTTGCGAAGGACGACGTTCCCCCGCGTCTGCGCGGCAAAGAGCTGTACCTGCTCGATTTGACGGCGCTGGTCGCGGGAACGCAGTTTCGCGGACAGTTTGAGAGCCGCGTCAAGGGCCTTGTGGAGGAGATTCGCCGCGAGGGCAACATCATTCTGTTCATTGACGAAGTACACAATCTGATCGGCACGGGCGAGGCCGAGGGCTCGATGAACGCCGCCAATATTCTGAAACCTGCTCTTTCGCGCGGGGAGATTCAGGTGATCGGCGCGACCACCTTCGCCGAGTACCGCAAGCACATTGAAAAAGACGCCGCACTTGAGAGACGGTTTCAGCCGGTCACGGTCGCGGAGCCGTCGATGGAGGAAGCCGTCGAGGTGCTGCTCGGTGTTCGCCGGTATTATGAGGAGTTTCATCGGGTACGCGTGCCCGACGACATTGCCCGCCGCTGTGTCACGATGAGCGAGCGCTATATCACCGACCGCTATCTGCCGGATAAGGCCATCGACCTGCTCGACGAGGCCTGTTCGTGCTGCACGCTCGAAAACCGCGCGCTCGATGAATATGAAAAGCTCAACCGAAAAATAAAGGATAAGCAGGCTGAACTGGAAACGATGCAGTCCCAGCCGGAGCCGCCCTATGAAAAAATTGCCGAGACGCGGGCCGAGGAGGCGCGTCTGACCGAACGGGCAAAGGCGCTGGAGTCCGAAGCGCTTGGCCGTGAGGTGACGGTGGAGGATCTTGCCCGCGTGGTGGAATTGTGGACGGGGATACCCGCTGCCAAGATTCGTGAGAGCGAGCTGGAAAAGGTCGCGGACCTCGCCGCCGCTCTGAAAAAGCATATCGTCGGGCAGGACGAGGCCGTCGAGGCCGTGGCCGCCGCGGTGCGGCGCACGCGCATCCGGCTTTCCGACAGGCCGCGTCCCGCGTCGTTTATCTTTGTCGGGCCGACAGGCGTCGGCAAGACCGAGCTGGTGCGCCGCCTTTCGGAGGAATTGTTCGATTCGACCGAGCCGCTGATCCGTGTGGATATGTCTGAGTATATGGAGAAGCACGCCGTTTCGCGGCTGGTCGGTTCACCGCCCGGATATGTCGGCTACGACGAGGCCGGACAGCTCACCGAGAAGGTGCGCCGCCGCCCGTATTCCGTTGTGCTGTTTGATGAGATCGAAAAGGCGCATCCCGATGTGCTGAACATCCTGCTGCAGATTCTTGATGAAGGCTTTGTCACCGACGCGCAGGGGAGAAAGGTTTCTTTTGCCAACACGGTGATTGTAATGACGTCGAACGCCGGATCCGCCCAGCGGTCGAACACGCTCGGTTTTGACAAGACGGCGGACACCATGGCGCGCGAGCGTGCCGAAAAAGCGCTGCGGGAGTTTTTGCGGCCGGAATTTCTCGGCCGTGTGGACGAAATCGTCGTATTCCGCAATCTGGATGAGGGCGATATGGCACGCATCGCCGGGCTGCTGCTGGATGAGCTGAAAGCGCCTTTGCTTGAGCAGGGGGTGCGCTTCGGCTGGGATGAGGAGGCCGCCGCTTTGATCGGAAACGAGGCTGCCGGCGCTCGTGCGGGCGCGCGTGACATCCGCCGTGTGCTGCGCCGCCGCGTCGAGGACCCGCTGACGGAGCTTTTGATTTCCCGGGCGGGAAATCCGCCTGCGCTGGTCAGCCTGACGGGCAGAGAGGGCGCTCTCGCCCTTGTTACGGATTGAGGCCGCTTTGTCAGATGGTCAAGAAGGGACAGCCGTTCAGGCTGTTCTTGCACGTGCCGAAAAAGTTCGGCACGTTTCTATGGGGTCAACACCTTATAGATACGGCGCCGCGGTCTTATGTTTTTGCGGACGCGGACCGTGTATAAAATGAGGCGCATGTCCTGACTTTTATGATTTCAGGATCTTCTGAAATCAAGCGAATCGACAGTCTGAGAGACAGCCGTTCAGGCTGTCTTTTTTGCGCGGAAATGAAAAACTGACGCCAAGCATGACAAAAGAAAATTTTCGGTGCCGGTGCAAAAGTACCCAAAGTCTTTTTTGCGCGCGGGGAATTGTTTTAGAAGCCTGCCGCAGGTTCGGATGAGCCCCGCAGCTTTGTCGGGGCATTTTTTCAAGCAAGTTTTACAGGGTCTGCAGAACACGCTTTGAAAGTTTGAACGCCGAAGGAAGTTTGCGTGTGCATTCTATGATGCGCAATGGGCAGCAGGCTTTGAGACAGTTTCAGATTTTGTCATTTTTTGAGAAAAGTAATCTTTAAGAAGAAAAATAATCATCTAAAAGAAATGTTAAGAAATGGATGAGTTACGATTTTGTAATTTTCTTCGCTTATAATTACATTTTTTCTAAAAAAGGGGTTGCATTTTTAAAACAGGTATGCTATACTTCCGAATGTAGGGAACAGGTCGCGATCTCCATAAGCTGTGTTCCCGCTTTCACAACGATTTGAGCCGATTTGGAGAGATCGCTCAAATAATATTATTTAGGAGGAATAAACCAATGAAAAAGGTATTCGCACTGGCCCTGGCTCTTGCCATGGTTCTGTCCCTCGCTGCTGTCGCGTTTGCTGACAACTCCGAGCTGATCGAAGACGACGGCGATGTTCTGGCTCTGTTCCAGGTCGAACAGAATCAGCTGTACAAGTATGATTCTGATCAGGATGCCGGTTCCAGAATGGTCAAGACCGACTCCATTTCTTTCGCCCAGACCCGTTACTTCAAGCTCCTTGCCAATGATAACGGCGACCCCGTCACCGATTCCAAGACCGTTTCCGGCCTGAAGGTCACTCCCAAGTGGACCGACGGCGAGAAGTATGTCAAGTCTGTTGAGATCGTCAAGAAGGACGGCGCTTACTGGGTTGCCATCACCACCACCGGCTCTGAGCTCGAGGGTGTGGATGTTGCCGGTAAGATCTATCTGAAGGGCACCTCCGGCACCGGCGACCTCAAGGAGAAGATCGACGCTTACTTCAACGTTGACCTGACCGTTGAGTATCCTGCCGGCAATGTTGACCCCGAAGCCAAGAAGCTGTATGTCGGTGACTCCAAGAAGGTCTATGATCTTGACGATGTCGACAACGACGAGTACACCATCTACTTCGGCGATGACACCAAGACCGCTGTTGCTTCTGCCGTGACCGATGTCACCAACACTAAGGACATCCTCCTCGGCTACAAGGTTGACGACGTTGACGCGGTTGTCGATGCGTATCCGGATGCCAACATCGATTTCGTTCAGCTGACCGCTAACTTCAAGAAGACCGCCGAAGTCACCATCTACGCTGACGAAGGCACCTACCTCTACAAGGTTGTCGATGGCAAGGTTGTTGCTATGGACGCTGAGTACGACGAGTGGGAAGAGGGCTTCATCTTCAACGCTAAGACCCTTGGCACCTATGCCATCTCTGATGTTAAGCTGAAGGCTGCTTCTGCTGTCGAGACCCCCGGTGAAGGCACCACCAACAACCCCACCACCGGCGCTGCTGCCTAATTACACTTTTGCATCGGTAAATTGAATCCTAAGATTCGATTTGTCAGAAGGGCTCACGACTCTCCCGTGAGCCTTTCATTTTTTGCTTTCCGCAGGGGGAAAAAGGGTGTGACGAAGGAAATTTTCGAGCGCGGGGGAGATACACTTCAGCCAGCCAAATCCGCTTCACGGATTTGGGGCTTCAGACGTCTCCCGTGAGCCCTTCATTTGCAAAGCTTTTTTCTGCCCGCGGAAAAGTGCTGCCTGCAAAACCGATGAGTGAATTTGCAGGCTGAAAAAGAAAAGAGCCGTGCGTGGGGCAGAGGAATGCGGGCGTTTTTTCCATCGGCTTTGGGGAAGAATATCCGGTATGAGGTGATTGGGATGGAAAAACGTCTTTTTACGGCTTTTGCCCTGCTGCTTCTGTCGCTTGGCAGCCTCGTAGCGCGGGTTGCGGTTGTAGCGGTGGATCCAAATTATTCGGATGCGTCAGCCGAACAGTCCACCTATACGGTCAAGGTAGCCTCGATGCGCGGCACAATCTACGATCGGTTTTTGCGGCCGCTTGTCAATGCGGAGCGAACCTCTGTAGAAGGTGCGAATGCAAATCTGCTGTCCGATTATGAGGTGGTGTCCCGAATCGGAGAAAAGCCGCTTGCTGTGCATACGATAGGGACGCTTGACGCACAGGGAAAGGGCGCCTCCGGAATCGAAGCGGCCTATGACAAGCTGCTTTCCTCCTGCGGAGGGACGCTTTCCGTGCAGTATACACTGGATGCAAAGGGAAAACCTCTGGCGGGGGCGCAGCCGAAAATTTTGGATGAAAACTACGATACGGGCGCGGGGCTTGCGCTGACTTTGGACGCGGAGATTCAAAAAATCGCACAGGATGCGTCGGATTCCATCGAACGCGGCGCGGTCGTTGTCATGGACCCCAAAACAGGAGATCTTCTGGCGGTTGTCAGCCGCCCGTCCTTTGATCCGGAGAACATGGGGCCCTCTCTTACGGACGAGAGAGCGCCGTTTGTAAACAGAGCTTTTTCGGCATACAGCGTCGGATCTACCTTTAAGCTTCTTGTTTCCGCAGCGGCGATTGACGCGGGAATTTCTCCGCAGAGAACTTTTGACTGCACGGGGGAGGTCGAGGTTGGCGGCCTCGTATTCCACTGTCACCAGAGAAACGGCCATGGAATGTTGGATTTAGCGGGTGCACTGGAACATTCGTGCAACCCGTATTTCATTACGCTGGCGCTTCAGATCGGCGGCGAGTCTCTGCGGACGGCGGCGGATTCGCTTGGCTTTGGAACGGCGGCAGAGCTCGCGCCGGGATATCGGACCGCGGCGGGAGCGCTTCCTTCTTGGGAGGAGCTGCATTCTCCCGCGGCGTTGGCGAACTTCGGCTTTGGACAGGGCACTCTGACGGCGACGCCGGTGCAGCTTGCATGTCTTGTTTCGGCGATTGCGAACGGGGGCGGCGCGGTCACGCCCCGGCTGGTATGCGGCACTACGGCGAACGGAGAAGACCTTTTTGAAAAAACGGCAAGCTATGCCGTGACACCGGTTTTTTCAAAAGAAAGCGCGGCTCTCGTACGCGAGAGGATGATCGGCGTGGTAGAAGAGGGAAGCGGGCGCAGCGCCAAGCCCGAGCGGGGCGGTGCAGGAGGAAAAACCGCCTCTGCGCAGACGGGACAGTTCCTCGACGGAGAGGAGATCGTGCATGCATGGTTCGCGGGGTTTTATCCCGCGGAAGAACCGGCGTACACGATTGTTGTCTTTGTGGAGGGGGGAGATTCCGGCTCGGAGACGGCTTGCCCGGTTTTTCGTGAAATTGCGGACGGTCTTGCAAAAAAAGCGGGCTGAATGTGAAAATATTCTAATATTTCCAGAAAAATTCTTGTAGTTTTATGACTTTGACGTATAATATAAATAATAGTCTCTTTTGGGATGAAAAGGGACGAGACTTGCCAAAATCTCTGAAATCATGTATAATTAACAACTGCCGTATTTTTGGAAGAAAGGAGAGGATGTCTTGGCCTCTACGAAAAAAGACCGCGACGTATCGGCTGCCGAACCGACACTGTCCGGACAGAGCGGAGAGTCCGCCGATAAGAAGGCGAAGAAAGGCGCCGGACGTCCCCGCCGAAGCAGATGGCCCCAAAACGCTCTTGCCCGTCGCCTGACATGGGAAGGACTTTGGATGCTGCGCCGCCTGCGCTGGCTCAAGCGGCGCGTTCTGTTTGTACTGGATCTGGTTTTTTCTTTTTTTCTTGGCCTTTGGAAAAGGGCCGTTCACATGTTTCTGGCTTTTGCCGTGCAGAACGGCTTAGACCACAGTCTGTTTATGGAGAATCTCCGCCGGCTGCAGACGGAGCATCGTCAGGTACGCCGCCGCGGACGGACTGCGGCAATTGCCTTTTGGATAAAAAAAATACCGCTTGCATTGGCGCGGGGGTTGGCAAAGGCGATTTCCTCGCCGGTGTATTATCTTCCGTTCTGCGCTGCGGCTCTCTTTTTTCTTGTCGTTCATATTACGCTGAGCGGAACGTTTGCCCTTGAGGTAATCTATAACGGAAAAGAAATCGGCTGTATTGCGGATGAATCGGTTTTTGAAAACGCCGAGATCCAGATGCGCGGCCGTATTGCATATGAAGATTATATCAAACCCGACGACGCGATTCCGCAGTACTCGATCGTGATCGTGCGCGGGGATAAGCTGATGAGCGTGAACGAACTGACGGACGAGCTGATCCGTGCTTCCGGCAACGAGCTGGGCGAGGCGACGGGCCTTTATGTGGACGGAAGTTTCGTCGGGGCCGTGGCCGACAGCAAGGAAATGCGTGCTTTGCTGGAGTCTCTTCTTGCTCCGTACCGAAGCGGAGACGACGAGGATGAGATTGTGGAATTTGTCAAGGATGTGCAGCTTGTCGAGGGTTTGTATCCTTTGACGTCTATTTCCTCCATTCGCACGATCCATGACAAGGTTACCTCTTATGAGCAGGAAGAACGCATCTATACAACGGTTTCGGGCGACGCTCCCATTCTGATTGCGGAGAAAAACGGTATCAGCCTGTCGCTTCTGCTGGCACTGAACCCCGGTATCGAGGATTCTCTGCTGATCGGGCAGGAGGTTCTTGTGCAGCAGTCCGTGCCCTTTCTTGAGGTACAGATTCTGCGTACGGAGATCTATGAAGAAGAGGTCCCTTTCAAAATCGAGCGGACGGTCGATTCTTCTCAGTATGAAGGATATCTCAAAACCACGCAGACCGGACAAAACGGTGTGAACCGCGTGACGGCAAAGGTTACATACCTCAACGGCATTGAGACCTCGCGCGAGATTGTTTCGACCACGGTTATTTCCGAGCCTGTGAATGAAAAAGTCAACGTCGGCGGAAAATCCGTCGCGGAGGTGGGGACGCAGTCGACCAGCTCCGGCTTTATCTGGCCAACGGCCAGCGGCTATGTAAGCTGTGGCTTGAATGGCTACTGGGGCCATACGGGTATGGATATCGCGTCTTCGTACGGTACGCCGATTTATGCGTCGGCCTCCGGCATTGTGACAAAGGTGGCGTGGAACAGCACCGGTTACGGCTATCATATCATTATCAGCCATGGCGGCAATGTCGAAACGGTATATGCTCACAATTCGCAGCTCTTTGTCAAGGTGGGCGAGTGGGTTACCCAGGGCGAACAGATCGCCGCGATGGGCCGTACCGGAAATGCCACAGGCGTACATCTGCATTTTGAGGTTCGTTCTAACGGACGATATCTCAATCCTGCGAATTATATAGGTTCGCGCTGTCCCTATTGATTTAAAACGGGAGGACATCTTTTTAAAAAAGAGATGCCTTCCCGTTTTTTGAGACAGATAGGAGGAAAAAGCCGCATGGCAAAACATGAATTCGGAATTATGGATCGGACACCCGTTTCGAAAGAACGATATGACTGCTATGAACCGGAAAAATATAAGACCATTTTTGTGGAGGACGAGCTGCTTGAGCCCCTTCATAAAAGGCTGAACGACATCGATTTTTTCTGGCACTCTCTCGACGTGCCGGGAAAGGGTCTGGCATACTGCGGCATTACCCTGATTCCGCCGGAATCCATGGATGCGGCGGTGAAGATTTTGGAGGAAGAGCCCAAACTCGTCGAGCTTAAAAAATTGCTTTTAAAAGCCAAAGAAAAAAATAAGTTTGTAATTCATTACGGGCTTTAAACCGTACTCTGCGGGGAAAAGTGAAAATGCGTTTTGAACCATGGGCTTTAAAAATCGAGTCGGGGAGAGCGCGAACGGCGGCACGGAAAAAACACCGGCGGTTGGCGGTGATTGACAGAACCGCCAAAAAAAAGTACAATAGCGAAAGAAAAAAGATTTTTTCGGATCGCATAGCTTAATCGGACGTAAATGCGAGATACTATAGACAGCTTACAGGAAGAACAAACGGAAGGAATGAACCCGTTGGAAAAGTATGTCATTACGGGCGGCCGCCCTCTTCACGGAGAGGTGCAGATCGGCGGGGCAAAGAACGCCGTGGTTGCGATTATACCGGCAGCGATTCTGGCTAAGGGACGCTGTGTGATTGAGAATGTGCCTGAGATCAGCGACGTGGAAAGCCTGCTCGAAATTCTGAGAAGTCTCGGTGCAGATGCTCGCTTTCTGAAAAGAGATACGCTTGAGATCGATACCTCCGACATTTCCTGTACGGAGGTTCCCTATGAGCTCGCCCGTGCGCTTCGCGGCTCTTATTATTTTTTGGGCAGTCTGCTCGGCCGATGCAAAGACGCGAATGTCTCAATGCCCGGCGGCTGCGATTTTGGCGTCAGGCCGATCGATCAGCATATCAAAGGGTTCGAGGCGCTCGGCGCTGAGGTTACGACAGATGGCGGTGTGATTCGTGCCAAGGCAAAACAACTGACCGGAAGTCATATCCATTTTGACGTAGTGAGCGTGGGCGCTACCATCAATGTGATGATGGCCGCGGTGCGCGCGTCCGGCATCACGATCATGGAGAATGCGGCCAAGGAGCCTCATATTGTCGACCTTGCCAACTTTCTCAACTCGATGGGGGCGGACATCCGCGGCGCGGGTACCGACGTTATCAAGATTCACGGGGTGGACATTCTGCATCCGAGCACCTATTCGATCATTCCCGACCAGATCGAGGCCGGTACCTACATGGTGCTCGCGGCCGCGACGCAGAGCGATCTTTTGATTAAAAATGTGATACCGAAGCATTTGGAATCCATTACGGACAAGCTGCTCGCCGCGGGCGCCGAGGTTGAAGAATACGACGACTCAATCCGCGTGGTGGGACATGCGGAGATCAATAAGATCAACGTCAAGACGCTGCCGCATCCGGGCTTTCCGACCGACATGCAGCCGCAGCTGACCGCTATGCTGACGCGTGCCAACGGCACAAGCATGATTTCCGAGGGCGTGTGGGACAGCCGCTTTAAATATGTCAGCGAGCTCAACCGCATGGGCGCAAACATTTCCGTTGACGGCAAGATCGCCGTGGTGGAGGGCGTACCCAAGCTGACGGGGGCCCCGGTGCGCGCGACCGATCTGCGCGCGGGCGCCGCTGTGGTGATCGCTGCTCTGATGGCCGAGGGCACGACCGAAATCGAGAATGTCGATCATATTGAACGCGGCTACGAGAAACTGGTGGAGAAATTAACCGCGGTCGGCGCGGATATCCGGCGTGTCACGGTGCCGGGGGGCGCAAAGGCTGCGCAGTAATTTTTAAAAAATGACGGCGGTGCGATGCGGCATGAGAAAAACAGAGATGACTTCTGCAATGGCAGCGGCCTGCGGCAGGGCGCTGCGGTATTTTGACGCGGGGAACAACTGCGCGGAAAGCGTGATGCGCGCCTTTCTCGACAGAGAGGATGTTCCCTTTTCTGCGGAAACGGCAATGCTGGCGACGGGCTTCGGCGGCGGTATGGGGGCGACTCACCATACCTGCGGTGCGGTGACCGGCTGTGTGATGGCGCTTGGCGCCCTGTATGGCCGGCCGGATCCTGCGGCTTTTTCAAACAGAGAAGAGGGTCACGAGGCGATGCGGCGCGAGATCTATCCGATTTTCGCGGGCTTTGTATGCGAAGCCGAGCGGGAACTCGGAACACTGGAGTGCAGTGAGCTGACCGCTTCGCTGGAGGGGCCTGCCCGGCGCGCCCGCTGCCGGGAGTATGTCGGAATCTGCGCGGCGCTCTGTGAAAAACACGCCGAGCAAAACAAAAAATAACTTTTTAAAAGAACGGCTGACGGCTCAAAAGCCGGTACGGCCGCTTCTTTTTTACAGGGAGAAACGTCAACTATGGCAAAATTCGCTACGCTTGCAAGCTCCAGCGCGGGCAACAGTACATATCTTGCCGCATCGTCGGGCGCTCTTTTGATCGATGCGGGCATCAGCACCCGCCGCATTGAGGCGGCGCTTTCTTCTTTTGGAGAGGAAACCCGGCGCATCTGCGCGGTTCTGCTGACGCACGAGCATATAGATCATGTCAAAGGGCTGCCTGTGTTTTTGAAAAGAACGGGAGCGGCGCTTTATGCGACAAAGGGCGTGCTCGAGGCTGTCACGCGGACGATGGCGGTTCCGGCGGGATGTGCGCTGCACGAGGTTGTTCCCGGCGAAAAATTTGAGGCTGCGGGGATGAATGTCTGCGCATTTTCAACGCCGCACGATTCCGCCGCAAGCGTCGGATATCGTCTGGAAACGCCGGATGGCCATACTTTTGCCGTGGCGACAGACCTCGGCACGGTGACGGAAGAGGTGGCAAAGGGCGTGAGCGGCGCCGAGACGGTTCTTCTTGAGTCGAATTACGATCCTTTTCTGCTGCGGATGGGTCCGTATCCTCCGTATCTGAAGGCGCGTATCGCCTCAACCGAGAGAGGGCATCTTGCCAATGAGGACGCGGCGTCCTTTCTGTGCGGCTTATTGGAGTGCGGAACGACGCATATCACATTGGGGCACCTTTCAAGAGAAAACAACAATCCCGCTCTTGCGGGGCAGACGTCGCTCGACGCGCTGGCGGCGGCCGGTGCGAGGGCCGGCGTAGATTTTACCCTGACCGTTGCCCCCTATGACGAGCCGGGAAAGCTGGTGCGCGTCTGAGATGGTAAATCTGCAGATTATCGCGGTCGGAAAGCTGAAGGAAAAATGGCTCTCTGACGGCTGCGCGGAATATCAAAAGCGCATGGGAGCGTATTGTCGCGTGCAGCTTCTGGAATTGGAAGAAAGCCGTCTGCCGCAGGAACCGTCCCCCGCCCAGATTGAGGCCGCGCTTCGCGCCGAAGGCGTGCGGATTCTTGAAAAAGCAAAGGGAGGACGGCTGATCGCGCTGTGTATCGAGGGAAAGCATCTTTCCTCTGAGGAATTGTCCCATATGCTTTCGCGCTGTGCGGTCGAGGGAATCAATACGGTTTCTTTTGTTATCGGAAGTTCCTTCGGCCTGTCGGAGGAAGTCAAACGCGCCGCCGCGCTGCGCCTTTCGATGTCGGAAATGACGTTTCCGCATCAGCTGGCGCGGCTGATGCTGTGCGAACAGCTCTATCGTGCATGCATGATTGAATCGGGCGGAAGATATCATAAATAAATCGGATATGGGAGGAATCTGTCTTGAACTTTGCGGAAATTCTGTCGCGGGAGCTTTCCATCCGCGTCTCGCAGGCCGAAGCCGCCGTGCGCCTGCTGGAGGAGGGGAACACAGTCCCTTTTATCGCGCGCTACCGGAAAGAAGCGACGGGGTCGCTTGACGACGGACAGCTGCGCGATCTCGCCGAACGGCTGGAGTATTTGAAAAATCTTGACCGCAGGCGTGAGGAAATTTCCTCTTCAATCACGCAGCAGGGCGCGATGACGGAAGAACTGCAAAAACAGATTGCCGCCGCACAGACGCTGGCCGCCTTGGAGGATCTGTACCTTCCGTATAAGAAGAAACGGCGCACGAGGGCCTCTATTGCCCGGGAAAAGGGGCTGGAGCCTCTGGCGGAGCTGTTTTGGGAACAGACCGGCGCAAAGCTGCCGGAGACGCTTGCGCTGGCATTTATCGATCCCGAAAAGGGCGTCGAAACGGCGCAGGACGCCGTTGCCGGTGCGCGGGATATTTTGGCTGAGCGCATCGCCGAGGACGCTGCCGTTCGCGGGAAGCTGCGCGCACAGCTCGAAAGAGAGGGCGTTGTGCGTTCCTTCTCCGATGAAACTCAGCCGGGCGTCTACTCGATGTATTATGATTTTCAGGAGCCGGTCTCGAAGATCGCGTCATATCGTGTGTTGGCGATCGACCGGGGAGAGCGTGAGGGAGTGCTGAAGGTTTCCGTTGAGTGCGGGAGGGAGGCGCTGCGTGACACGCTTTTTTCCCTCGTGGTGAAGCCGGGCTTTTCGCCGTCGTGCGATGTGGTGCGGGAGTCGGCTTCCGACGCGCTGACACGTCTGCTGCTGCCTTCTCTCGAACGCGAGGCGCGCGGCGCTCTGTCCGAGCGCGCCGCGGAACAGGCCATCCGCGTCTTCGCGATGAATCTGCGTCCGCTTCTGATGCAGCCCCCGGTGCGCGGCAGGGTTGTCATGGGATTTGATCCGGCCTACCGTACGGGCTGCAAGATTGCGGTGACGGATGCGACGGGACGCGTGCTTGACACGACGGTCGTATATCCTACGCCGCCCCAGAAAAAGACCGCCGAAGCAAAGAAAACTCTGCTTGCACTGATCGACCGCTGGAGCATTGACGTAATCGCGGTCGGCAACGGCACCGCATCAAAAGAATCTGAAATTTTTGTCGCGGAGCTGATTCGTGAGGCATCTCATCCGGTGTCCTATATGGTTGTCAGCGAGGCGGGCGCGAGCGTCTATTCCGCGTCTAAACTCGGCGCGGAGGAATTTCCCCAGTATGATGTATCGCTGCGGTCGGCGATCTCCATCGCGCGGCGCCTGCAGGATCCGCTTGCGGAGCTGGTCAAAATTGAGCCGCGGGCCGTCGGCGTAGGCCAGTATCAGCATGATATGCCGCCTGCAAAGCTTGACGCTGCTCTCTGCGCGGTGGTGGAAGACTGTGTCAACGCAGTTGGGGTGGATGTGAATACCGCCTCCGCATCGCTTTTGTCCTATGTGTCGGGAATCGGCCCCGCGCTGGCCAAGAATATCGTCGCATACCGCGAGGAGAACGGCCCCTTTCCGTCGAGAAAAGAACTGCTGAAAGTGAAAAAGCTCGGCAAAAAAGCCTTTGAACAGGCGGCGGGCTTTCTGAGGGTGCCGGAGGGGGAAAATCCTCTCGACAACACGGGCGTTCATCCGGAAACGTATGACGCGGTGAAAAAACTGCTTGCACTGACGGGGTTCTCTCTGCAGGATGCCGCGGCGGGCAGTCTGTCTGAACTGGCTTTGCGTGTATCGCAGTACGGAGAGACGGCCATGGCCGAGGCCGTGGGGGTAGGCGTGCCGACTCTGCACGATATGGTGCGCGAGCTGACAAAACCCGGGCGTGACCCGCGGGACGAGCTACCTCAGCCGGTGCTGCGCAGCGACCTGCTTGCGCTGTCTGACCTGAAGCCCGGCATGGTGCTGCAGGGAACGGTGCGCAATGTGGTGGATTTCGGCGCGTTTGTCGATATTGGAGTACATCAGGACGGCTTGGTGCATATTTCCCGCATCTGCGGCCGATTTTTGCACCATCCCAGCGAGGCGGTGCGCGTCGGCGATACGGTGACGGTACGCGTACTCGAAATTGACGAGAAGCGAAAACGCATTTCTTTGACGATGCGCGAAGAATGAGGATTTTATCCGTGGACGGACACAGTTTGCTACGGATCAATGGCCGCATCTATATAAAGTATGTTTGTCTGCCGCGAGGCAGGCGGATGTGCAGGAAAAGAAATGAGAAACGCTATGGTTCTCATTACCGTCACGTATCATCTGAAGCCCGGGTGCCGGGAAGCGTTCGTCAAAGCTGTTTTGGAGGAAAAGATTTCCGAACAGACTCGTATGGAGGAGGGGAATCTTGAATACCGATTCAGTTTGCCTCTTGACAGTCTCGATGAGGTCTGCCTGCTTGAAAAATGGGACAGCCGTGCCTGTCTCGCGCCGCACGGCGCACAGCCGCACTATCTGCGCCTGCAGGAGCTCAAGGCTCTGTATGTGGAAAAAACAAGCGTGAAGCGGTTTGAAACTACGGCTCTGTGATGCGGACGGCCGAAAAATGATCTAACGGAACATAAAAAAGAGGAGCGGGCTGCTCCTCTTTTTTATGTTCAGGTTTTAATGATAGATGCAGTCGAAGACGGGGCTCATCTCGGCAATCCACTCGTTTGTCTCTCTGTCATAAAACTTTGTATCGGAGTTGACGGCAAACGGAATCGCGGCTTCGGTAAGCTGCTGCGTCACGAACCGGGCGAATACAACCTGCTCTTCGACGGTATAGTCGTTTCCGTCGTTGCAGTTCCCGGGCATCCATGCACCCACCCAGGTCGGAATACCCGTTTGCTCCTGCCATGTAAGCGCCAGATCGATTTTCTCCTGAATCAGAGCACGCTCCTGCTTTGTACCGGTAGTCCACAGCTTTCGTTCGTTGGTTTTGCTGGGGCCCGCGGCGTAAAAATGCCATTCGGCCATCAGGTAATTGTTGTGTGCCGTGGGGATGTTCAGCTCGCTCAGATACGCGGGGTCTGAGCGCAGCCGGGGAGATATGATAAGAATTCTGGAGGGGTTGGTCTTTCGGATTTCCGTTGTGAGCCGCTCGTAAAGCTCGTTGAGTTTTCAGGCTTTTTATTCAGACTGTCGGTCGCTTCGATCAGTAAATCAAAAGAGAGAAGGTACGAGACATCTTTGTAACGGTCGGCGACCTTTGTCCACCAATTTACGGCTTGCTGTATGTTCTCTTCACTGGGATTATTTTTAAATGCGTCCGCCTGATATGCGATCACGGGAATGATGTTATGATCGAGACAGTCTTGAATCTGGCGATCCAATCCTTTTAAAAGCTCTTCCGATGCCGCATCCGCGATACGAATGCGGACATGAGAAACGCCGGCCTCTGCGAAATCCGATGCGGCCTGCGTATTATAATATTTTCGTCCCTGATTTGTTTTTTGACCAGTCAACATCCATGCCTTTTTTCAGCAGGCTTTGGTAACTCCAAGGGGAAATAGGCTGCTTTCCGATGAGATCTTCCGATACGATGCCGGGCTGGGACGCCGGCGCCTGTGAAGAGGAGCTTTCTTCTTCGGACGAGGAGGCCGGCGGCTCATTTAACGAGGTGTTTTCTGAGGATGAGTCCGCGGTGCTTTCTTCAGAAGAAGAGCTTTCTTCCAAAGAGGCGGAAACCGCTGAGCTTTCTGAAGAAGCGTTCGGCGCGCTTGACTCGATAGAACAAGAAGACAGCGCCGCACATAAAAGAAGTAAAAATAGACGTTTCAACAAAATCCCTCCGCACATTAAACTTTCGGCAAAATAAAGCCGCGGCCAAAAAGACAAGCTGCCGCACAGGTCCGCAAGCGAGAGTGCAGGTATGACGCAGCAAACAGTGTGTTTACAAAAAAACACCGCAAGCAATTGCGGCTTGCGGTGTTTGGTGGAGACAACGGGGCTCGAACCTGTGACCTCCTGCGTGTGAAGCAGGCGCTCTGACCAGCTGAGCTATGCCTCCGACAGTTTCTTATTATAGCATTTGCGGACGCTTTCGTCAATAGGTGCCGCGTTGTATATCAGAAAAGTTTTCGGTCATGCTAAGATAAATATGATTCGTGGAGTGTGCATATGGAGATTGCAGAGATGATTCTGACGGCGCTGCTGTCTTTTGCCGCGCTGTTTTTTCTGACGAAGCTTATCGGATGCCGCCAAGTGTCGCAGCTGAGCTTATTTGACTATATTAACGGAATCACAATCGGGTCACTGGCCGCCGACCTTGCGATTGCCGGACCGGGGCAGCGCCTTGCGCCTTTGATCGGAATGATGATTTATGCCGGGGCAACCTTTATTCTATCGCTGCTGACGGATAAATCTATTGCAGCGCGCCGTGTGATCGAGGGAAGGCCTCTGGTCCTTTTGGAGCATGACCGTCTGAAGGAAGAAAACTTTGCCAGGGCGCGCATCGACCTCGGAGAATTTTTAATGAGAGCGCGGGTGGCCGGATATTTTGACCTTTCTCAGCTTTCGGCGGCGGTTTTGGAGCCTAACGGAATGATCAGTTTTCTGCCGAAGGGAGAATATCGTCCGGCAACACCGGGAGATCTGTCCATGCAGGCTGCTAAGGAGGGACTGTCCATGGCGGTAATTTTAGACGGGACTGTGCGGGAAGAGGCGCTTCATCGCTTTGGATTTGATATGACATGGCTTTTGCGCGAACTGAAACGGCATCGGGTGGGAGGCGTGAAGGACGTGTTTCTCGCCGTCTGCACGCCGGACGGAGTTCTGACGGTTTATCCGCGCCAAAAAAATAGAAAATAAACCTTTGAAAGAACTGCCGGTTTTCTTGACAAACCGATGATGGGCTGTTATACTATATAAGCGTTTGAGCCACTAGCTCAGTCGGCAGAGCATTTGACTTTTAATCAAAGGGCCTGGGGTTCGAATCCCCAGTGGCTCACCAGACGAAAAAGACAGGTCGAAAGACCTGTCTTTTTCTTTTTTCTGATCATATATCTTCTCGCCAGTTTGTTTGTGACAGAGACAAAAATGCGCTTGTATAAGAAACAGCAAGCAAATTTTTATCATAAATCCGCGGGAATTCTGTGAAAAAAGCGAAAACGGTGAGCTGAAATTCACAATTTGCACAAAAAAATATAAAAACAATTGACATTTGTAAAAAAAAAGTCTATATTTAAATAAAATCTACAAAATTATTTTGAAATTGCGTTTTTTTTTCAAAAAACTACCAAATGTCCGAATATGAGTGAGAAAAGGCTGTACAGATAGGCTTTGAAAGAAGATAATTTCAAGAGCCCTGTGCAACCATTTTGAATAAAACACCCTGTGGCGTGCCGTTACAACAGGCTGCGGAGTAATAAGGAGGTGTTTGGATTGAAAAAAAGGTACTCGATGGGCTTTCTGGTAGGCGCTGTTCTGGGAATAGCAATTTTTGCGGGAATTGTGCTGGTATGCTTGAACATTTGATCAGGGGGAGGAATTAAAAACATGGATACACTGGACAGAAGAGAATTCATTAAAGGGGCAAGCGTAGGTACTTTGGCAGGCTTTGTGGCCTGCGGCGGAGTGACCTCAACGGTATTGCGCAAGGGCCTTATCCCAAAAGAAGCGAATCCCAATATTGAAATCGGAGAGCTCAAGGGAATCAACGTAAAATGTATTTCCGAGACGAGCTGGTTCGACAACTACGTACAGCAGCAGGATTTTAAAAACGCCGGCGGCTCTCTGGTGCAGCAATACGATGTTGCATTTTCCCATACGGGCGTAGAAGCAGGCTACAATGGCGACAATGCGGGCGGATATTCGGCGTTGATCGAGTTTGTGTTCATGGACGGCACAAAGAAGAAGGTACTGCTGGACGCCGGCTGGAACGTGGACTGGATGACGAAGCGTTACCAGGAAGAGGGCGTTGATAAGATGCTCAAAAATGGCGAGATCGATACCCTCGTGATCTCGCACGACCACTACGACCATTTTTGGGGAATTGAGTCCGTATTCCAGTGGAACCCCAACGTTACCATGATCATCCCGGATTCTTTCCGTGAGGAAAGCTATCAGCTGATGAGCGGGGCGAGCTTCCCGAAGCCGCCTATTTCCAATAAAATTCCTTTTAAGGGCGAACTGGTGAAGAATGCGATCGGTCAGGTACACCAGATCTACCCCGGCGTTTCGCTTGTGACATTTGACTGTCCGTGCGGCCGCGGCGTTGCCGGTGAGCAGGTGTTTGTGTGCAATGTGGCAGGCAAGGGCCTTGTAACGCTTTCCGGATGCTGCCATATGGGTCTGCTCACGCTGCTCACTTATACGAAGAATCATTTTAAGGGCGGCGACAAGATCTACGGCGTGTACGGCGGAGTACATATTTCTCCTTATGATAACTGGAGCCCGGCCAACGATGACCTTGTGCGCTCGATCGGTGACTATAATGTAGAGCGGCTGGGTGTAAACCACTGCACCGGCTACATCACTGTAGAAAAAATGATTGCCGCGGGCTTGCCGGTTGTAAAAGGAACGGCCCGGAATAAGACCAAAAAGGACCTCTACCTTGGCAACGGCGACACGATTGAATTTTGAGGAGGCGGCCTGAAATGAAAATTGAAAACTGGTTGGGAACACGGAAACTGGAATCTCGGGGCAACTGGATTGTATCGGGTCTGTGTGATCTTGCCTTGATGCTTGCCGTATTCATGATCCTGTGGTATGTGTTTATGGACCCGCGCGGAATCTTGCGTATGTATACCCCCATGTACGGCTATGCCTATGTGCAGTGGCTGTTGGTATCCGTATTGATCGTTCATTTTGTGTTTCGTCTGTATCCGTTCCAGAACAGTTCGTTTCTGGTGAAAAAGCCGCCTATCGTAAAGGGACTTATTCTCGCCGCTACCGCGGTGGTTTTGATGCTCTTTATGGTGAACGTCGTATTCAAGGGCATACTCGGTACGCTGGCAATCCCCTACTTCAGCGAGCAGGGAATGCTGGATCTGGGACAGAACGCATTCACGGCGCGTGAATATGCCCACCAGGCGATTACCATGTACGGAGGAATTATGGCCATGATGATCCCTCTGTGGGTGTTACATATGAACAACTGGCCCGCCGGTGAGATACATAACTGGAAAGGCTACCTCACCAGCTTCCTGCTGGTGTTCGCAATCGCCGGTTTCGGATTTTTGATTTTCTTCCATCCGCACATGGGCGTGCTGTTCTATCCGTGGCAGACATGGGCCGCCGTCGTTCCATGGTGGGAGAATTTCTCGAAAACATTGAGCAGTAACTTCTGCCTTGGTCTTATTATGTGCTGGACGGCCACCATGTGGATCACCAATGTTACGTTTGAGGGCTATCCGTATAAAAAGATCAAAAAGCAGCCTTGGCGTGCGCTTGCAGGTATCTTCGGTACGCTGCTGGTAGCCGTGATTTTCTTTAACATCTTCCTGCTTCTGCAGTCGCTGGTATGGGGCGAACCCGTGCGTGGCAGCCAGCTGCTCACGGCGGTGGACTGGCGGTATCTGCACAGTGGTGAGTGCGCCATGTTTATGCTGCTGATCGCGCTGATTTGGGGATTTTATTTTAAAAACTGGCCACACAAATTTGAGCCGGAGGTCAACATGGCGCTTCGCTTTGTGATCGTTTGCGTACTTACGTTTGCGTTCTACGTATTCTACTACAAGTTCAACCCGGTGCTGCTGGGTCAGCAGGCGGGCTATTCCAACCCGCTGCAGTATCCGTTGGCCGCCACCAGCTTGATCGTCGTACTGCTGTTGATGCACAACTGGTTCTTTGATTTGGCGCCGGGATATCGGCTGGCAAACCGTGCCGAGCTGCTGGCCGCAGAAGAGGAAGCCGAAAAAGAACCGGTAGCGCAGACAACCAATGGATAAGGGACGCAGATATTTTTTACGCCGGGGCTTTGCAGAATTTTGCGGAGAGGTCTACAACTCCTTTTTGCAGGAGAGTAAAACCGAAGCGGAAAAAGAAGCAGATTCGATCGATAGGTTCTTTTCCTCATGGTCTTCCTGTCAGGCGTTCTTGTCTGAGTATACGATGGAAGAACTGCAGGAGGATGCCCGGCGGGTAGGCATCGACTGTACGGACCTGTCAAAGCGCGAGCTTGCCCGCAAGCTTGCTTATAAAGAAAAAAATTTATAGGAGGCTTGGTTATATGGGAAGTCTTGGTTTTCCCGAAATTTTTCTAATCTTGGTCATTTGTTTAGTAGTGTTCGGCCCCTCTAAACTGCCGGATATCGGCAAGGCGTTCGGCAAGGGCATTCGGGAGTTTAAAACCGCGGTAAGTGGGGATGAACTCCGGCATGACGATTCGGACAGTAAAGAAAAATAAATGAGGAAACAGCGGTGGAAGAACTAAAAAAAGAGAGCCTGATTCACCATTTAGAGGCGCTGAGGCGTTTGATCCTGGTTGCTGTAGCGGCGGTTGCCGCAGCGGGTCTTGGCGTGTATGCGTTTGCCTACGATTGGGTTTACGACCTTGCACAGACTCCTCTGCGCCAACTCAATATCACACCCGTAGTGATCGGCGTGACGGAAGGATTTATGGTTAAGCTGAAGCTTTCCTTCAGCTTTGGGCTTTTCTTTGCACTGCCCGTTATTTTAACGGCGATTTTGCTGTTTATTTTTCCGGCTCTGTACAAAAAAGAAAAGTGGGCGGCCTGCGTGATCTTTACGGCCGGAACGGCACTGTTTTTTGCAGGAGTTATTCTGGCGTATCGATACATTCTGAGTCTGGCGCTTCAGTTTTTCTTGGGGCAGTATACGGACGGTCTGGAGACCATGCTGTCATACGATAAATACTTCTCTTTCGTGCTGAATCTTTTGTGGCCGTTTGGACTGATAATGGAAATGCCGTTAGTGGCATGGCTTCTTACCGCTGTACATGTGCTGAACCCCGCAGCGATGCGCAAAAAGAGAAAGTATGTTTTGGTCGGTACGTTTGTGTTGGCGGCGATCTTCACACCGCCGGATGTGATCTCTCAGGTGATGCTGGCGCTTCCTATGCTGGCGCTGTATGAGGTTTCGATCGGAGTGTCGGCATTGACATTGCGCTTTCAGCGCGTTGGCCGGCTGCGCAAAGAAGAGAACCAGCCGCCGCAGCACACTGACAAATAGTATACTTTGATTTTTGCGATGCGCTGGGCAGCGAATGTTGCCCAGCGCATTATTTTTGGGCTTATTTTTACAGAGTGTAGAAAAGAGCTGCGGGGGCAACACGGCTGAAACGAAAGATTTTGCCTGCACAAAAGGATGTGTCTGTACGCTTTTTGCACCAAGGAAGAGGCGCATCCTGCATAAAAAAGAAGAATTAAAAGCTGATTCTCAAATTTTAAAAAAGATGCAACCGGCATCTTTGACAAAGAATAAACGGAGGATATAAGAGGTTTAGGGCACCCTGCGGGAAAAGAAAAAATCTCTTGCACATAACAACCAAAAAGAGCATAAGGACAAGGGAAAAACTTCTACAGCGGCACATTTGCTTTTTTCGCCCATATCCGTTAAACTGAAAAATAGATTTTGCCCGACAAAATCGAAGATAACGGGGGTTATGAAATACTATGGAGCTGAAAAATTTCGAAAAGGTTCTGGCCGCGAACCGTGGAGAAATTGCAATCCGCATCATGCGAGCCTGCAAGGATCTCAATATTCACACGGTCGCTATGTATTCGGAAGAAGATACCTACAGTTTGTTTCGTACGCACGCGGATGAGGCTTACCTGATCGGTGAGGCTCGCAGCCCTGTCGGCGCTTATCTCGATATTCAGGCGATTATTTCACTGGCCAAGCGCCGCGGTGTTTCCGCGATCCATCCCGGCTACGGTTTTCTCTCGGAAAATGCCGAGTTTGCCAAGGCATGCGAAGATAACGGCATTAAATTTATCGGCCCCTCCTCCAAGGTCCTCGCGATGATGGGCGACAAGCTCAGCGCCAAAGAGGTTGCGATTTCCTGCGGAGTTCCGGTCATTCCCGGATGCACCGAGCCGCTTCGCGATGGCGATGAAGCGCTGGAAAAAGCAAAAAGCTTCGGATTTCCCGTCATTCTTAAGGCGGCAGCGGGCGGCGGCGGACGCGGCATGCGCCTGTGCAATACGGAGGAAGAAGTCAAGCCCGCTTATGAGCTGGTTCACAGCGAGGCTCTCAAGGCCTTTGGCAGCGGGGATATCTTTATGGAAAAATACCTCGTCGAGCCCAAGCACATCGAGGTGCAGATTTTGGCCGACGAGCACGGCAATGTTCGTCATCTGGGCGAACGCGACTGTTCTCTGCAGCGCCGCTATCAAAAGGTCGTCGAGTTTGCGCCGGCATGGTCGATTGCGCAGTCCGTGCGCGAAAAGCTCTGGGCCGACGCGGTCAAAGTCGCAAAGGCGGTCGGCTACACCAACGCCGGCACGGTGGAGTTTCTTGTCGACCGCGACGGAAACCATTATTTCATTGAGATGAATCCGCGCATTCAGGTGGAGCACACGGTGACCGAAATGGTCACGGGCATCGATCTGGTGCGCGCGCAGGTTCTGATTGCCGAGGGATATCCGATCAGCCACCCCGAGATCGGGCTCGCCTCTCAGGACGATCTGCACATCGACGGCTATGCGATTCAGTGCCGTGTGACGACCGAGGATCCGAAGAATAATTTTGCGCCCGACAACGGAAAAATTACGGCGTACCGCTCCGGCGGCGGTTTCGGTATCCGCTTCGACGGCGGAAATGCCGCGGCCGGTACGACAATCTCGCCGTATTATGATTCGCTTTTGGTGAAAATCACCTCTTGGGACCGCACCTTCCCCGCGGTCTGCCGCAAGGCCAGCCGCGCTCTCAATGAGGAACATATCCGCGGAGTCAAGACGAATATCTCCTTCGTGACGAACATTCTGGCGCACCCGACGTTCCTTGCCGGCAAATGCCACACAAAATTCATCGATGAGACGCCCGAGCTGTTCGACATTAACAACCGCGCCGATCGCGCGACACGTGTGCTCAATTATATTGCGAACATTCAGGTCAGCGCACCGAACGCCGAGCGTCATCAGTATGATACTCCCCGTTTCCCCAGAGTGGAGCGTGCCTTGGATTTGAACTCCGGATACAAATACCTGCTGGACTCCAAGGGTCCCGAGGCGGTGCGCGACGCGGTTCTCAAGGAAAAGAAACTGCTCATCACCGATACAACGATGCGCGACGCGCATCAGTCGCTGCTTTCCACCCGTCTGCGTACCCGCGACATGGTCAAGGGCGCACCGGGAACGGCCGATATTCTGCGCGACTGCTTCTCTCTGGAGATGTGGGGCGGAGCGACATTTGACACGGCGTATCGCTTCCTGCATGAATCTCCGTGGGAGCGTCTCGAAATGCTGCGCCGCGACATTCCGAACATTCTGTTCCAGATGCTTCTGCGCGGTTCCAACCTTGTTGGCTATGCGAGCTACCCCGACAACCTTGTCAGAAAGTTTATCGCGCAGTCGGCTGAGAGCGGCATCGACGTATTCCGTGTGTTCGATTCGCTTAACTGGATTCCTAATATGGAAGTCGCGATGGATGAGGTTCTCAAGCAGAATAAGCTGCTGGAAGCGACCGTCTGCTACACCGGCGACATCCTCGATCCCAAGCGCGACCGCTATACCTTGAAATATTATGTCGATTTCGCGAAGGAGCTCGAGCGCCGCGGCGCCCATATGCTCTGCGTCAAGGATATGTCCGGCCTGCTCAAGCCTTATGCGGCCAAGAAGCTGATCGAGACTCTCAAGCAGGAGGTTGGAATTCCGATCCACCTGCATACGCACAACACGACCGGCAACCAGATCGCGGCGTATATGCTTGCGTCAGAGGCCGGCGTCGATATCGTCGACACGGCGATCGGGCCGATGTCCTCTCTGACCAGCCAGCCGTCGATGAATGCGCTGGTTGAGGCGCTGCGCGGCACCGAGCGCGATACCGGCTTTGATGAGCGCCGCCTGCAGGAACTTTCCGATTACTGGAGCGACGTGCGTCTGCGCTACGAGAACTTTGACAAGGGTCTGACGGGCCCTGTGACCGATATTTATCGCTATGAGATTCCCGGCGGACAGTATACCAACCTGCAGCCGCAGGTCGAAGCGCTCGGCCTCGGACATCGGTTTGACGAGGTCAAGGAGATGTACCGCACCGTCAACCAGATGTTCGGCGATATTGTAAAGGTGACGCCTTCCTCCAAGGTTGTGGGCGATATGGCGATCTTTATGGTGCAGAACGACCTGACACCGGAGAATATCGTCGAGCGCGGCGAGGCGCTTGCGTTCCCGGATTCCGTGGTCAGCTACTTCAAGGGCATGATGGGCCAGCCTCCGTGCGGCTTCCCGCCGGAGCTGCAGAAGGTTGTTCTCAAGGGAGAAGAGCCGATCACCTGCCGTCCGGGTGACCTGCTGCCTCCTGTGGACTGGAAAAAGATTGAGGAAGAGGTCAAGAAGTTCTATCCCACTCCGGACCAGAAATTCCTTATCTCTTATGCGATGTATCCCAAGGTCGTCGAGGACTATTACAAGCACCGCCAGGAATACAGCTATCTGATGCGCATGGGCAGCCATGTGTTCTTCAACGGCATGGCGATCGGCGAGACGAACAAGATGAATATCGAGGACGGCAAGACGCTTGTCATCCGCTATATCGGTTTGGGTGATCAGAACCCCGACGGTACAAGAACGGTGTTCTTCGAACTCAACGGTACCCGCCGCGAGGTGACCGTACCCGACCCGCATGCAACGAACACCACCGCCAAGACCGTTATGGCGGACCAGACGGACAAGAGTCAGGTCGGTGCGTCGATTCCGGGCATGGTGTCTAAAGTATCCGTCAAGGAAGGCGACACGGTCGAGGTGAACCAGGTTCTCGCCGTGATTGAAGCCATGAAGATGGAAACCAGCGTCGTGGCCCGTATGGCGGGCAAGGTGGCGAATGTGCATATTGCTCCGGGCCAGAGCGTAAAGGCCGGCGAGCTGCTGATGGAGATTCGCTGAATCGATTTATTAAAAGTGATGCCGCCGTTCTGAAAAGAACGGCGGCATTTTCTTTGATTTCAAAAACCTTTGGCTCTGCCGGCGTAGGTTTCCGGCAAACGAGCGTTACCTTCAAGTGTCAAGCGAAGCAAGCTGCGATCAAAGATACCTGCAAATCCGTACAATGAAACAATGGAAGGGGCAGTGCCCGTTTGCAGGCGGCGGAGCGGTTAATGCAATCGAAAGAATATTCAGTGCGTCTTTGGATGCCCGCCGGTGAAATGCCCGTATAGGGCTTCGTCAAGCACACGGTTTAGCCGAAGGGTATGACTTGAGCAAGATTTTGAAGCGCATTGTTTTGAATTTGGCGATATATGCGAACATCAAGACCGTGATTGCTTTGTGCTGTATATAAAAAAACAGAGGCGAAAGGCAATTTTAAAAAATAGGAAAGCGTGGTTCTTGACATCATGCGCAAATCCGTTTACAATCAACGTATCCGATAAGACGAATCCGGGAGAGCGCGCGCAGTGCGCCGCCGAAGGGGCGATACTCTCAGGCAGAAGGACTGGATTTCAGATCGGCCTCTGGAAAGCGGAATACGCACCGACGAAGCAATTCCGCCCCGCAAGGGGATGGGAGCATCTTTCAGGTATAAAAAGACAGAGTGCGCCTTTTTAAAAGGGGTACTCTTTTTCTTTGGGGGAGTTCGGTATGGAAAATGTCTTTTTGTTCGGGCTGGAACTTTTGGGTACGGCTGCCTTCGCGGTGTCGGGCGCAATGACAGCGCTCGGAAAGAAAATGGATCTCTTCGGCGTTGCGATTCTTGGCGTGACCACAGCGGTCGGCGGAGGTGTGCTGCGGGATGTTTTGACAGGGCAGACGCCGCCTGCGCTGTTTCGGGATCCGACGTTTGCGCTTGCGGCAGTTTTGGTCTCGCTGGCGTTCTTTTTTCCGTCTGTGCGCCGGGGATTGACGGCGAACCACAAAGGCTGGGAACTGCTTCTTCTGCTGGCGGATTCGATTGGTCTGGGTGTTTTCACGGTCGTCGGGGTCAAGGCGGCGATGGATCTTTCCATGACGGCATGGTTTGCGTCGATTTTTCTCGGAACGATCACGGGGGTGGGCGGCGGTGTGCTGCGGGATGTTCTTGCGGGAAACACTCCCTACATTTTTATCAAGCATATTTATGCCTGTGCAGCGATTTTTGGCGCCGCGATATGCCGGATGCTGTGGGCGCCGCTGGGAGAAAGGGGCGCGATGGCCGTGGGGACGGCCTGTATTTTGATTGTAAGGCTATTGTCCGCACATTACCGGTGGAGCCTGCCAAAGGCCGGGAACATCGAAGATTAAAAGACCCGCTGTTTTTCAGCGTCAGGGAACGGCCCCGTTTTTCGGGGCGGGAGGGGGACAAAATGATGCGTCTGTCTGTGATCACGGCGGATCCCGCAGGAAATATCACGCTGCTGGTGCGCACGCCGGTCATGCCTGCGTGTCGGGGAGAAATCGCGCGGCGGCTTCTCAAACAAAAACCGGACGCGGAGCAGGTGGGATTTTTGACCGAGCCGCGTTTCGGCGGAGATGTGCGGCTGGAGATGATGGGCGGTGAATTCTGCGGAAACGCGCTGCGCGCCGCCGGACTTCTGCACGCTGTGCGGGTCGGAAACAGAGAACCGCAAACCGTGGCGGTCGAGATCAGCGGCTGTGCGGGACCGCTCTTGGTGCGCGCCGATCCCGCCAAAGGACATGCATGGGCACAGATGCCTCTGCCCAAAGCGGTCGAGCGACTTTCCCTCGCGGGAGAGATGCTCGACGCGGTACGCTTTGAAGGGATTTTGCAGTTTGTTCGTTTTTCTCCGTGCATTTTAAACCAAGAAGAAGTGAAAACAGCTTTGCACGCGGCGTGCGGCGCCTACGGCGCGGCGGCGGCCGGTTTAATGGAATACGACGAAGCGGCCTGCACTATGCGCCCCGCCGTCTATGTGTGCGGAACGGATTCGCTTTATTATGAGAGAAGCTGTGCTTCGGGCAGTGCGGCGGTGGCCGCGCTGAAAGCTTCTCAGAGCAGCACAGACAGCGCCGCGCTTTTTTTGCGGCAGCCGGGCGGTGTGATCGAAGCCTGTGCGGAGAAAGAAAACGGCGCTCTGAGAAAGATCTCAATCGGCGGCGCGGTGACGCTTGGTGAAGAGTGCGAGACGGAGGTATAAGACCCCGCGCTTTCCTGCGGCGTGTACCGAACGGCAGATCTGTGATGCACAACAAAAAGCCTTTCCTAACAGATAGGAAAGGCTTTGTTTTGCCGTTTTACAGAAAAACAGAATAGCAGAGAAAATGCTCTGCCCGGCAAAAGCCGCGGCGGATGAATCTGCGGGATTTTTGAACAGGCTGTTTTCATCCCTCGTATCTCTCAAGGAACTGGCGGGTACGCTCGTTTTTCGGGTTGCCGAAGACTTCGGCGGGAGGCCCTTCCTCTACGATCACGCCGCCGTCCATAAAGATGACACGGTCGGAGACCGCGGAGGCGAAGGCCATCTCGTGGGTAACGATGACCATTGTCATGTTTTCCTCCGCGAGAGAACGGATGACGCGCAGAACTTCTCCCGTCAGCTCGGGGTCGAGGGCCGAGGTAGGCTCGTCAAAAAACAGAATCCGCGGATTCATGGCAAGGGCGCGCACGATAGAGACGCGCTGCTGCTGTCCGCCCGAAAGCTGGTAAGGGTAACAGTTCGCCTTGTCTTCAAGGCCCATTTTTTTCAGCAGGGCCATGGCCTCGGCTGTGACCTCCTGCCGAGGGCGTTTTTGTACGCTGACAGGTGCGTCGACAATGTTTTTCAGCACTGAGTAATGGGGGAAAAGGTTGAAACTCTGAAATACAAGGCCGAAGCAGCCCCGCAGCTTTTTGAGTTCGGCGGGAGAAGCATAGACGCTCTTTTGATCGGGGCCGTTCTGTGCAGCGGCTTTGCCGACGTAGCGGATCTCGCCGGAGTCGATCGTTTCCAAGAATGCTGCGCAGCGCAGCAGGGTGGATTTTCCCGAGCCGGACGGTCCGATGATGGAGACAACTTCCCCCTCCTCGACCGAAAAAGAAATATCCCGCAGTACGTCGAGACCGTCAAAGGATTTTTGAATGTGGTTCATTTCAAGCAGTTTCATGGCGCTTCTCCTTTACCGGTAGTATGCGAGTTTCTTTTCGATATGCTCCATGGCGAACGCGACGGCATAGTTGAAGATGAAGTAAAAAACACCTGCGATAAACAGCGGTGCAAATGTCGTTTTGGCGGCGGCGATCTGTTTGGCGAGGGTGAACATCTCGGCGTACGCCAGAACAAAGGACAAAGAGGTATCCTTGACAAGGGTAATGATCTCGTTGGTTACAGAGGGCAGCACGCGCTTGACAACCTGCGGCAGAATGATTTTAAAAAAAGTCTGCGCTTTGGTGTAGCCGAGCACGGCGGCGGCTTCATACTGCCCAATGGGCATGGACTCGATGCCGCCGCGGTAGATTTCCGCGAAATAGGCGGCATAGTTGATGACAAAGCCCAGAATCAGAGCGGTAAATGTCCACCCTGTGGGGAGCTTGATGCGGAACAGATAGTACGGACCGTAGCAGATGACCAGAAGCTGCAGCATCAGCGGCGTGCCGCGCAGAACGGAGATCAAAAGCCGAAACAAAAAACTGACGGGTGCGAACCGACAGCGGCGTCCTGCGCAGACTGCAAATCCGAGAGGAAGGGAAAACACCAGCGTCAGCACAAAGACGAGAAGCGTTTTGCCAAAGCCGCCGAGCAGCTGCCCGAGAATGATAGAAAGATTCATAATGGAAAACTCCTCTTTCGAGAACCGTAGAAGAGGGCGGCAAAGCGATTGTGCTTAGCCGTCCTCTTTTTCGATTTTCTTTAGTGGATTACTTGCCGATGCAGACCATGTCGGCCAGCTCGTATTTTTCTGCCAGTGTCATGAAGGTGCCGTTCGCGACCAACTCCTCAACAGCGGCCTGCACTTCGTCGCGAAGTTCGGTGTTGCCGAGCTTAAAGCCGATGGCGTACTGTTCGGTGGAAAGGGGTTCTTCGAGCATCAGCAGAGAGCCGTCGTTTCTGCTCTTGAGCTGATAGTTCGCGATGCCGATATCGACGGCAATTGCCTCAGAGATGCCGGAATCCAGATTAGCAAAAGCGGTGTTGTAGTCCGGAACGGTCTGCAGCTCGGCGAAGGTGGCAACAAGAGCGAGATTTTCCGCATTGTCCTCTTCGGCGGTCAGCGCGGTATAGGCGGAAGAACCGGACTGTGTCACAACGACCTTGCCTGCAAGATCAGCTTCGGAAGCAATGCCCGAATCGGCCTTGACAACCCAAACGATGCTGTTGTCGACATAAGGGAAGCTCCATGTATAGCTGTCCTCACGGCCGGTAACGGTGAAGCCGTTCCAGATGCAGTCGATCGCGCCGGAATCCAGTTCCATGTCTTTGGAGTCCCAGTTGATGGGCTTTTTGACAAGCTCCCAGCCCTTGAGGTCACAGACGGCCTGCGCCATCTCAAGGTCAAAGCCGGTGTATTCGCCGTTGTCATCCATGTAGCCATAGGGCGGATATTCGGCGTCGAAACCGACGGTGAAGGTGCGGGTTTCGGCTGCGCCGGAGGAGCCCTCCGTTTCGGAAGCGGGGGTCGAACCGGAGTTCGCAGGGGTTGAGGTCGAAGACGTACCGCCGCAGGCGGTCATCGCAAGCAGGCACATGGCAAGTGCCAGCAGAAGTGCAAGAGTCTTTTTCATAAAAAATCCCTCCAGAAAAAGTAATGGCGTCAATTGCTTTACTGTGTTAATATGCTAATACAATACCACAGTATTTCAAAGAAGTCAAGGCTTTTAGAATATTTTTCTTTTCAAAACAATTTTCAAATGGAAATCTCAGACAGAATCCTTCAAAGGCAAAGGAAAGTGAAAAGGTTTCGATTTTTGATCGGCGAATCAAAGGGTAAGAGGCGAAGAATAAGCTTGTTCGATTCGACCGCTTCCATTGATCGGGGACGGCTCCGAATCGTGTTCTTTTTTGCTTACTGCCGGCGGTTAAAAAAGAAAACATAAATTTCCCTTTTTTTAAAAAACTAACCAAAAAACGGCTTTAAAATGAACCTTTTTGCTTATTCGAAGCGCTTTTTTTATTGCAGAGAAACAGAGTTTGAGATATAATATTTTGTATCACTTTTCTTTTTCAGCGCAATGAAGCAGATTGCCGCAGACGACCGTCGCTTTGACGAATACAGGTCGAAAAATGAAATGAAGGCGGCTGTACCGCAAAGAAGGTCTTGGAGGATCAGATTTTTGTTTTGAAACATTTCGAGTCTTTTCTTGGCGGAAAACCTGAAAATTTTTAAGGCGGTGGTATTATGTGCAGCGGCAGAACAGCGAATGAGCCGGTAAATACAGAAAAAGAACTGTACCTGCCGGAATTGGCGGAAAAGGAACTGCATTATGTGCTGACGCATACGCTGAACCAGCTGTTTCTCGCTACCATTCGCATTGATCTGCAGAAAGACAAGGCTTTTGTTTTGCAGAGCGCTGATATGCCGGAGGTTACCATGCGCAATGTTGTGTGGGCCGATCGGCTGAAACAGTATGGCGAATTCATGCATACGGAGGAATTGGAAGTCTTTTCTTCGGAACATTTATTGGAGCTGTATCACTGCGGGCAGAGGATTTTTTCAAAGGAATTTCCGTATTACCGGAACAGCACCAACGAATGGATGACCATGACCGCATATCTGACGTCTGAAGAAGGGACGCCGTATGCCACAGTGATCGTGCGAAAAAGCAGTGGGGAGCATCTGCTCAACCGCATTGTGGATCTATATGTCTACAGCACCTGCGATTACTTTATTTATCTGGACGTTAAAAAGAACAGCTATACCTCTTTCAGCAGAAGTGACAGCGGCACCCCTCTGCCGCCCGCCGTGTGCTCGGATTACTCCGCTGAAATCGTAAAATATGCGGAGAATTTTGTTGTGCCGGAGGACCGGGAAAGAGTCATCTTTGAGATGAGTCTGGAGCGTGTACTGAAAAAACTCGAGACACAGCCGACGCATGCGTTTACCTGCGGAGTACTGGACCCGGCTCGCGGATATACCAGAAAGAGGCTGCTTTATCAGTATTACAACCGCGAAACACAGATGATTCTTTTGTCGCGTACGGATATCACGGATACATATCTGGAAGAACAGAAAAATCAGAATGAGCTGCGAAAAGCAAAACAAATGGCAAAAACGGACGCGCTGACGGGTTTGTACAATCTTCAGGGGATTGTCGAGGAGATAACCCGTTATCTTGAAACGTCAAAGGAAATTTCCGCGCTGCTGTTTATCGACATGGACGATTTCAAAAAGATCAATGATACATTGGGACATTCCACCGGAAACGAAGTGCTTCGCAAAATTGCGGAGACGCTGCGGGCCAATGTGCGCTCCTGCGATTTGGTGGGGCGAATCGGAGGAGACGAGTTTTTGGTGCTTTTCTGCGGCGTCAAGTCGGCAGAAAATGTCAGACAAAGCACAGCCCGTCTGCATGAGGCGGTGTGCAGACTTTCGCAGGTATTCGGTATTTCCACCAGCTGCAGCATCGGAATTGCGGTTTTTCCCGAAGACGGAAGAGACTATGCCGCGCTGATGGAATGTGCGGACAAACGGGTATATCGGGCAAAACGAAGCGGAAAAAATCAATTTGCAATGAGCTGACGCAGCCGCAGAAAAGAACTTTTGGAGATTTTTAGATTTTTTAAAATGGCGTGCGGAGGAAGCGTATGAAAGCGGAGCCGTCGAAACTTTGGGCGGCTAAAATGCGGGCGAAATCATATTGAAAAATATGAGACAGGTTTATCCATATATTGTTTGGACCTTTCTATAAAATTCAGGCAATACGGAGGGACAAATTTCTCATTTCTTTTTTTATGAAATATGATATGATATAGAGTATATGTCGGCTCCATAAGTTTTTAAAAAAGGAAGTGAGCCTATGAATACAGCGGCCGATCAAGCTGCTGACGTGAAAGAATATCAAGAACGTCTGCAGATTGCACTGAAATCCGCGAAAATCTGCGTGTTTGAAGTGGATCTGGTTCACCAGCGATATACTTTTTTCGAAAACGCGGAGGATATCTTCGGCGTGTCGGGCGGGAAGATTCTTGAGGATGTCCGCCCATACAGCGAGTTGAAACCGGATGAATATCAGAAGGCGGTTTCCGAGTATTTTTCACATCCGGATGATGCAGAGGTGATTGGAAGAGCGTTCCATTCGATTTTCAGCGGAAAATCGACCTCGTATGAGGCACGGATGAAAGCGGGGGATTCTGCTTTTGTCTGGTGCAAGATTGATGTAACGCCTGTGATGGAAAACGGAATACCGGTAAAAATGATCGGTGTAATCACTGACATCAGTGAGATCAAGACAAAGACGGACAGACTGAGCGAGGCTGTCAGACATGACGGGTTTACTCAGCTTTATAATAAAAACTGTTCTATCACTTTGATTCGAAACATTTTAGCTAAAAGCGATGGGCGGACGCATGCGCTCATCTTAATGGATATAGACGATTTTAAAAGGACCAATGATCTGCACGGTCACGCGGTGGGAGACCGCATGGTAAAAGCGGTAGCGGACACTTTGATGCGTTCTTTTCGCAAAACGGATATTCTCGGCAGATTTGGGGGAGATGAGTTTATTCTGCTGATTCAGGACATTCCAAGCAGGGAATGGCTCTCTCAAAAGCTGGAGAAGCTGCTTTTCTGCGAGGTGGGGGGCTGTCTCTGCACCAACAGTATCGGCGCGGCGCTCTATCCGCAGGATGCCAAGGATTATGACGCATTGTTTCTCAAGGCGGACGAGGCGCTGTATCATTCAAAAATGAAAAAGAAAAGCTATACATTTTCTTCTGACTGCAGACGGACGCAGGACTGATGCAGGCGTACTCTCGAAGATAAAAATCCTCCGCGGCGGCGGAGGATTTTTTATTGCGTCGGTTCTCTTTGGAAAGCGTGGAAACTCGCATGTGCTTTTTTCGGCAAGGAAATGCTCTCTTTCCGTTTTATAGCAAATTGCACATAAAACAATGAATAAAATCTTATTTTTTTGTGAAATACGTTGACTTCTGAAGCGAGCCATGCTATACTGCGAATGCCGGCGGAAAAGAAACACTTTTTCGACCGGAAGGCTTCCGAAAGAGCAGGGTTTGGAGAGACCGCTCACGGAAGAAATCTAGGATGGAGGAACAACCTAAAATGAAAAAAGTATTTGCCCTTTCCATGGCTGCCGCCATGGTCATGTCCCTGTCCGCGGTGGCGCTTGCCGCGAACTCCGGCCTGACTGACGATGAGAACGGCGTTCTGCCGGTGGTGCAGGTTCAGGAAAATGCGATGTATTCCTATAAGTCCGGAAACACTTCCGGAGACAAGATGGTCCTGATGACCGAGGATCCCTCTTTCGGCAAGACGGTGTACTTTGCGCTGCTTGTCAACGAGGGCACCGAGGATGCACCCAACTATCAGCCTGCGACGGATTCCAAGTCTGTTTCCGGCCTGAAGGTTACCCCCAAGTGGACGGACGGCGGAAAGTATATCAAGTCCGTTGAAATCGTGAAGAAGGACGGCGCTTACTATGTCGCCGTCGCCACCACCGGCTCTGAGCTGGACGAGGCGGATATCGCCGGTAAGATCTACCTGAAGGGCACCGTCGGCTCCGGCGACTTCAAGGAGAAGGTAGACGGTTACTTTGAGGTCGATTTCGGTCTGGCCTACGGCACGATCGTACCGGATCCCGCCGAGAAGAAGCTGTTTGTCGGCGATGAGCTGAAGGTCTATGATCTTGAGGACATTGACAACGACGAGTACACCATCTACTTCAGCGCCAACGGCACTTCTAAGAACGCGGTTGCCAGCGCGGTTACCGATGTATCCAACACCGAGGACATCCTTATGGGCTACAATGTTGACGAGATCGAGTCGATCGCTGATCTGTATCCCGAGGCAAACCTCGACTTCGTCGGCCTGACGGCTTCCTTCAAGAAGACCGCAGAGGTCACCGTTTACGCGAACGAAGGCACTCACCTGTACAAGGTTGAGGGCGGCAAGCTGGTTGAGATGGACGCTCAGTACGACGAGTGGGAGGAGGGCTTCCTCTTCCACGCGAAGACCCTCGGCACCTATGTGATCTCCGACGTCAAGCTGGACGTCAGCGCCTCTGTGGAGGAGGGCGGCTCCGTGAACAACGGCGGCTCTTCCAACCCGGGCACCGGCGCGATCCTCTAATTGAGGTTCTGAAAAGGAATTTATAAAAATCATAAAAAGCCCTCCCACTCTCCGGGGAGGGCTTTTTTGCCGTTTCTGAGAACAAGGAGATTTTAAAAATGCGGCTCTTTTCAAATGCGGCAAAAGGGAATAGAATAGAGAGCAGAAACGGAGGAGAACACATGCTTTTACAGAACTTTATGTGCGACTATCTGGAGGGGGCGCATCCCAAAATTATGACGCGCCTCGCCGAAACAAATCTGGAGAAAACGCCCGGCTACGGCATGGATCCCTACTGCGAAAGCGCAAAGGAAAAAATTCGCGCTGCGTGCGGCTGTCCGCGGGCTCAGGTGTGGTTTCTTGTGGGAGGAACGCAGACAAACGCGACCGTAATCGACGCATTGCTGCGGCCATGGCAGGGAGTTGTCTGCGCCGAGACCGGACATATCGGCACACATGAGGCCGGCGCGGTTGAGGCGGGCGGACATAAGGTGCTGACGCTGCCGCACCACGACGGCAAGATTGACGCCGGTGAGGCCGAGGCATATTTTCTTCGGTATGAGGCGGATGAAAACAGAGAGCATACCGTTGAACCGGGAATGGTTTATATCTCTCATCCGACGGAATATGGTACGCTGTATACAAAGGCGGAGATGGAGGCCCTGAACGAGGTATGCCGCAGACACGGCGTACTGCTGTATCTGGATGGCGCGCGGCTCGGGTACGGCTTGGCGGCGGAGGGAACGGACGTGACCCTGTCGGATCTCTCACGGTTGTGCGACGCGTTTTACATCGGCGGTACAAAGGTCGGTGCGCTGTTCGGCGAAGCGGTCGTCTTTCCGGACGAGAGTACGGCGCCGCGTTTTTTCACGCTGATGAAACAGCACGGGGCCTTGCTTGCCAAGGGAAGAATGCTGGGAATTCAGTTCGACACGCTGTTTACAGACGGATTGTATTTTGAGATTTCCCGTCATGCAATTCAAATGGCCCGCATTCTGCGCGAAGGCCTTGCGCAGAAAGGATATCCTCTTTTATACGGTTCGCCTACCAATCAGATTTTTACGCGGCTTGAAAATAAAGCGATGCACCGTCTTTCCGAAACGGTCGGCTTTTCTTACTGGGAGGCGGATGGGGACGCTCATACGATCGTCCGCTTTGCCACAAGCTGGGCGACGCGGGAAGAAGACGTCTATGCGCTGCTGGAGCTTTTATAAGGATCGGATTTGCGTTCTCCGTTTACGCAAAAGTATGCCTGCTGCGTGTGCAGGTTTTAAAACGGCTTATGGCGATGCGTGGCGGAACAGTCTGTAAGCGCTAAAAAAATAAATCCGTTCGAGCGATTTCGCCTTGACTAACCAAAGAACGGTATGATAAAATTTACCACAATCTCTTTGCGCTGTATTACGTCTTGAAAAACAGGACGCGAGATCACCAGTACAAACTGAGCAGGCGATGGCTTTTTTTCGAAGGGCCGTGGGGCTGGGCCGCCGGCAGGCGGCAGCGGATGACGCTTTACGCACATCTGTGGGACAGTTGTATGTTCCATAGATGTGCTTTTTTCTATCATTCTTGGAACAGACAATCTCAAAATGTGATGCCGACAGGAGAAAATACATCACAGCCGCCCAAAACGGCGAAAAGGAGAATTCTTTTATGGCAGCAAACAAAAAAACGCAAACAAACAAAAAGGTGGATGAAACCGCGGCGATCCGCAATCTTTCTCTTGTCAGTATTCTGGGAAACACGGTTCTTTCGGGGTTTAAGTTTTTCGCGGGAATTGTCGGGCATTCAGGAGCGATGCTTTCCGATGCGATTCATTCGTTCTCGGATGTGCTCACCACACTGATTGCATATCTGGGAGTTAAGGTTTCCAAAAAAGAAGCGGACGAGGCGCACCCCTATGGACACGAGCGGATCGAATGTGTCGCATCCTTGATTTTGGGCTTGGTTCTTATGCTGACGGGACTTGGCGTGGGAAAAACGGGCGTAGAGAATATTCTTTCCGGGCAATATGAGACGCTGGAGGTCCCGGGGGCAATCGCTCTTGCGGCGGCGATCGTGTCGATTGTCGGAAAAGAAGCGATGTACTGGTATACAAGGCACTATGCGCTGCTCATCCATTCCGCCGCTTTTCTGGCGGACGCATGGCATCACCGGTCCGACGCGTTTTCTTCTATTGGATCTCTCATCGGGATCGGCGGCGCTATGTTGGGGTTCCCCGTGATGGACTCCGCAGCCAGCGTTGTGATCTGTCTGTTCATTTTAAAAGTGGCTTATGATATTTTAAAAACAGCTCTTTCGAACATGCTGGACACCTCCTGCGGCGAAGAATATGAGAAAAAACTGGAGGAGTTTGTCGCGGCGCAGGAAGAGGTGGTCTGTGTAGACGTACTGCACAGCCGCAATTTCGGCAACAAGGTATATGTGGATCTGGAAATCGAGGTAAACGGCGATAAACCTCTGCGCGAAGCGCATGCGGTGGCGGAGCGGGTTCATAACAGTGTGGAGGCCTGCTTTCCGGAAATCAAGCATATTATGATTCATGTAAATCCGGCGAAATAATTTTTCAAAGCAAAAGCTTCCCCGCGGAAATGCTTTCCGCGGGGAAGCTTTTTGTAAGGGATCAGCCTTCCGGCATTTCGTCGATTTCGGCGATGGATCCGCAGATGTCACAGTACCATGCCCAGCCGAGCGGACCGATGGTATAGCGAGAATGTGCGGCGCAGTCGTGCTCGGGAACAGGCGGCTGATCGGGAATCTCGATTTTAAGACGCCGCATTGGACTGTCGGGTGAAAATTCCACAAAAAATCCTCCTTAAAATCTCAGGCGGCCCGATTTATTTCAGATCGCCGAGGCATTTGCAGGAAAAGGATAAAAACAGTGCGCCCGCCGCATTGCCGAGCGTCATGATCATCATGCGCAGCAGCGCGTCGGCCGACCACACGCCGGCCATGGAAAAATAGTACATGTTGGCGACACAGTGCTCAAATCCGCTGAGAATAAAGACCATCACGGGAAGAAAAACGGCAAGGTTTTTGCCGACCGGATCCGTTACACCTGCATAGCGGTCGGCCGCGAGAAACATCAGCATGCCGCAGAAAACAGACAGGGCAAACAGGCTGAAGAGAGAATCCGCAAGCTTTGCCTCGCACAGGGCTGCAGCGGCCTGAGTGAGCTTGCCCGCGGCACGGGTAGTGCGCAGCAGCGCGGCCGCAAGCCAGGTGCCGCACAGATTTCCGGCCCAGATGAAAAGCAGATCGACCAAAAAGGAAGCAGGCCGCACGACGGCGAAGCCGACTTTTCCGGTGAAGAGGTTCAAGCTGCAGGTGAAGATGGCGAATAAACCGATGCCGAACAGAAATGCGCCGAGAGAACGGTTTTCCACGGATAAGAACAAGGTCCCTCCGACGGCGATCATAATACCGGCGAGTACGGCTTTCCAAAAAGTTTCAAAATACTTCTGCATGGATGGGGGCCCTCCTGTGTCGGCGTTTCTGCACACGGCAAAAACAGTTTTCTGGTCGTATTAAGAAGAAAATGTTTAGTTTCATTATATCGGACGATATGTGCAAATGCAAGACGTGGAATTCTTTTAAGCATTGTGATTTTGACAAAAAGAATTGCTGTTTTCCCAAGCGGGACAAAAGCCGCTGTGATTTTCACAGCAACCTTTGGCGGCTTCGCGAATGGACAGAGCTGCGAAAGAAGAGTATATTATACTCATGAATCACGAAATAATCGGAGAACAGAAAACGGATTTCGGAAATTATCAAAGTTCCTCCTTGAGACCGGCCATGAAAGAGCCCCCATCGTATCGCCAGTCCGAACCGGACATTCGCCGCCGGGCGCTGCTCGATGAGAGAGAGCTGCATCTGACGCGCCTTGCGGAACTCGAAAATGAGCTGTGGGAGGAATTCGGTCTCGCGCCCGCCGATTGAAAAAGCGCGAAAAAGGGTCATGTGGGTATCACGCCGCAGGAAAGAAACCGCAGGGGTGGGAGCGGGCGGCGAAAAAAAGGAGAAGTAGAAATGCCGAAAAAAGAAAATCTCAAAAAGATGCTTGAGGCGGCGGCTCCCGACGCGGTGCGGCTTTTGGTGAGCGCAATGAACGATGAGGAAGCTGACCGCAAACTGCGTGTGGAGATCGCCAAGGAGCTTTTGTCACGTGTCTGCGGGCGGGGCCCCGTTGCGGACGGTGAGCAGGACGCCTGTGTACGCTTTGTGCTTGAGGGAGATCTCGCGCGTCTCGCAAAGTGAGGGAACGTATGGAGAAGGTGATCTTGCAGCCTAACGACCGCCAGCGGGAATTTTTCTCCTGTACAACGCGCTTTGTCGCGTACGGCGGTGCGCGCGGCGGAGGAAAGAGCTGGGCGGTGCGGCAGAAAGCGATTCTGCTGGCGGCCGGTTATGCGGGAATCCGTATTCTGCTGCTTCGCAGAAGCTATCCGGAGCTGAGGGAAAATCATATTTTGCCGATGCTCTCCCAGCTTGACGGCGCGGCAGCCTATAAGGAGAACGAGAAAGCGTTTTTATTTTCAAACGGCAGCCGCATCCGGTTCGGATACTGCGACGGCGAGCGCGATGTGCTGCGCTATCAGGGTCAGGAGTATGATGTGATCTTTATGGACGAGGCCACGCAGTTCACCGAGATGCAGTTTTCGGTGCTGACGGCGTGCCTGCGCGGCGCGAATTCCTTTCCGAAGCGGTTTTATCTGACGTGTAATCCCGGCGGCGTCGGTCATGCGTGGGTTAAACGGCTCTTTCTTGACCGGCGCTACCGCCCGGGAGAACGGCCGGAGGATTACACCTTCATACCCGCACGCGTCACGGATAACCGCGCGGTGCTCGAGCACGATCCCGGATATGTCCGAATGCTTGAAAATCTGCCCGACGCGCTGCGGCGGGCATGGCTTGACGGAGAATGGGATGTATTTGCGGGACAGTATTTTCCGGAGTTTGATCCCGTGCTGCATGTGTGCAGGCCGTTTGACCTGCCGTGCGGCTGGCGGAGATATTTCGCAATGGACTATGGGCTGGATATGCTCGCCGGATACTGGGCGGCGTTTTCGCCGTCGGGCGACGCTTATGTATATAAAGAAGTGTATGAAAGCGGGCTGATCGTATCCGAGGCGGCGGCGCGTATCCTCGCGGAGCAGGAGAACGTCTTTGCGCATCTTGCGCCCAGCGATCTTTGGGGGCGGTCGGCGGATACCGGCATCAGCCAAGCGGAACGCTTCTCACAGTGCGGGCTGTATCTGACACAGGTGGTGGCGCGGTCCCGGGTGGACGGCTGGATGAATGTGCGTGAATGGCTGCGCCCGCGCGACGGACCCGGCAAAGAAAAAACGGCGAGACTGCATCTGTTCGACTGCTGTACGGAATTGATCCGCACACTGCCTCTGCTGCAGTACGATTCACGGCGGCCCGACGACTGCGCGGATCATCCGCACGAGCTGACCCACGCGCCGGATGCGCTGCGGTATTTGCTTTCCGGCAGGCCTGCCGCCGCGCCGGAAAAAGGAAAAACGGCGTCTGTACTTCCCTTTGCGCTGCAGACGCCGGGAGAAAACGAAGGAGGAATCATCACATGGTAATTTTGAGTCTGCTGGCGGCAGCGGCTCTTTTGCTTCTGGCGGGATGGACGGCGCTGCTGGAACAGCGTGTCGCCCGTTTGGAAAAGAGCGCCGAACGTCCGCCGGCCGCATGGGAGGAACGGGAGGAAACCCGCCCCGACCGGCTGTTTCTGGAATGGATGTACGGAGGTGATAAATGATGGATACGTCTCTCTGGCAGCGCTATAAAAACGGACTTGCCTATCAGACGGCCATGGGCTTTGCCGACAGCTTTCCCCAGTGCGTGGATTTTAAAGAGGGAAGACAGTGGCCGCCTGCCACCAAGGCGACGCGAAACCTGCCGCGGCCGGTTTTTAACCTTTGCGACCGGTGCGTACGCACCAAGCGCGCCAACATTTTGAACCAGACAATCAAGCTGGTGTACTCGCCGGCGGAGGGGCTGCCCGGTGACGACGACGACGACACCCTGCGCCGTGAGGAGGAGGGCGCTGGGGCGTTTACCGATTTTGCGCAGACGCTTTGGAACGAACTGCATCAGGACAGCTTGAACGAGGACTTTATCGATGACGCGGCGACGCTTGGCACGGGGATTTTTCATTACTACTGGGACGCGGACGCCGCCGCGGGGACGCGCCGGCCGTACAGGGGGGCGCTTCGCGGGGAAACGATTGATCCGGCGTGCGTCTTTTTCGGAGATCCGCAGGAAACCGATGTGCAGGCGCAGCCGTATATCCTGATCGCGTCGCGCGTTACCGTCGGCAGTGTGCGTGCCCTCGCAAAGGCAGAAGGGCTTTCCGATGAAAAGATCCGCCTGATTGCGCCGGACGAGGAAAACCCCGAGCACTACGAGGCCTCTCGGCACGAACAGAAGGACGGGAAAAAATGCACTTTGCTGACGTGCTATTACCGGTCGGGCGGCAAGGTATATTTCGACAGAGCGACGCGGTCGGTTGGAGTGATCCGCGGCCGGTCGCTGACACCGGGACTGCCGGATCTTGGGGAAGGGCGCACGGCGCCGCAGGAACAAACGCCCGGGCCGGATGCGGCGCAGCGTGCGGACAAACAAAACGGCGCGGTCACGCGGTATCCCATCGCGGTCATGAGCTGGACGCGGCGCAGACGCTCGATCTACGGCATCGGCGAGGTGGAGGGGATGATCCCCGCACAGAAAGCCGTCAACTGGCTGATGGGGATGAACATTCTCTCCGCGCAGGATACGGCATGGCCCAAGATGATTGCCCGGCCCGGTGCGCTGCGTCAGGAAATCACAAACACACCCGGCGAGATTATCGAAGATCATTCCGCCGCGGGAGACGGAATTCGCTATCTCAACCCGCCGCCCGTCTCTGCCGCTACAACCGCGCTTGTAGATAAAATTACCGAGCTGACGCAGTATACCTCGGGTGTTTCCGAGGTGGTGGCGGGTGAGCCGTTCACCTCGACGATGGCGGCTTCCGCGATTATTGCGCTTCAAAATCAGGCGAAGCAGCCGATCGAGAATATCCAGCGGCGCTTTTATCGGGTGATTGAGGACGTCGGACGTATTTGGGAGCAATTCTTTAAGACCTACTACAGTCTGCCGCGCCCCATGACCGTGCGCGGCGAGGACGGAAAAACACGAAAGGAGCTTTTTGTCGGCGCGCGGTTCGCGGGAGTGGATTTTGCCCTTGACGTGGATGCGGGAGCGGGTTCTGCATATTCCGAGTCTCTCGCGCAGGCGACGCTGGAAAAGCTGTTTGAGATGGGGCAGATCGACGCGGATACCTATATCGAGCTGTCGCCCAAGAGCATCATGCCTTTTAAAGAGCAGCTAAGGCGCCGTATGGAAGAGACGGCCCGCCGAAAAAGCGAAGAGGAGGTGAACGCGGATGCTTTGCCCAAGCTGTAATACCGCGGCGATGATCGCGTCGGCACATACAGCGGTGCGGCACGATGATACGCCGGACATGCCGACCGAGGTATATACCGTACAGGAATTTGTCTGCCGCAACCGCAAATGCCCGCAGTACGGCAAAAAAATCGGAGAAACGCAGCATCGCTTGCTGTGAAAAGCCGGAGAGTGTAAAACGGTTTTCTTTCGATATGGCTGCAAAACGGCGCCGGCAGAACCTCGCCAAAAAACGGTGAAAGGAGAAACGAAAAATGAAAGAACAAAAGGCTGCAAATGCCGCTGCCTTGGCGGTACAAAAAGAGAAAGATTCTCTTTTGGAAAAGCGAAAGGCAGCGGAGGCCGGCGACGCCTCCGGCGATTTTGGGGCGGGTGACACGAGAGCGCGCACCAAAGCGTTTTCCGACCGGCTCAACCGGATGAGCCGAAAGGCTGTGGACGATTTTGTCGCGTCGATGGGACTGACCGATGAAGCGACGGGAGAGCCGGTCTCTACCCGGGAACAGTACGAGGCGTATCTGGCGGCGCATCCGCAGGAGAGCAAAGACGTTCAAAACGAGGAAACAGAGGCGCTGCGGGAGGAAATTTCCCGTCTGCGTGTGCAGGAGCAGGACGCGGCTCTGCTTGCCGATCCTGCCAGAGGAGAGGCCTACCGCGCGGTGCGCGATCAGGTGCTTGCCCTTGTGGAGGAATGCAGAAACGCGGGCTATTCCGAGGTGGACGTCGGAGCTGCGTTTGCGGCGGTGCTGCGCCGGGAATGCGAGAAGATTTTTCAGCACATTGAAGAACAGGCGGAGACCCGCGCGGTGCGGCGGCTTTCCGACACGGCGCGCGCATCCGTCGGCAAGCTTGGCGGAGGCGACACACCCGTGAAACCGGACTATGCCGCCATGTCGGACGAGGAGTTTGACCGCCAGCTTGCGCTGGCGCGCAGCGGAGCTCTGCGTGCAAAATGAAAGGAGTAATGACACATGGCAACCCAGACCTATACGTTGCTCACGAATGAGCAGAAAACTTTTTATGAGAGGGCGCTGCTCAAGCGCCTTGTGCCGAATCTTGTATTCGCACAGTACGGGCAGAAAAAAGCAATTCCGAAAAACGAAGGCGACAAAATCAATTTCCGCCGCATCGGGGCACTGAGCGCGGCGACAACCCCTCTGACCGAGGGCACCACCCCGGACGGAAGCTCGCTGTCCGTCGGAAAGGTAGAGGCGACACTTGGCCAGTACGGAGATTTTGTTACGATTTCCGACAAGCTGGACATGACGGGAATCGATCCCATTCTGACCGATACGGCGGAGGTGCTCGGCGAGGCCGCGGCCCTGACGGTGGATACCATCGTGCGCGACGTGGTATGCAGCGGCACCAATGTACAGTATGCCGGAGGCCGCGCCAACACGGACGCTCTGACCGCCGCCGATGTGATGACGGCAGCCGAGGTAAAGAAGGCCGTGCGCACTCTGCGCAAGGCGAACGCCAAGCCCATGGAGGACGGATTTTTCGTTGGGATTGTCGACCCCGAGACCGCCTACGATCTGATGGGAGACACGCTCTGGCAGGATGTATCGAAATATAACGGCGGCGAGGCGATTCTCAAGGGAGAGATCGGAAAGCTCGGCGGTGTGCGGTTTGTAGAGAGCACGAACGTCCCCGTGGAAGAGAATGCATCGAAGGTGAAGGTGCATTCGTGCATGATTCTCGGCGCAGACGCCTACGGCGTTGTGGACGTGGAGGGCGGGTCCTCCGCTGAGATTATCGTCAAGCCCTTCGGCTCGGCGGGTTCGGCGGATCCTCTGGACCAGAGGGCCACCGCAGGCTACAAGCTGATGTTTACCGCGGTGCGTCTGCAGGAGCTGGCGATGCTTCGTTTGGAGTGCGCCGCATCGTAAAAGACACAAATGGTTTTTTAGAAAAATGCCGCGGGGATTTTCTCCGCGGCGCAAAATAAGGAGGAATTTTTATGGCCAATAAAACAGAAACGAAACGTATGCCCGCGCATGATGAGTTTGAAAACGCCGCCGAAGCAGCGAAAGCCATGCTGGACGCGGAACCGAAGGTGCGTGTGCTGGTTCCTGCGGATCCTCTCAATCCATCGGACGGAGAGATCGAGCTTGGCATCAACGGCTATTTTTACACGGTGCGCCGCGGTGTGAGCACCGAGGTGCCGCACAGTATTGCGGCGCTGCTGACTCGGGCCCGCTATCTCTGAGGGGGTGCACGCCATGACAAAGGGAGAGGCAAGAGAACAGTTTCTGCGGTATCTCGGCGCGGCGACCGTCAACGGCGCCGCGCGCTCGGACGCCGATCTCAAGGACGGCTTTGACTATCTGCTGTGGCCCGCGGTACTGCAGGCGGCGGCACAATTTCCCACGATGAAAACCGCGTATGTGTGCGGAGAGTGGAATGTGCCGGAGGACTTCTTTGAACTGGTCGCCGCCGTTGGAGAGGATCAGTCCCCCGTCT
>CAKQGD010000003.1 GCA_934232845.1 uncultured Oscillospiraceae bacterium
GATTTATCTTTAATTTGATTGAGAGAACGACTATCACCAAATATAATTTTATGCTCAGTCATAGCAAAGTCCTTTCTTATTTAACGAGTTCACCATTGTCTAAAACAAAGTATTGTTCGTAAGTAACATCCAAAGCCTTTGCAATCTGGTTAAGTTCGTCCTGCGTTATCGTATTGCGTTTAAGTTTCGCATTAAAGTTTTGTGGCGTCTGATTGATTCTGCGTGCGAGTTCAGATAAACTGACACCTGTTCTTACGCACAAAACACGAATCTGTTCTGAAGTAGTCATAAGCACCTCTCCTTAGATCTTCTGATTGATATTATATGCCATTTGATTGATGATATCAAACTATTTGTGTAAATAAAGATAAATATGTTTTCAAGATGTGGTTAAGTCTTTTTTCTCAATTTTAAATCGGCTGTTGTGGTTTTTCCAGTAAAACTTTTCTATGAGACAAAAGATTTCACCACGGAGAGCTTCTCTGATTCGTATAGCCAATATGATGAATAGTGGGTATTTTCGCACTTCTAAATCAATTCACACGGATAGATGAACTCGGATATGCTGACTTTCGTACAAATGTATCACAGAGCAGAAAACAAGCGATTTTCGACCCTTAAACGCACAAAAACATACGGTGCTCAGCCGAAGCTGAATGTCGTATGTTCGTTTGTTACCCAATCCTGTTCGATAGATGCCGATTTCGTAATTTTTGATGAATTATTGTCTTATCTGCACAGGCGTAACCCGCCCTTTTTATGCTTCAAAATGCCATGGCGGATTTTTCTCTCATGAATTGGTGTACTGCGAAAAAACGGCCCGCACGGCAGTGCAGATGCCGTACGGGCCGAAAATGAAAAGACACTGATCACACGCCGCTTTCACCGTAGTTGCTCAGCACGCGTGCAGAAGGATCTCTGACATCGCAGCCTTCCCATTCCTTGTTCGGCATCCAGAAATCCTTAATCATGCGCGCCTGACCGGGATAGAATTTTTCAAAGATTTCACGGTAAAGCAGACTCTCCTTGGTGAACGGACGGGCAAACTCATATTTTGCCGCCCTCGCTTCAAACTCTGCATCGGAATAACGTCCTTCGGCGTACTCCTTCAGATCATCCACCATGGAATGACCCACCGCATCGGAGAATGCAGCCTTTTCCCGCCAGAGAATCCCATCGGGAAGCCAGCCGCCCTCTTCAAACGCATGGCGCAGCAGATACTTTCCTTTCTGATAGGTGTTGATCTTGTATTTCGGATCGATGCACATCACATAGCGGACGAAATCGAGGTCGCCGAACGGTACGCGCCCTTCTATTGAGTTGGAAGAAATGCACCGGTCTGCGCGCAGCACATCATACATATGCAGCTCATCGATGCGCTTTTTCGCCTCTTGCTGAAATGCCTCGGGCGAAGGCGCAAAATCGGTATATTTGTAACCAAATAATTCGTCGGAAATCTCGCCCGTCATCAGCACGCGCACATCGGTGCGCTCATGAATTGCCTTGCAGCAAAGGTACATTCCCATGCTGGCGCGAATCGTTGTGATGTCGTAAGTAGCAAGGCGTTCAATAACCGTTTCAAGTGCGGCAATCACTTCATCGCGGGTCATGATGACCTCGGTATGCTCCGCCCCGATGTAGTCTGCAACCTGGCGGGCATATTTCAGATCGATGGCGTCGAGGTCCATTCCGATTGCAAATGTACGCAGCGGTTTCTTCAGTACGCGTGCCGCAATCGCACAGACGAGGCTGCTGTCCAAACCGCCCGACAGCAAAAAGCCAAGCGGTGCGTCCGCATCGAGGCGTTTTTCCACACCGGCAACAAGCTTTTTCCTAATTTTTCGGCAGGCCGTCTCTGCATCGTCTGAAGAATACTTCTCCACCGTGGTCAGATCCGCATAACGGATGAATTTGCCCCCGACGTAGTAATGCCCGGGAGGAAAAGGACAGATTTCCCCGCAGAGACCCACAAGGGCACGCGGTTCACTGGCAAAGACAATGCCGCCGTCCGCATCATAACCATAGTACAGCGGACGAATTCCGATCGGGTCGCGGGCCGCCACGAGTTCTCCCGTCTTGGAGTCGTAAAGAATCATTGCAAATTCCGCGTCGAGCCGCTCGAACATTTTCAGGCCGTACTCGCGGTAAAGAGGCAGAATGATTTCGCAGTCGCTGCCGCTTTTAAAAGCATAGCCTTTTTTCTCCAGTTCTTTTTTTACCGGACGAAATCCGTACAGCTCACCGTTGCACACAACCATGTCGCCGTCCAAACAGAACGGCTGCATCCCCTCCGGGTGAAGGCCCATGATGGAAAGCCGCTGAAAACCCAAATATCCCTCTCCCGCCCGAACAATTTTCTCGTCGTCCGGGCCGCGTTCCGCGGTACGGGCAAAGTGGCCTGCGATTTCTTCTTCAGAAAGTTTTGTTTTGGAAAAACCGATAATTGCACACATATAAAAAACACCTCCGGATTTTTTCGCAGCGCCTATTTCTTTTTTAAAAGAAATAGGACGAATCGCTGCAATCCGCGGTGCCACCTATATTACCGCCCTCGACAGGGCGGTCGCCTTTCTGAGTTCTGACAAACCCGTGTGAATTAACGCCTCACATCGCGTCTCGCCTACTTGCCGCCAGTGCGTTCAACTCGCTGCTCCGGAGTGTTCTTCGCGCAGTCTCTTGTGCCGGGCTTTCACCATCCCCGGCTCTCTGTGACAGAATCTCTGCGGTACTTTTCTCCATCCAAGCATTTGTTTTTGATTTATTTTTCTATACTTTACACCTCAAAGAGGGCTGCGTCAACTGGGATTTTATACAATTTTTTAACAAAAAAAGGCCTTTTGAAAAAAGAAATCACAAACACATCAGTTCTTTAAAAAAGTTTTCAGAATAGTTTTTCCTTAGCACGTAAGCAGATTAGAGATCATCCTCACAGGGAGCTTCTGAGGCGCACCAAAAAAAGAGTGCTCTTTTGAGCGTTTATAAATATTAAACAAAACTAACGCTAATTTGTAAAACTCTATATAGTTGTATTTGTTTTTTATAATGCACAATTGTATTCTTTACGCTTCTCTTATTTGACTGAAAAATCGCTTTTAAAATATATAAATTGTACAAAATTATTCCTTTATAGTCTATTTTTCTTCTTTGGCATTGACATTTCCTTATTCTTTCTGACATAATTATTCTATAGATTGTTGTCACATTATTTATATAGAAAAAGCAAACGATCGGCAAATCGATCTTTTTTTGTGCCTGCGGAGGTTTTCTGTATGTTTGTGCTTTTCTTTTTCTTCTGGATCATTCTGTGCGGCCGCGCCGCATGGGAAACATGTTTGTTCGGACTCGCTACAGCAACAGCGGCATTCGTATTTCTCCGCCGCTTCTGTCAATGGTCTCTTGAACGCGAAAAACTGGCATATCGCCTTTTCTTTCCCTGTGCAGCTTTTTTTCTGCTTCTTTTGGCAGAAAGCTTTCGTTCAAACCTGCATGTACTCGGCCTCATTTTAAAAAATGAGGAGCAAAGTCTTCATCCGCAGCTGCTTTTGATCGATCCCGCCGTAAAAAGTCACGCCGCCAAAACCGCTCTGGCCTGCGCTTTGTCTCTCTCTCCGGGCACCCTTGCCGTGCGCATTACAGAGGATCGTTTTCTTGTGCATGCCCTGACCGACACAATTGCCGCTCAGGTGCATCACAGTCCTTTAGAACGTGCCCTCGTCAGAATGGAACGCATCGCCGCTGAAGGGAGGAATTCTGACGTATGAATGTTTTTTCCTGCTCGGCGTCTGTTTCTCTCGTTATATTGGGGATGCTGATTCTCACCGCTCTGTTCTTCTGTATTCGAAGCAGAAGCGTTTCCGACCGTCTTCTCATTGTAACGCAGATCCATGTCTTTGCCGTCGCCTCCGTCTGTATTCTCGCGGTTTTTTACGATGAAGCATATCTGCTTGACACTGCTCTTATCTATGCGCTGCTGAGTTTCCTGACGGTTGTTGTACTTACACGCATGATCGCGGCACATTTCCGCTGTTCCGATGAGCCCAATGCAAAAGAGGAGGCAAGCCATGATCCGTGACGGTTTTGCGTCATTTCTGCTGCTGTGCGGCGTTTTCCTATGCGCCGTTTCTTTGTACGGTGTTTTTCGTTTCCAAAATTCTCTCAATCGCCTGCACGCGGCCGCGGTCGGCAGTACGCTGGGCATGGCTCTTCTGATCTTCGGGCTGTGTATAAAGGCCGGATCGCTTTTTACCGTGCTCAAGCTTCTTCTGGTTCTTCTGACGCTGTGGCTGACAGTTCCCGTCGCATCCAACCGCATCGCCAAAATGGAACTTGCGCTGCGCGGTCTCGCACCGAAAATCATCCCGGGAGAGAGGAAAATTCCATGAAACTGTTCGAAATTCTTCTGCTGACCGTCCTGATCGTATGCGCGGTCTTTTCTCTCACCGCCAAAAAGCTGCTGCACGCCCTGCTGATTTACATGGCATTCGCCGTATCTCTGTCTATTTTATGGCTGCTGCTTCGGGCGCCGGAGCTCGCCCTCGCGGAAGCTGCCGTCGGTGTCTGCGCCGACAGCCTGCTTTTGTTTGTAACCCTTAAAAAAATTCGTTCCCTCAAGGACGCGAAGGAGGATTGAGCCCGTTGCGCCTAAAAGAAAACTGGGCCTGCTTTGCCGCGTGGGTCAACGGCGAACCGGCTTCTCCTCGAGAAGTTCGCAGATTTCTGCCCCGCCGGGAGGTACGCCTTTCTCTTCCTCAGGCCCGTCCCGGCGCTCTGCGCCGATTCTACTATATCTGCTGTACATTTGTCTGCATTATCCTTGCCGCCGCGCTTTTTTATGCGGTGCTCTGCCTTCCGATGTTCGGTGAGGCCGGCTCCCCGACCGACAACGAAGTTTCCCTCCGCTATATTGAGAGCGGCGTCGAGGACACCGGCGCCGTCAACCTGACAGCAGGCATGATTCTTGAATACCGCGCGTTCGACACGCTCGGAGAGATGTTTGTTTTGTTTTCTTCCGTGTTATGTGTCGTGATTCTTCTCAGGCGAGACGAAAAAAATTTCGGTCCAGAGGAGCAGCGTTCTGTCAAAATTGACGATCTCTTCGATACATCTGTCCCCAATATCATTCTGCAGACCATATCCGTCGCCGCAGTGCCGCTGATTTTTCTGTTCGGGCTGTATCTGATGGTGACCGGGCACCTTTCTCCGGGAGGGGGCTTCACCGGAGGCGCATTGCTCTCGGGAGGATTGATCCTGTATTCGATGGCGTATGGTCCCAAACGCACCGGAGATGTTTTTTCCTACCGCACTTTCCGCAGACTTCTTTTTTGGGGACTGCTCTTCTGCACCGCGTCAAAAGCGTTTTCCTTTTTTTGCGGCGCTAACGGAATAAGCATTTGGCCGGGGTACGGTCAACCCGGAACGATTTTATCCGCCGGATGGATACTGCCGCTGAATCTCGGCATCGGGCTTGTCACAACCGCAGCCCTGTACGGCTGCTATGCACTTTTCAGCAGGGGGGATTTTAAATAATGTCGATCAGTGAAGCATTTTTAAACGACTACTACCTCATCGTAGCCGTCGTACTGTTCGTAATCGGCTTCGCGGGACTCGTGTTTCACCCGAATCTGCTGAAAAAAATGATCGGACTCACGATTATGGACAGTGCTGTGTATCTTCTGCTGACTGCTTCCGGGTTCGTACGCGGCCGTCTTTCCCCCGTTGTGACAGATCCATCCTCCGCCGTTCGAGCCGTCGATCTTGCGAACCCCATTCCAAGCGGCCTTGTGCTGACCGGAATTGTCATCAGTGTCGGCGTAACCGCCTTTCTTCTGGCCCTGACGCAAAGACTCTATCAGCGCTATCATTCGCTGGATCTTGATCAGATTATGATGATGGCGAAGAAAGGGGCGGACTGATGCTGCCGTTTTACCAAAATGTTCCGCTTTTTTCTATCCTGCTTGCCTTTCTGGCGGCTGTTTTTTCGATTTTGCTAAAAAGCAAGGCGGCATGGCGCCTTCATATGACTGTCACCGGACTGATCTGCGCCATGAACCTGTGGATGCTCTCCCACCTCCTCACAGAAAATGTCTCTTTCAGCTATCCGTTGGGACGCTTCGGCGCACCGTGGGGAAACGAACTGCGCGCCGGCCCCTTTGAAGCGCTGATGGCGGCTGTATTCTGCTTTATTATGCTGTGTTCCGTACTGGGTGGAACGCGCGATCTGCGCGAGGAAATCTCCGGGCAAAAGCGAAATCTTTATTTCGTCATGCTGGATCTTCTTCTGGCCAGTGTGCTTGGACTCGTCTTTACCAACGACCTGTTTACCGGATATGTGTTCCTGGAGCTGAATACCGTTGCAGCCTGCGCTCTCGTCATGGCGAAGGATACGCCTCAAACCACTGTAGCCACTCTGCGTTATCTGGTTCTCAGTCTGCTGGGCAGCGGTCTTTTTCTTCTCTCCGTCGCGCTTCTGTATGCAATCACGGGGCATCTTTCGATGCCTTATCTGCAAACGGCGCTCGCCGCTCTTGCCGCGGTGGGCTCTTACCGCCCCGCGATTATGATCCTCGCCTGTCTGCTTGTGGTTTCCCTTGCAATCAAAAGTGCTTTATATCCGTTTCACACATGGATGCCGGAGGCTTCCGGAAACGCCACAACCACCACAAGCGGGATTCTCTCCGGCGTCATTCTCAAAAGTTATATCATTCTGCTGGTTAAAATTCTCTGCCGCGTATTTTCTCTGCCCCTTGCGCGCTCTATGGGACTGTGCGACGTATTGTTCGTCTTTGGTCTTCTGGCAATGATAATGGGCAGCCTCAACGCTATGCGGGAAAGCCATCTGAAGCGCATGGCGGCCTATTCGACCATCGCACAGATCGGTTATATTTACATCGGCATCGGAATCGGAGCCGCTTCCGGCCTGATTGCCGCCATGCTCCAGCTCGTTGTCCATTCGGCATCAAAAGCACTTGTTCTCATCAGCGCGGGCGGTCTGATCGATGAAAGCGGCCATCACAAGCATCTCTATGATCTCAAGGGAGCAGGGCACAGAAATCCCATCGCGGGAATCGGATTCACCTTGGGAGCCCTGTCGATGGTGGGACTTCCCCTTTTAGGCGGATTTATCTCCAAGCTTTATCTCACCGACGCCGCGATGCTGGGAGGCGTCCGGCTGTCCGGCGCCATCCTCGCGCTGGGCGTCAGTAGCGTGCTCAACGCGCTTTACTATATTCCGGCCATTATCCGCATTTGGACGAACGACTCTGAAGAGAATGATCTGCTTGCTTCCATACAGCCGTACTGCGATCCGCACCGTGCCGCCGCTATTCTAACCCTATGCCTGTGCGTTGTGCTGCTGGGCATCTTCTATGAGCCATTCACCGAAATTTTCCGCACCGGAATCGAACTGCTCTGAGAAACTCTAAGAACGGAGGAACCTTACCTTGAACGTCTTGCCAATCCTTGCTCTCTGCCTGCCCGCTGCCGCCGCTCCTCTGCTTTTTCTCGTGCAGAAGCGCATGGACTACCGTCTGTTTCTCGGCGGTATATTTGCCGCGGAACTGATCTTAACCATTCTCATCGCCATATTCGGCGGAGAGGCGTCTCTGTTCACCGTGGGAGGAATTCATTTTGCACTGCGCGCCGACACGATGGGAAGTTTCTTTGCCGTGCTGGTTTCTTTCTTGTTTCTGATTGCGGGATTCGACGGTTTTGCTTGTCTTTCACACGAAAAGCATCTGACAGAATATCATTTTTTTCTGACCGCAACGCTCTTTTCTCTGATCGGGCTGTGCTACGCGGCGGACCTGTATACATATTACGCTTTTTTTGAATTCATGACGTTTTTGAGTTTTCCGCTTGTTTTGCAGGAACGCACACCGGACGCAATCTTTGCATCGGTCAAATACCTCGGCTATTCGCTGCTCGGAGCGATGACCGCGCTGTTCGGCATTTTCTGCGTACCGACATTTTTTTACAGCGCATCCTTCACCTCGGGCGGCACGCTCAATGCGCAGGCCGCCGCGGAGAACCCCTGTTTGTTTTTAGCCGCGGCTTTCTGCATGCTGTTCGGCTTTTCGTGCAAGGCCGGCCTGATGCCTCTGCACGACTGGCTGCCCACCGCCCATCCACAGGCGCCTGCCCCCGCTTCGGCGCTTCTTTCCGGCGTTATTACAAAGGGAGGCGTGCTGGGCGTCATTCGTGTGGCCTATTATGTATGCGGCGCCGACGCGCTGCGCGGCACCTGGGTACAAACGGTCTTTTTGATTCTGTCTCTAACAACCGTTTTCTGCGGCAGTATGCTGGCATATAAAGAGAAACTTTTAAAAAAGCGTCTTGCCTATTCGACGGTAAGTCAGGTCAGTTATGTACTCTTCGGACTGTTCCTGTTCTCCCCGGCAGGGCTGACAGGCGCACTGCTGCAGGTGGTCTACCATGCGCTTGCAAAGGGAGCGCTTTTCCTCTGCGCGGGCACCGTCATCCATGAGACGGGGAAAAAATATGTCGACGAGATGGATGGCGTCGGCATCAGCCTTCCCATTACAATGTGGGTTTTTACATTCGCAAGCTTATCTCTTGTCGGCATTCCGCCGATGGGTGGTTTTACAAGCAAGTGGTATCTTGCCACCGCCTCTTTAGAAACGTCCGGTCCGCTCAGCTGGATCGGTGCTCTCGTACTTCTGACCAGTGCGCTGCTCACCGCGGGATATTTGTTTCCCATTGTGACACACGCTTTCTTTCCTCACGAAAACCATCCCTTTGAGCAGCACAATATCACTTGGTACAAACGCGGACCGCTGCTGGCGCTGTGCTGCGTGCTGATTGCGGGCAGCATCTGGACATCCGGCCTGTTATCCGTTATTTCGGGCTTAGCCGCCTCCCTTGTCTGAGAGGTGTGCCATGCGATACGCTTTGTTTGCCGCCGCGCTTTTTCTTCCGTTTGCCTCCGGTTTCTTTCTTCTGGCACGTCCGTTTAAGAACGAAACGCTGCGCGGGCGATTTTTGATAACGGTCACTTGTACGGTCAGTGCGCTTCTGCTGCTTTATCTGATGGGACCGGCCGTTTCGCAGCCTTTCGTTCTGCTCTCAATGGGAAATCACCTGAGCGTCGCCTTTCATATGGATGGTCTCTCGCGAATCTTTGCGGGAATCATCGCTCTGCTCTGGCCTCTTGCAGTCCTGTATTCCACGGAATACATGAAAGGCGAGCGAAATCAAAACACGTTTTTTTCCTTTTATCTTATGACATACGGCGTTGTAATCGGCATCGCCTTTGCCTCAAATCTTTTCACGCTTTATCTGTTTTATGAGCTGCTGACGCTGACGACCCTGCCGCTTGTCATGTCTACAATGACAGGGCAGGCCAAGCACGCAGGAAAAAAATACCTTACCTACTCCATGAGCGGCGCCGCCGCCGTTTTTGTGGGCCTGGCTCTGCTGCTGCAGTACGGAGATCTCACTTTTGCTTTTGGCGGATGCATCTCTTACAGTGCCGCGGATGCACCGATTCTGCGCTATATCTTTCTCGGGTCCTTCTTCGGCTTCGGCGTAAAGGCTGCGCTCTGGCCCGTTCACGGATGGCTTCCGACTGCGGGTGTGGCGCCGACGCCTGTCACGGCTCTTCTCCACGCGGTCGCCGTCGTGAATTCCGGCGTGTTCGCGATTCTGCGGCTGACCTACTACTGCATCGGAACAGCTCCCCTCTCCGGCACATGGGTGCAGCAGACCGTTTTGGCCTTCTCCGTTTTTACAATTCTGTTCGGCAGTGCGATGGCTCTGCGGTATCAGCATCTCAAGCGGCGTCTTGCCTATTCCACCATCAGCAATCTTTCGTATATGCTGTTCGGCGCTATGCTGATGTCCCCTGCGGGAATGGCCGGCGCGCTGCTGCATATGATTGTGCACAGCGTTCTGAAAATTGTGCTGTTTTTCTGTGCAGGCACACTCCTATGCCAAACACATCACAAGGGAGAATACCTTTTTCAATTCGGCGGCTTCGGCAGAAAAATGCCCTTCACTTTCGCTGCGTTCACAATTGCTTCTCTTGGGTTGATCGGTGTTCCTCCTTTTCCCGGATATATTAGCAAATGGGCCATTGCCCTCGCCGCCGTACAGGACGGCTCTCCCCTCGCCCTCGCGGGTGCGGCGGCGCTGTGTCTCTCGGCGTTTCTGACGGGATTGTATCTGTTCGGTGTTCTAACTCCCGCCTATTTTCCGGGTGAAAATGATCTTGCCCGCGCAATCGATACCGCCGGAGATCCCGGCTGGAAGATGAAAACAAGTCTCGCTGTCCTGACGGCCTTCGGCTTGCTTTTGATGGCTGCGGCAGCTTCGCTCAACGATTTGACCGCCCTTGTATCGGGCGGACTGCTGTGAGGAAAGAGAGGTAAAAAAATGAACCCGAACGCCTTTTTTTCCTCATTGGTGTTTTTTCTTATTCTGACGCCTTTTTTTGCCGGAGTGTCTGTCTTTTGGCTCGACCGCGCTTTCGGTGCGCGTGCACGCGATCTCTGCGCCTGTATCACGACTGCCGTCATATTCGCGGGCTGTCTGGCGCTTGGTCAATGTCTCGGGCATTCATTCGATCTTTTTTCCGTGTTCGGCATGGGGGTAGGATTTTCCCTCTCCGGCCTGCAATGGCTTTTGTGCCTGCTCGCGGGATTTTTGTGGCTGATGTCGCACCTGTTCGCGACCTACTATATGGCATCTTATCACAGCGTAGGGCGCTACTGCATGTTCAGCCTGTTCACGCTCGGGGCGATACTCGGGGTATTTCTGTCGGCAGACTTTTATACGGCCCTTGTCTTTTTTGAAATTATGAGCGTCACCAGCTGGGTTCTCGTCATCCACGAGCGCTCAGAGGGTGCTCTTGACGCTGCAAAAAGCTATCTTGCCTTTGCGGTGATCGGCGGACTTGTTACACTGATGGGGCTGTTTCTGCTGTTCTCTCTGTGCGGCACCGTTCGCTTTGATGAGCTCGGCGCGGCCGCCGCGCTTGTCAAAAGCCGAAAATCGCTCTATACGGCGGGCGCCCTCACGATGGTGGGCTTTGCCGCAAAGGCCGGCATGTGGCCGCTGCATACATGGCTTCCGGCGGCGCATCCCGTCGCGCCGGTTCCCGCGTCGGCCCTGCTCTCCGGCATCATCACAAAGGCCGGCGTATTCGGCATTTTTGCAGTCTCCGCAAAAATTTTTCTGCACGACGCCGCATGGGGTTTCTTCCTTTTATGCTTCGGCACAATTACAATGGCAGCCGGCGCCGTGCTGGCGGTTTTTTCGGTCAACCTCAAACGCACGCTCGCCTGCTCAAGCATGAGCCAGATCGGCTTCATCCTCGTCGGTGTGGGAATGCAGGGCCTGCTCGGCGAGCACAACGCGCTTGCGGTCTGGGGCAGTATTCTGCACGTCGTCAATCATTCCCTGCTCAAGCTCTGTCTGTTCTCCTGCTCCGGCGTTGTCGTGCATCTGCTGCACCGGCTCGATCTCAATGACATACGCGGCTGCGGCAGAGGAAAGCCCCTCTTCTGCTTTGCTTTTCTGTCCGGCGTGCTCGGTATCACCGGCGTACCCGGATGGAACGGCTATATCAGCAAGACGCTGCTGCATGAAAGCATCGTGGAATGGATCGGGCACCTTGAGCATCTCGGACAATCCGCCGCTTTCTTCAAGGGTGTGGAATGGATTTTTCTGATCTCCGGCGGACTGACCGCCGCATATATGCTGAAACTGTTTGTCTGTCTTTTTCTTGAAAAACCGCCGGCCGGCACACATCCGCATGAGGGTGCGTACCTGACACGGTCCGCCGCGTTCGTTCTCGCAGTTTCCGGAGGCGTTCTTCCTGTTTTGGGACTGCTTCCCCATCAGACATTCGACCGTATCGCCTCTCTGGCAGACGGCTTCTTCTCCTCGCAGGGACCGGATCACCTGATTCACTATTTCAGCCTCGTTAATCTCAAAGGATCGATCATCAGCCTTTTCATCGGCGTGGCGGTCTATTTCGGCGTGGTGCGCACTTTTTTGATGAAAGACGGGCGCTATCTTGATCGCTGGCCTGTATGGCTTGATCTGGAGAAAAAGCTTTATCGTCCCGCACTGCTCGGCACCGCTCAGCTTTGCGGCGGCATCCTTGCATTTTTAAACCGCGCTCTTGTCTGGGGAATGCAGACTGCCATCCCGTTTATCGGCGCGTTTTTCGCACGTCTGCTCTCCAGCCTGTTTGAGTGGCTGACCGCTTTTCTGCGCGGTATTCTCTTTCTGGGAGCATCGGAGACGATTACCTTTAAGGAGAACGAAACCTTTGCCGTATACGAAAAAGATGTCACCGGTACGCGGGGCTTTCGCGGAACGCTGGCCTTCGGCTTTTTGATGTTCGGTATGGCGCTAGCGGGTATTTTTGCATATGTGCTTTTTTTCTAAAACCTCTTTGTGATGCGCACATGTGTGAATTTGACAGTTTAGGTTCGAAACATTTGCCGTTCTTTTTCCGTTCCGACGAAAAGGATCTGCCGCGCTTGACAAATTCAATTTCTCATATGATAATTATTTCGCAATGCGAAGCGTTTTTCGTCCTCCGCGGCAAGCAGGCGCTTCGCATTTCTTTTTCTTTGCCGAACCGTCAAAAGTTTGAATCACGATAAAAAAGGAGACATTTTCACCATGCTGCATTCCACCGATTCTGAAATTCTGTTTCTGAAACAGGAAGAAGTCGTTTCGGCCGGTCTGCTCGATATGAAGCAGATCATCGCCGCCACCGAAAAGACCTATCGCCTGCTCGGCCGGGGCGAGATCAAAAATCCGCCCAAAGTACGCACATCGATTCCCGACGAAGAAAACTGGACGTCCTTTTTCACCTCAATGCCCTGCTACATCGGCGGCGACGTAAATGTCGGCGGCATTAAATGGGCCGCAGAATCGAAAAAGAATGCCTCCACCCCCGGTATTCCCTACGGCATTGACATCACGATCCTCAGCGACCCGGAAACCGTTCTGCCGTTCTGCATTCTGGACGGCACGGTCATTACGGCCCTGCGCACCTCCGCCGTCGGCGCTCTGCTTGCAAAATACTCCGCGCCGTCGAACGCCGAAACCGCTTCTCTGATCGGTGCGGGCGTCATCGGCCGCACAATGCTCATGGCAATCTGCGAGACGATTCCCACTTTAAAGAAAATCTTCCTTTGTGATCTTGACGAAGGCAAGGCCAAATCCCTCGCCGCCGAGCTGCAGTCTCAGTGCCCGGCCGAAATCGTTCCCACCACCGACAGCAAGGCAGCCGCCCTGCAGTCTCAGGTGATTGTGACCGAGACCACCACTACCCGTCCCTTTGTCGACAAATCGTGGCTGCCGCACGGCTGCGGACTTGTCTCGATGGCGACCAACGAAATCGAGCTTGATGTTGTGCGCAGCGCAGACGTTATCTGCATTGATTACTGGAAACAGATGATCACACAGAATTGCAAAGCCGTCGGCCAACTCTACCACAGCGGTGAACTGTGCTACGAAGACGTCTGCGAGCTTTCCGACCTGATTCTCGGCACAAAGCCGGGCCGCACGTCGGACGATCAGTTTGTTTTTGCCACCTCGATGGGTATCGGCGCTTTGGACATCATGATCGGATATGAGCTTTACAAAAACGCCGTTAAGATGGGGCTCGGCACCAAGGTACGCCTGTGGGACAAGCCCCTTTGGGAATAATCAAACGGCTTTCTCTCCCCGAAAAGGAAAGTTCCTTTTCGGGGATTTTTCTCTTTCGGCTTAAAACGCCGGCTGCCGCGCTTGTCCAGATTTCTTTACAAAAAGTCCTTGTTTTTGAAACCTCTGGGAATATAATAAGAATTGTGAATTTTTTTAACAGAGGCGAATGATATGCGTAAAAAGCAATTCAAAACAGAATCAAAAAAAATGCTCGACATGATGATCAACTCGATCTACACCCATGACGAGATCTTTCTGCGAGAGCTCATTTCCAACGCAAGCGACGCCATCGACAAACGCAGCTTCCGCGCGCTGACGGACGAGGCCGCCCGCCTGCCGCAGGGCGAAGAGTACGAAATCACCGTGGCCGCCGACAAGGATGCGCGCACGCTGACCATCACCGACAACGGCTGCGGCATGACGGCGGATGAGCTGGAGCAGAACCTCGGCACAATCGCCCGCAGCGGCTCGCTCGCATTTAAGCAGGAAAACGCAGAGCAGCAAAGCGCGGCAGACATCATCGGGCAGTTCGGCGTTGGATTTTATTCCGCTTTTATGGTCAGCAGCCGTGTCACGGTCGAGAGCCGTGCCGTCGGCGCCGAAAGCGCCTCTCTGTGGCAGTCTGAGGGCGCAGACGGATATTCCATCGGCGAGGGAACCCTTGAAAAAACCGGCACCCGCATCACGCTGTATCTGAAAGACGACACGGAAAACGAGCATTACGGGCGTTTTCTCGAATCGTATGTGATCCGCCAGCTGGTAAAGAAATATTCCGACTATATTCACTGGCCGATCCGCATGCAGGTGGAAAAGCACAAGGTCAAAGAGGGCACCGGCACAGACGGCAATTCTCCCGAATACGAGGACGTTGTCGAGACCGAAACCTTCAACAGCATGGTGCCGATCTGGCATAAAAATCCGCACGACGTGACGCAGGAGGAATACGCCTCGTTCTACCGCGAGAAATTCTTTGATTTCGAACCTCCCGCACGCGTGATTCATTCCCGGGTAGAGGGCGCCGTCACCTATGAGACGCTGCTCTTTCTTCCGAATCATCCCCCGTTTGACTACTATTCCAAGGACTTTGAGAAGGGTTTGTCCCTCTACTCAAACGGCGTCATGATCATGGAAAAATGCTCGGATCTGCTGCCGGATTATTTCAGTTTCGTGCGCGGTTTGGTAGACAGCAGTGATTTCACGCTGAATCTCTCCCGTGAGACACTGCAGCACGACCACCAGCTTCGTCTGATTGCCAAAACGCTCGAGAAAAAAATCAAAAACGAGCTGTCGAAGATGATGTCCTCCGAACGCGAAGCATATGAAAAGTTCTTTGATGCGTTCGGCATTCAGCTCAAATACGGCGTTTATGCCGAATACGGCGCACACCGCGACGTATTGGAGGATCTGCTTCTCTTCCGCTCCACCAACGAAAAGAAATATACCTCTCTGAAAGAATACGTCGCCCGAATGCCCGAGAGCCAGAAGGACATCTATTACGCCTGCGGCGAGAGCGTTGACGCCTGCGCGATGCTGCCGCAGACGGCTGCCGTCGTGAAAAAAGGCTGCGAGGTTCTGCTGCTGACCGACGACGTGGACGAGTTTGCGCTCAAGGTGCTGGCAAGCTATGACGACAAGCGCTTTGTCAACGTGTGTGCAGAGGAATTGGATCTCTCCACCGAAGAGGAGAAAACCGCCCTTAAGGAGGAAAACGAGAAAGAAAAAGAGATGCTCGGCTTCCTCAAAGAATCCATCGGGAACGACGTCAGTGCCGTGCGCTTTACGAATACGCTCGAAGAACATCCCGTCTGTCTGTCCAGCGAGGGCGGCCTCTCCGCCGAGATGGAAAAAGTCCTCAAGAAGATGCCCGGTGCAGCGGGAGAAGTGCCGAAAGCCGCTCTTGTACTCGAAATCAACATGAAGCACCCCGTCTGCGGCGCTCTGAAAAAGGCCTATGCCGAAAATCGGGAGGAAGCCGCCCGATGCGCAAAAATTCTATATGCCCAGGCTCGCCTGATCAGCGGACTCGGCGTCGCAGATCCGACGGAGCTCAGCCGTCTTGTCTGTGAACTGATGACGGAAAAGCTCGGCTGAACCGCCTTTCACGCAAAAAACGCACGGCCGCTTTTCACGGCTGTGCGTTTTCTCTTGCCGGCATATCTTGGTACACGGGCGGATAAAATTGCTTTGCCGGACTACTGCCGGAACAAGGGGAGGAAAATGCTGTGAAGAAGCCTCGTATTCTGCTTTCCGCCGCTTCAAAAAACGGCGCGATGAAAAATTATGCCCTCGCCGTGGAGGCCGCGGGCGGAACCGTTCTCGGAGGATACTGCCCTTCTGCCGCGCCGGATGAATACGACGGGCTGGTGCTCTGCGGAGGCGGCGACCTCGACCCGGCTCTCTACCACATGCCAAACTTAGGTTCAATCGAAATCGATTGTGCCCGCGACCGTGCAGAATGGAAGTTATTGGACGACTGTGTTCGTCTTGGCAAGCCTGTGCTTGGTATCTGCCGCGGGCTGCAATTTATCAATGTATGGTTTGGCGGCACGCTTATACAAGATCTTACGCCCAATCTCAAAATATTCCACAGTCAGCAGAACGGCGCGGACGGTATCCATCCCATTCGTACGGAAAAAAGCTGTCTTCTGCACAGCCTGTACGGCACGTGTCTTTCGGTCAACAGCGCACATCATCAGGCAATCGGTGCACTCGCACCGGGTTTGATTGTCTCCGCCCGGTCGGAGGGAGATGTGCCGGAGGCAGTTCTGCACGAGACGCTGCCCATTTTTGCCGTGCAGTTTCATCCGGAACGAATGTGTCTTTCCTATCAAACGCCGCAGCTGGCAAACGGACTTCTGCTCTTTTCGCGGTTTATCGCACTTTGCGAGAGGAAAGGACTGTAAAAAGGAGAAAATACTTATGAAACGATACGAATATGTCGGCGTGCACATTGGAAAATGGATCGGCGCCGGTTCGCAGGAGCATCGCGCCGTCATTGACGAATACGCCGCGCACGGCTGGCGGTATGTCGGCTTTGTACCGACAGCGATCAGCGACTACGGCAAATTTAAAGAAATCGACCTGATTTTTGAAAGGGATACGGATCTCTGATTTTTCTTTGAGCCTATATTTATTTTCTGTTATAAAAACGGTCCTGTTCCCTCTTTCGGGCGCAGGACCGCTTTTTATAAGCTTATGCCATTTCTTCTGGATGAAACACCTCGTCAAAGCGCTCTTTGGTCAAAAAGCCCAGCGCTATACACGCTTCGCGCAGGCTCGTCCCCTCTGCATAGGCTTTTTTGGCGACCTTTGCGGCATTTTCATAACCGATATAGGGATTCAGAGCCGTGACAAGCATCAGCGAACGGTCAAGATTTTCACGCATTTTTACACGGTCAGCGACAATTCCATCTGCACAGCGCAAACGAAAAGAACGCATCGCATCGGTCAGCAAGCGCGCCGACTGGAGACAGTTATAAATGCACACACGCATAAACACATTTAATTCAAAGTTTCCCTGTGATGCGGCCATTGCGACGGCGGCGTCGTTTGACATGACCTGCACGGCGACCATCGTGACCGCCTCGCACTGGGTCGGATTGACCTTGCCGGGCATAATCGATGAACCGGGCTCGTTCTCGGGAATACGAATTTCTCCCAGTCCGCAGCGCGGGCCGCTCGCAAGCCAGCGCACATCGTTGGCAATCTTCATCAGGTCGGCGGCAAGCGCCTTCATCGCGCCGTGGGCAAAGACCAGCTCGTCTTTGGACGTAAGCGCGTGAAACTTGTTTTGTGCCGTGACAAAGGGCTTTCCCGTCAGGGCGGCGATTTCCTCCGCGGCGGCTTCTGCAAAACCAGAGGGCGCATTTAATCCCGTACCGACGGCCGTTCCCCCAAGCGCCAGTTCACAGAGTCCCGGCAGGGCCGCGCGCAGCATGGCGGCACATTTTTCCAGCATGCCGCGCCAGCCGCTGATCTCCTGTGAAAAACGGATCGGCACCGCGTCCTGCAAATGGGTGCGTCCGCTCTTGACGGCGTCCGTATTCTCCGTTTCCAGTCGGGCAAAACACGCGGTCAGCGCCTCCAGATCAGGAAGCAGCCCATCGGAAAGCGTCAGCACGGCGGCAATATGCATTGCCGTGGGGAACGTATCGTTTGAACTCTGAGAACAGTTGACGTCATCGTTTGGATGCAGCAGCACCTTGCCCGCGACAGCGTTGCCGCGGTTCGCAATGACCTCGTTGGCATTCATGTTCGACTGCGTGCCCGAGCCGGTCTGCCAGACGACAAGAGGAAAATGCGCCGACAAGTCTTTGGAAAGAATTTCTTTGCAGGCCGTCTCGATTGCGGCAAGCTTTTCGTCTGTAATCTTCTGAGGACAGAGGCGGTGGTTGGCGCGTGCGGCGGCAAGCTTTAAAATACCGAAAGCATGGATGATTTCGTCCGGCATTTTTTCCGTGCCGATGGGGAAATTGCGGCGGCTGCGCTCGGTCTGCGCGCCCCACCAGCAGTCAGCGGGAACGGAAACCTCACCCATAGAGTCATGTTCGATGCGGTATTCCACCCAAAAGCCCCCTTCTCAGCCGCGCGGCGCGGCGGCAATGCCCAGACGTTCCGCCACGTCGGCGACGGCGTTCGCGACCACATCGGCAACGCGCGCGTCAAACACGCTTGGAATAATATAATCGTCTCTCAGCTCGTCCGCCGTGACGAGAGAAGCGATGCCGCGTGCCGCGGCAATTTTCATCTCCTCGGTGATATCCCCGGCGCGCACCATCATCGCACCCTTGAAAATACCGGGAAAAACCAATACGTTGTTGATCTGGTTGGGATAGTCGGAGCGCCCCGTCGCGATCACGCAGGCTCCGCCGCGCTTGGCCTCTTCCGGCATGATCTCCGGAACCGGATTTGCCATGGCAAACACAACTGCATTCTCCGCCATGGTGGAGATCATTTCGGCCGTCGCGGCGTCAGGGCCCGAAACGCCGATAAACACGTCTTTTCCCCGAATGACTTCGGAAAGCGGACCGCGCTGGTTCTCTTTATTTGTAATCTGCGCCATTTCACGCTGAGCGGGGTTAAGCCAATCTTCCTCCACGGAGAGAGCGCCCAGCCTGTCCACCAGCACGACGTCGCCCACCCCCTGCGCAAGCAGCAGCCGGCAGATTGAAATTCCCGCAGAGCCTGCGCCGTTGATCACGACACGCACATCTTCCATGCGTTTTTTGACAAAACGCAGCGCGTTGATCAGGCCCGCCGACACTACAATGGCCGTGCCGTGCTGATCGTCGTGAAAAACAGGAATATTCATCTCTCTGCGAAGTCTCTGCTCAATCTCAAAGCAGCGCGGTGCGGAGATATCCTCCAAATTGATGCCTCCGAAAGTCGGTTCCAGCCGCTTGACCGTTTCAACGATCTCGTCAACGTCCTTGGTCGCGAGGCAGATCGGCACGGCGTCCACACCTCCGAATTCTTTAAAAAGAAGGCATTTGCCCTCCATCACAGGCATAGCGGCCTCGGGGCCGATATCGCCAAGCCCCAGCACAGCGGTACCGTCCGACACCACGGCCACAAGGCGGCCTTTCATCGTATATTTATAAACGTCCGCCGGATTTTCGTGGATGCGGCGGCACGCCGCGGCAACACCGGGCGTATAGGCAATGCTCAGATCATCGCGGCTTTTTACCGAAACCGCGGGGCAAATCTGCAGCTTGCCGCGGTGGCTTTCACAAAGTTCGAGGCTTTGACGGCTGTAATCCATGAAAGTATCTCCTTTCGTTACGGCGGGAATCCGCCTGCACGTTTGATCGACAACCCTCATTATAGCAAGCACCGCTGTTTTTTACAAGAAAAAAGGCCGTCGCAGAACAGCCTTTTCCTATAAAAAAACGGTGAAAAGCGGCACGTTTTTTGTGCTTTGTTCCAAGGCGCCGCGCGCGGCTGCCTTACGCCGAGCAGCGAGGCTGTGCATGGCCGCGAAGCGCAATCACCACAGGCGGAATCAAAAGCAGATGGCAGACAATGCCGGGAATCGCCGTCAAAAAAGCTCCGCTTAAAAACATTGCAAAGGTAAACTGTTCTCCCACGGCAGCAGCCAGCGCAAAGCGTACGATGCCCCATACGGCGCGCCCCGCAAGCATTGCACCTAAAAGGGAAACATACAAAGACAACACTCGCTTGGGCAGACGCGCATAGAGCAGCCCGGCGACAAGGCCGTAAACCGCAAGTTCAAACGACATGGCGACCCCAATCGGAAAAATCGGCGGCATATGAAACAGCAAAAAGCGCAGAGGCGGCGCGATCAGGCCCACCGCCGCTCCCCATGGAGCGCCGCAGAGAAATCCGCACAAAAATACCGGGATGTGCATCGGGCAGAGCGCGTTTCCGATCTGCTGAATCTGACCGGTCAAAAACGGCAGCAACAGACAGAGCGCAAGACAAAGAGCGGAAGCTGTCAGCTTATGCGTGAGAGAAGATTGTGAACGCGACATTTAGAAAAACCCCTTTCCTAAATAAATGCAAAAAGACGCCCTGTGTTTTCCCCTTCTGGGGAAAAACAGAACGCCTTCAGACATTCGTTTTATAATACAAAAGCTGTAAAAGAAGCGGCTTCTGCCGCCATCCCCGGCTTCTGCCGAAGAAACTATAGCTCTATTATAGCAGAGCATTCCTCATTTTGCAAGGCCCTCTGCACGGCCTGCACCGCAGCATCAAGCAGCTGAGCCGTCGTCAACGGCGGTACGCCTACAATCTGAGTTTCGCATCGGTTCATCGGAATCAGAATACGGCGTGCACGGCTTTGGCCCACCGCCGCCGCCATTGCGGGCGTCACTTCCCCGAGCAGTGCGTCCGCCACTGCTATGCCCACCGGACCGACGATCAGGTCAGCCGTACGCGCGGCGACGACGACAGGGTTCTCACCCGTTGCCATGTGATGAGCGCCGCCTTTCATCATATTTGCGGAGGCAATGCTGTTGGTGCCGACCGCCGTCACCTCAGCGTCACAGTTTTTTACAATCGCCTCAACCAGCAATCGGCCGATCCGTCCGCCCTGCCCGTCGATGACAAGAACGTTTTTTTTCTTTGTCACGGCAATTCCCCTCTTTCTCGCGTCAGAGATCCTGTATCTCCATTTTTTCAAGACGTACACGGCGGCGGCGCTTTTCCCGGCAGGCCGCATAAACCGCAATCAAAATAAGCGTCGGAATATTGCAGAGCAGAAATGTTCCCAGCAAGCCGGCGAAAATTTTCCACAGTCCCATTCCGTCGTAAACCGCATAAGAAAGCACCGCAAGCACCGAATACAGAAACGTCAGCGCCGGCAGCAAAAGCCCGGGCCACCGGCTCTGTGTACGGGAAAGCAGAATCTCCAGCACAATTGCCCCAACAGGCAGCACAAGCAGCAAAACCGTCGCGCGCATCGTCATCAGCATGATACATCTCCCCCTCTTGTTTTCCGATACTCGGTGATCAAAAGTTTCGCCGAATCAAAATCAATCTTTTCATTGACGGCGAGGCGCTTGATCAGCGCAACGTACGGATCTCCCGCCGTTTCCTCCCCGATGCGGATTTTCTGAATTAAACGGTCAAGACGCAGGCGTACCGTCGGATAACTCACGCCGTATTGTCCCGCGATCTCTTTAAGAGAACCCGATGCAAGAAGAAATTTTCTGATGAACGCCGCATCCTCTTCGTCGAGACCAGCCATCCAATCCGGTACGCTGTCAATCGGCATATCCACTCCTCCTTCTTCCAAGAAAAGAGTATCATAGAATAAAATGAAAGTCAACTTTAATTTTATTTATTTTTATTTTAATCAAAACTTTATTTTTATATGTTTATGCTTCTTTTACAGCTCAAAAGTTCTCAGCAAATGGGCGAGCATTAAACAGCATTCGAATAGTTTGCATGAACGGTTTGACTTTGATCATGCAGCTTTCTTATCCTGACAGAGGACACAGCCCCGCGGAACACGCGGTATTTTTGACAGGAACGTATAAAAGTGCTCTTTTTAGTTCCTAAAGAGATTTTTATTAACCCCTGTCTCCGTTTCATATATTCATAAGCGCATTGCCGATTAGTTGTTCCGCAAAATCAGCAACCTCAGAAATCGGCTCACACATACCATCGGCAATCCACTTAGTCAAAATACCATTGCAGCCATTTGCTATGAAGCGATACGCCCATTCTCTTTGAATCGCTGTAATTTTCTTATTTTCCAATACGCTGCCGGAAAGAGAAATATCATGGCACGCCTCAAATATCTTCGCAGAAAAAGTCGGATCGCCGTTTGGAGAACATATTGCCTTGTAGGTTTCCTCTTCTGCTTTGAAATTCACCATGATAAAAGTCAGCATATCCTTTGCCGTCGTGTTCTCTCTGGAACGCAGCAACGCCATTAATTCATCTATAAACCGCAATTCGATTTTATCAAGCAGGTCGTAAACATCAAGATAATGCTTGTAGAAAGTTGCTCTATTGAGTTCAGCCAAATCACAGATTTCTTTTACAGTGATTTTGTTGATTGGCTTTTCCTTCAACAACATTGTGAAGTTTTGTTCTATAACCATCTTTGTATATCGAACACGGGCATCCGATGCCATGCTGTCACCTCCGGACAAAATCAATTTCTGAATTGCGATATTCTTTCAACATCCAACGCCGAAACGTCGATTATCTTTCGTATCAAAAAGCATTGATGGTTGAAATGATAATCTAATGTATTGTACGATACTTAAGAAATTAATTCAACATCTGTTGATAAAAAATCATAGAGTTTTTTAAGAGGTATATATGATATTGAACACAATTCTGTCCGTTCCGGTAATTATGGGATGTGCTCTTGCCGGTACTATTGGCATAATAAAAGCCATCAAGAAATTCTGCCCCGATCAATTTGAAAAAGATAAAAATAGGAGGGAGAAAAAGTGAAAGTAATAGGAATTATTCTGCTGTCCATCATTGGAACAATCTCCATGCTCGCTCTGTGCGGCTGTGCCCAATGGAGCTTTATTTACCTTATCCGCTGTCGGTTTTTGAAACTGGAAGTGAACCATGTGTATTATGCCCTGTCAAGGAAAAATGACATTAAAGCAGCAATCATCGCTGTTCTTACACTTGCGGTAACAGCAGTTCTTTTGATATTTGGTCTGCCATTTGTCATTGAACACATTTCCGAGCTTCCTATACCTGAGCTGCCATGAAACTATGGGGTGCGAAGCATGGAGAAAAACGATAAGCCAAAAACACCAGACCTTAAGCTTTAGAAACGACCGCAAATATCTTTGGCAGACACGGAAAAAGTGATGGGTAATCAGAAAATTTCTTGAATGTTACTTTTCAATCAGCTTCGCTATTATGCCGGGCATCATGAAAATTCATAAAAGAGCAGAGAAAAAATCCGTAAGTGAACGCTAAATTACAAGAATGTGAAACGCGGGCTTGATGTGTTGAATAATTCCATAGGTTACACTTCCAATCCATATATAGACAGAAACAGACGGCATCCAACCGAAATTGAATGCCGTCTGCCTGTTTTTAAATCCTGCCTGGCAGATGCCGTAATTTTTCATAAATTGCTGCCTTACGACTCCTCTGCTAATCTTAGGACTTTTTTCTGCATACATTTTATTTTTCCGCAAGGCAGCGCAGTGCCGCACGCACAAGTATTTCCATTCCAATGGGCAGTGCTTCTTCCACCGGGCAGAAACCGCCGTGATGAATCGGCAGAGGCTCTTCTGCGGCGTCGGGGTCGCTGCAGCCGAGCCAGAAAAAGGCGCTCGGAACCTTTTCGCAGTAAAAAGAAAAATCCTCGCCGCCGAGAGCGGAATTTTCCGGGATCACAAGGCCATCCTCTCCGAGCGTGTCAACAATGCAGGACCGCACCAGTTCAAACTGATTCGGGTCGTTGACCGTAGGCGAATACCCCATAAAATAGCTGAAGTCGTATGTACCTCCCATACTTTCCGTGACGCCTTTGATCAGCCTCTCAAGGCGCGCAGGCATCTCATTGCGCACCGATGGATTCAGGTTGCGGCAGGTGCCCTCGAGCCGTACTTCGTCGGCGATTACGTTGTAGCGGCTGCCGCCGGAAATTGTGCCGACTGTCACAACGGCGCTGTCGAGCGGACTGACATTTCGCGAAACCACAGTCTGCAGGGCGGTAATCACATGCGCCGCGATCACAATTGCGTCGACGCCGTATTCCGGTGCGGAGCCGTGACTGCTTTTTCCTTTGACGGTAATAAAAAAGCGGTCGGAGGAAGCCATCATCGCTCCGTTGCGGACAGCGGCCTTGCCGAACGGAACCTGCGGCCAGACATGCTGTCCAAACACCGCATCCACTTTGGGGTTTTCCAAAACACCTTCGGCAATCATACGGCGCGCGCCGCTCGCCATAGGATCTTCCTCCGCGGGCTGAAAAATTAATTTCACCTTGCCGTCAAACGTGTCACGCAGCTCATAAAGAACATAAGCTGCGCCCAAAAGCATCGCCGTATGACAGTCATGCCCACAGGAATGTGCGACGCCCGGCGTCTCGGAAGCAAACGGCAGGCCGGTGCTCTCCGTCAAAGGAAGCGCATCCATGTCGGCGCGCAGACCGACACATTTTCCCGGGCCCTTGCCTTCGATCACGGCAGTGACGCCGAAGCCGCCTACATGCCCGACGGGAGACAAGCCGATCGAGCGAAGCACATCCGCCACATAGGCGGATGTTTTCTCTTCTTTTCCAGTCAGTTCGGGGTGCGCATGCAGCCAGCGGCGGTGTTCACGAACGATGTCCCAATATTTTGCGATCAAGTCATGTGGTGTATTCATAGAATGAACCCCCTTCGTTTTAGAAGAAATTTTCTTAGGCAAAAGAAACCGGCTCTGTGAAATGTCGGCGCATCCCAACTCATATTCTGTCCGGTATACACAGCCGAAAGGTCGTGCATGCCTTGTTTCGTGTTTTTATATCTTACCATATTATGCTTTAAAATGAAATACTTTTCTTTAAAAATCTTTTATAATGAATAAAAAAACCGTTTTATGAATCTATTGTTTTATACGAATATTTACCGAGTCTTTTTTCGCATGAAGAGTATTTTTTTACTGTGCGCCTTTTCTTAAGTTTAAAGACGAAAAAAGGAGCGCTTGCCTGCGGCAAGTCGCTCCTTTTTCGGCTGAATGTACAAGTCAGCCCTGCGCGTCGAGACCAAAGCTCACTTCCAGCGCGTGGTCGATTCTTCCCATGGATTCTTCATCGAGCCTGCCCATTCTCTCTTTTAACCGGCGCTTGTCAAGCGTGCGGATTTGTTCAAGCAGTACGATGGATTCTTTGGTCAAACCACAGTGAGTAGGCTCCAGCTCAATGTGCGTCGGCAGCTTATTCTTGTCGCGCTGGCTTGTGATAGCCGCCGCTATCACAGTCGGGCTGTAGCGGTTTCCGATGTCGTTCTGTACGATCAGCACCGGGCGCACTCCGCCCTGTTCGGAACCTACAACGGGACTCAGATCGGCATAATAGATTTCTCCGCGTTTGACGGTCATATTTTTCTCTCACACTCCGTCCGATGAAAATTGTACCCTTATTATGAAGCAGCAAAACGCGCTTTAATCACACGGGCGCTTTCTTTCATCGTATGAAAAGAACCTGCGTTATGTCCCCGGCTGTGTCAAAGTAAATTCAGAAAAATCAAATCTGCCGCCTTCTAAAAACAGCGTTCGCCACGCGCCGTTCTCCTCTACCACAATAGAGCAGCTCCCCTCTTCGTAAAAAAAAGAGCCGTCTTCTTTTGGCTGTGACGCTTTTGCAAGCCGAAGCCGCGTCAGTGCGGACAAGAACTCTACGCCGACGGCGCCGGGCAGTGCGTCGTCAATTGGAAGACGAAGCGACAGCTCCCCCATTTCCACCTCCTGCACCCCATCTGAGTAAGAGAGCCGGACCGGCTCGGTCAGCGCCCCGCCCAGCATGGACAGAGACAAGGCCCCGTTCGGGCCGTAACAGACCGCCGCGGTATACTCCTCACCCTGCCAAATCACCTCGGCCTGTGCAGTAAAAGGCTGAGGCTCAAAAGTACGGCTCTGCGGCTTCGCTGCGCAGCCGCACAGTGCGGCCAGAAGAAAAGCCGCCCATTTTTTGCTCATATTTCCCTCCAAAACAGAAGATTTCTTTTTTACACGGTTGAATTCCCTAAAAACATATGCTAAACTAATATGGTTGATACAAAAAGAACGCTTTGACGGAGAAAGTACGCAGCGCGCAAAGTGCCCTTCAGAGAGACTGAATCACAGGCTGAAAATTCGGTCGGGTGCTGCAATGCGGAAGTTCGCTCCCGAGCGGCGGCGCTGAACATATTCAAGTAGGCGCCGACGGTTCTGCCCCCGTTACCGGCCAAAACGAGCGCCCGCCGGCGTATTTCGCGGCGGGAAGTCGGGTGGTACCGCGAAACGGAATAATTTTCCCTTTCGTCCCTTCAAAAACAGACAGAAGGAGACGAAGGGGCTTTTTCTTTTGTCTTGCTTTTTGCCCCAATACAGCAGAGAGGTGATCTTATGAACAACGAAATTCAGCGCATCGCAGACAATGCCCGCGACGCCGTCCTCGGTGCGGCGGATCCCGCCGCGCTCGATGCCGTGCGCGTACGCTATCTTGGAAAAAAGGGAGAACTGACTGCCATTCTCAAAAGCATGGGAGGTCTGACTCCCGACGAAAGAAAAGCCGTCGGACAGGCCGCGAATGAGACGCGCGCCATGCTTGAGGAAGCAATCTCTCAAAAGCTCTCACAGCTCAAGGAGGCCGAGTTGGACGCCCAGCTCACATCCGAGGTGCTCGACGTCACAATGCCCGGCACACGCCGTCCCGTCGGCAAGCGCCATCCCAACGAGCTGGTGCTTGACGAGATCAAAGAGATCTTTCTTGGTATGGGCTTTGACGTCGTATCCGGTCCTGAAGTCGAATATGACTACTATAACTTTGAGGCGCTGAACATTCCGAAGGATCATCCCGCCCGCGATACGCAGGATACGTTCTATATCTCCGATAACGTGCTGCTGCGCACGCAGACCTCCCCGGTGCAGATCCGTACCATGGAGCAGCGCAAGCCCCCTATCCGCATTATCGCTCCCGGCAGAGTGTACCGTTCCGATGCGGTGGACGCGACACATTCCCCGCTGTTCCATCAGATCGAGGGCATGGTCATCGACAAGGGCGTCACGATGAGCGACCTGAAGGGCACGCTCGACACCTTTGCCAAGCGGCTCTACGGCGAAGACACGGTGACACGCTTCAGACCGCATCACTTCCCCTTTACCGAGCCGAGTGCGGAAATGGACATCATGTGCTTTTCCTGCCGCGGCGAGGGCTGCCGCCTGTGCAAAAACGAAGGCTGGATCGAAATTCTCGGCTGCGGCATGATTCATCCGAAGGTCCTTCAGAACGGCGGCATCGACCCTGAGGAGTACAGCGGCTTTGCCTTCGGCATGGGACTTGAGCGCATCACGATGCGCCGCTACAAAATTGACGACCTGCGTCTTCTGTTCGAGAACGATCTGCGTTTCCTCGGTCAGTTTTAAGGGAGGGAGAAGAAGAATATGGATCTTGCAATGAGATGGCTCGGCGACTATGTCAGCGTGCCTGAAATGACCGACCGCGATTTTGCCGAGGCAATGACCATGTCCGGATCAAAGGTCGAATGCTGGACACATGAGGACGCCGAAATCAAAAACGTCCTCGTGGGTAAAATACTTTCCATCACGGCACATCCGCACGCGGATTCGCTCGTGATCTGTTCCGTCGAGGTCGGCGGAGAGCGCCCGCTGCAGATTTTGACCGGCGCGAAAAATCTTTCCGTCGGTGATCTTGTCCCTGCTGCGGTCGACGGCGCCGTGCTGCCCGGCGGCAAGGAAATTCACTGCACCGAAATGCGCGGCGAGCTTTCCGAGGGAATGCTCTGCTCTCTCGGTGAGCTGGGCCTGACGGCGCATGATTTCCCCTATGCAATTGAAAACGGCATTTTCGTCCTGCAGGAGGACGGCGCCGCTCCCGGCACGCCGATTCAAAAGGTAATCGGCCTTGACGACACCATGGTGGAATTTGAGATCACCTCAAACCGCCCCGACTGCATGTCCGTCACCGGCCTTGCGCGCGAAGCGGCTGCGACCTTCCATGTGCCGCTGCATTTGGATGCGCCCACCGTAAAAAAGACCGTCGGCGATATCCGCGAAATGCTGCAGGTCGAGGTCAAGAATACGACTCTCTGCCCGCGCTATGTGGCGCGCGCCGTGACCAACGTCAAGGTCGGACCTTCGCCGCGCTGGATGCGCGAGCGCCTGCGCGCCTCGGGCGTGCGTCCCATCAACAACATCGTCGATATTACAAACTACGTCATGCTGGAATACGGCCAGCCGATGCACGCCTTTGACATCAACTGTGTCGAGGGGCATAAGATCGTCGTGCGCAATGCGGCCGAGGGAGAAACCATCGAAACGCTCGACGGCGTTCAGCGCGTGCTTTCCCCCGAAATGCTCGTCATTGCGGATGCCAAAAAGCCTTCTGCCGTCGCAGGCGTCATGGGCGGAGAAAACTCCGGTATTCACGAGGACACCATTACCGTTATCTTTGAGTCGGCAAACTTCCTCGGCAGCTCGGTGCGTCTGACTGCGAAGAAGCTCGGTATGCGCACAGAGGCTTCCGGCCGTTTTGAAAAGGGGTTGGATCCCCAGATCTGTCCGATGGCGGCTGATCGCGCCTGCCAGCTCGTGGAGCTTTTGGGCGCGGGCGAAGTCGTAGGCGGCGTCATTGACGAAGATCATTCCGACCACACCCCCATCACCGTAAAGCTCGAGCCCGACTGGATCAACGAATTCCTTGGAATCGAAGTCTCCCGCGAGGAGATGGTCCGCACGCTGGAAGCCATCGGGTTTGTCATGCAGGGAGACGACATCGTGGTGCCGTCCTTCCGCACCGATATCCATCACAAAGCCGATATTGCAGAGGAAATCGCACGTTTCTACGGCTACGATAAAATTCCCTCGGCGGTCCTGTCTGGCGTAGCCTGCGGCTCTGTCACCGAAGAACAATCTCTCGAACGCCGCGCCGTCAATACGCTGCTGGCACAGGGAATGAACGAAATCTGCACCTATACCTTTGTTTCGCCGAAGGTCTTTGACAAGATTCGTCTGCCCGCCGACAGCCCCCTGCGCCGCACGGTCAATATTCTCAACCCCCTCGGCGAGGACACCAGCGTCATGCGTACAACGGTCTATCCGTCCATGATGGAGGTGCTTGCCCGCAACTACAACAACCGCAACGTTTCCGCCGCGCTGTTTGAAATCGCGAAGGAATTTGTTCCCCATGCGTCTGCAGACGAGCTGCCGGATGAAAATCCCATCATTTCTTTGGGGCTTTACGGGGAAGGCTACGACTATTACACGATGAAAGGCATCGTTGAAACGCTGTTTGAAACATTCGGCATATGCGATTACGACGTCGACGCCGTGCAGAACGAGCCGACGTTTCATCCCGGGCGCTGCGCGCGCATTTCGAAGAACGGCCGCCTTCTTGCCACAATCGGTGAAGCGCATCCGCTGGTCTGCCGCAATTACGAGCTTGGCACACGCGCCTATCTGGGACGCATCGATATGAACGCGCTCTTTGAACTGAGCGACGTGAGCAGCCGCGTTTACCATGCGATGCCGCGTTTCCCCGCTTCCACCCGCGACATGGCCCTGCTGTGCGACGACGCTCTGCCGGTTCTGACCATCGAAAAAGCCGTGCGCGCTTCGGTCGGAGAAATTCTCGAAAGCATTGAGCTCTTCGACCATTACAAGGGCTCGCAGATTCCCCAAGGAAAAAAGAGTCTCGCGTTCGCCCTTTCCATGCGCGCGGACGACCGTACGCTCACCGACGCCGAGGTCAACGCCGCGATGGAGCGCGCACTCGCCGCAGTCACCGCTCTGGGCGCACAGCTGAGAAGCTGATTTTTTGCTTGTATTTCTGGCCAAAATCATGTATGATGGAGTATGAGGTGATGAAAGATGTTGGATCCGACCCGTTCTTTTTCCATTCGAGAGGATAAAGAAGCCCATGTCAAGGCAATCCTGACCGAGGTATACGACGCGCTTAAGCAAAAGGGCTATAACCCTATCAATCAGATCGTCGGGTATATTTTGTCCGAGGATCCGACCTATATCACAACATACAACAATGCACGCAGTCTGATTCGCCGCATTGACCGCGACGAGCTGCTGCAGATCCTCGTCCGGTCATATCTGGACGACTGATTCTACTTTCCAAAAGCGAAGGAGCTGATTCCCATGGCCGCTGCCAATACGGCAAAAGACATCTCCCGTTACAAGGGAAAACCTCTCGTCCGCTCGGGCAATGTTTTATACTATGGTGATCCCGCCGCGCCTTATATTGCGATGCTGCAGATCATCAACACCACTCAGCTGGAGGATATGACGCTCGCCGACAAGGTATCTGTACAGATCCTTTCCACCGACGAATCCGTGCATATCAGCCGCCGCGTCATTAAGCGCACCGAGAAAAACGGTCTTTACAGCGCACTGGCCATTGCCGCCATCTGGCTCGAGAGAACGCTGAACAACCGCTGAGAAATCCTGACGTACAAGAAAAGCCGCGAATGTTCTTACGAAAGAACAGCCGCGGCTTTTGCTTTGTGTGCAGGACAACCGCCCAGCTATGCCGATGGCAAAAAAGCGCTTTCGTTTGCAACATTAAACGCGGCAAAATAATAAATGCCTAAACGTAAAAAGGTCAATCAAAAGAGAAATGACTGCTTTAGCGGCTGCAGTGCGTGTGATGCGTAAGAAAAACTATTCGAAGCCTCTTGAGAGCTTTGTCGCTGTCATGCCCTTCCAGGGCGCTCAATACATGGTTTTGATTCTGATTGAAAAAGCTAAGCTTGTCCGCCGCGGTTAAGTTCTCCACTTAGATTTACTCTAATAAGAGTTTTTTGTCAGCAGATGAGTGAATTGACGCAGACCGGGAAACGGGCTGTTTTGCAAAGTTTCCCCAAATTCTAAAAACGCTCTTTTCGTCAGAGAGCATGCCGCCGCTTAAAAAAATCCCCCGGCTGTGCGGCCGGGGAATTTTGCATACAATTTTTATTTTATCTTACAGAACAGCGCCGGTACTGGGATTGTTCACCACCGCGCCGGAGGACGCGCCCGCGCCTTTTTCAAAGATCGCCTCAATCGTGTGGTCGTCGTCGATATCGGCGAACATGTACTCGTTTACCGCACCGACGCTCTCACCGTCCACAAGTACATCCTGAATGCGGTAACCGCTGTCGGCCTTGATGACGAAGTTTTTGCTGTTGCCCTCGCGGGTGGTATACTCGCCATTCGGAGAGATGCTGCCTCCCTCGCCCGCCTCGGCCTCAATGGTATACTTGACGGTTTCTTCCTCTCCATCGGATGTCGAAGCAACCCCGTACGTACCGTCGTCCTTCTGCACAGGGACAAAACCTTCAGCAAGCCATTCTTCCTTCAGCTCAGCATCAAAACTACCCCCACTGATCACAGGGATATTAAAAGCATTCCCCTGCGAATCACTTCCCTCTAAAACAAGAGGCTTGCCGTTTGTCTCAAATTTGCCTCCCTCGACCTGCATAGAAACGCCCACATCCGTACCGGATGCCATTCCAAGCACCGCTGCACCTTCCGTACTGAAAGTACCGCTCTCAATGGTGACCTCTGCTCCCTCGTCACACCATACGGCGTAATAATGGGTGCCGCCGACATTTACATTTCTCAGTACAACGTTTGTGGCATTATAAACATTCACACCGCCTTCAAATGTCACATTCTGTACCAATACACGGTCGGTCGTGCCCTCATCCCCGATAAACAGGGCATACGCACCACCGTTAGAGCTCATTTTACCGTTTTGAATGGTGAAATCAGTTCCTTGAAAAATCAGGCTGAAATTGTCGGCAGAAACCGTATTGCCGCCCAGATCAATCACAAGCCCGTCCACATCGACAACGCCTAAATCGGTCAGATCCACATCCGCGGTAAAAGTAACCTTTGTGGCTGTCGAATCATTGATGGCAGCCTGAAAACCCTCTTTGGAATCCACTTTCACTTCAGCGGCAAACACCGCCGTCGCACACAGACCCAACAAAACTGTCATGGTAAGAAAAATGCAGAATGCCTTCTGAAACCTTTTCATTGTTTCACCTCACGATTATTTTTCACAACTTTTTCTTATCAAAAATTATACCACCCCCCATATTTTTGTCAACTTTTTCAACAATTTTTTATGCTGCATGAAAGCAGATGCGGTATAGAAATCTTTGCATAAAGTTTCTGTGAAACCGTGATTGATTCTGTTTTAGAGGGCTGCGTCTACGCCCGGCTGCTCTTCACCGCACCGACGCTCTCACCATCCGCAGGCACATCCTGAATGCGGGTCACCTCTATCCGGCCTGACAGGAACCTTCTGCCGTCGCCTTCGCGGGCAGTATACTCACCTGCCGAAGGGATGCTGCCGCTCTTCCCTGTCTCGGCTCTATGAATTTCTGCTTCGCCCTCCTTGGCATAAAACTTTATCCTTTTATAATTATCATAAAATCGTAGGAGCCAAAGACAAATGAATTCAAAATATGACGATCTATTTTGGGCGTCGCAAAACTTTTCGCGTATAAATTGTCAACTTCGTCTTCTTACTGCGCAGCCGTTTTTTATTCCAAAGCACAAAAAAGCCCTTTTCTGCGAAAAGGGCTTTTTTGCATCAGCGCCGCCTTCTTCCACGCCGCCGGGCCGGAGGCTCAAAATTGACCAGAATCGCATCCTCTCCAATCAGCTGAATATCGCACCAATGGATGACGCAGTCTTTGCTGCGGCCCAAAAGTCCGAACAGCCGCCAGCGCCCATATACGATCAGCGCCGTAATGCGCGCTGTGGAAAGATCAATCTCAAAGTCGCAGACACAGCCGATTCGGCAGCCTGTTTTTAGGCTGATCACGTCCTTGCAGCGCAGCTCATTCGCACGGCAGAACATGGGACTTTCCCCCTTGGCACCATTCTATGCGCTTGGAAGGAAGTCCTATCCGCAGTTTGAAAATTATTTGCGGCAGCAGGCGTTTGACCCTGCGCAGACAAGTTCAAAAATGAAGATACCGTTTTCACAAGTTCTTTCACACAAAATGCGGCCGCCCATCTTTTTGAGAGGGCGGCCGATTGAAACAGCATATGAAAGATCAGAAAAAGCCGTGCTTATTCCGCGGAGATAATCAGATAATATACCGGCTGACCGCCGTTGACCAACGCAACTTCGACGCTTTCGCCGAGCTTTGCGCGAATCGCGTCCGCGATCTTTTCGGCGTCCGCTTCTGAAACGTCCTCTCCGTGCAGGACAGTCACAAACGAGCAGTCGCCTTTTTTCACAAGAGACCGCGTCAAACGCACGGCCGCCTTGGTCAGATCCTTTTCAACAAAGCTGAGCTTGCCGTTATCCAAAGCAAGCATCTCGCCCTCGTGAATTTTGTGTCCGTCAAAATCGCTGTCGCGCGCAGCAAATGTGATCTGTCCCGTCTGCACGTGCTCAGCGGCCTCTCCCATCGCCATGAACAGCGCGTCGGGATCCAGAGACTCGTCGTAAGCAAGCATCGCGGTCAAGCCCTGCGGAATCGTGCGTGTCTGCAGCACCATGACCTTGCGGTCGGCAAGACGAATCGCCTGCTCGGCCGCCATAATGATATTTTTGTTGTTGGGCAGCACATAGACCGTCTGCGCCGGGGTCGCGTGAACCGCACGCAGAATATCGTCGGTAGAGGGATTCATCGTCTGGCCGCCGGAAACGACCTGATCCACACCGAGATCAAGGAAAAGCTGCTTGATTCCCTCGCCCGCCGCTACGCTGACAAAGCCATAGCGCCGGTTCGGATCGACCGCCGCATACGGAAACGCAGCATCCGCCTCAGCCTCTTCACGGGCCTTTTTCTCGGCATTGGTCGCAACGCGGTCTTCGAACTGCTCACGCATATTTTCGATCTTTACCTTGGTGAGCTGACCGTACTTCAGCGCATTCTGAATCGCCTTGCCCGGGTCGTTGGTATGGACATGCACCTTGATAATTTCCTCATCGTCTACCACGACCACACAATCGCCGATGGACTCCAAAAACGCGCGGAGACCCGCGGGATCCTTGGCGTTGTCTTCGCGCTTGACGATAAACTCCGTGCAGTAAGTAAACGTGATCTCGCCGGAGAATCCGTGTTCGTCCTGAAACACCGCAGCGGTCGGCGTCTCTCTGCGGGCGGGCGCATCCTCCCCCGCAAGAGCAACGATTTCTTCCCCGCGGATGACCGAGGCCATTCCCTCCAGCACATGCACAAATCCCTTGCCGCCCGCATCGACGACGCCGGCTTTTTTCAGCACGGGAAGAAGCTCGGGGGTTTTTTCCAGCGCCTCCGACGCAGCGGCAATCATGTCGTCCCACAGGCTGACGAGAGTAACACCCTCTTACTCGGCGGAGATCTTTGCCTGCTCGGCGGCGGCGCGGCTGACCGTCAGAATCGTGCCTTCGGTCGGCTTCATTACGGCTTTGTAGGCGGACTCTACGCCCATCGCAAAAGCCTTGGCGATATCGGCAGGTCCGGCCGTGCGCAGTCCCGTCAGGCCTTTGGAAAAGCCGCGGAACAAAAGGGACAAGATGACGCCGGAATTTCCCCGCGCACCGCGCAGCAGCGCGCCCGCGGCGGTTTTGGAAACCGCTTCGACCGTGGCATTGTCATCAAGACGCTCCAGCTCTCCCTTGGCGGCACAGATCGTCATAGACATATTTGTGCCCGTGTCGCCGTCCGGCACGGGGAACACGTTGAGCGCATTGACGGCTTCGCGCTCGTTTGTAATTTGATTCGCACCCGAGAGCATCGCATCCCGGAGCATTTTACCGTTCATCAACTTGCTTTTCCTCCTCTGATGCGAATCATTCGCGGCGCATTGCGTCTACAAAGACGTCAACGCGGCTGACTTTCAGTCCGGTGGCCTGCTCAACCGCATAGCGCACCTCGGAAATAATACTGCGCACCACGGCGCTGATATTCACACCGTAAGCGATCTCGATGTGAAGCTCCACCCGCAGGGCGCCATCCTCAATGCGCACATGCACACCCTTGTCGGGAACATTGGCGCCGGTCATCGTGCGGATGCCCTGTGAAGCGCCGGTGGCCACCATGCCGACCACACCGAAGCACCCCTGTGCCGCGTGGCTGACAAGCTCTGCAAAATAATTCTGGGAAAACTGAATCTGTCCCAGCGGATTTTCCATTCGAATCATAGAAATGCCTCCTTATAAGAGAAGTACCATATCTGATTTATTATAAAGAAATTTCACTTTTTATGCAAGAGCAGAGTGAAATTTCAATCCAACCTTTTTCAGCCCAAAATCCGCGAAATTCGCTCGATAGCGAGCGCCTCTCCCGTTTTTTCGCTGATCTCGATTGCCGCACCGCAGACGCAGGCGGGGCCGTCTGCATTTTCAAAACGTGTCGGCAGAGAAGTGCGAAAACGCCGGATAACCGCCTCCGGCTTGACGCCGAGTACGGACCGGTACGGCCCGCACATGCCGAGATCCGTAAGGTATGCCGTTTTCTTCGGCAGAATCTGCTCGTCGGCGGTCTGTACATGGGTATGGGTACCGACAACCGCAGAAACGCGGCCGTCCAGATAAAAGCCCATTGCGCGCTTTTCACTTGTGGCCTCCGCATGAAAATCGAGCAGCACAACCCGGGTATCGAGCTCTTTTAAAACGGCATCGACCGTATCAAACGGGTTTCGCAGCGGCTCGAGCATTGCGGTGCCCATCAGATTTACAACCGCCGCACGGCAGCGAAGCGAGTCATACACATACACGCCCACACCGGGGTTCGCCGCAGGATAATTCGCCGGGCGGATTACCGGGCCGTTTTCTTCCAGAAGATCATAAATTTCCCGCCGACGAAACACATGATTTCCCGTCGTAATCACATCGACGCCGGAATCGAGAAGATGGCGTGCGGAAAAAGGCAGAATGCCGTTTCCCGATGCGGAGTTTTCTCCGTTGGCGACCACAAGGTCAGCCTCATATTCTTTTTTCAGCTGCGGCAGCAGCGCACGCACAGCCTCACAGCCGAGCGGCCCCACCACATCGCCGAGCATCAAAACCTTCATACAGCGGTTTCCCTCCCCAAGCAGCGGTAAAACCAGGAATATAGTATAACACATTCTGCCGTCAAAGTGCAACTGTCAAGCGTGTTTCAGGGAAAAATGCCTTCCGCATCCGGGTGAAAGCCGGGAAAAGCTTTTCTCATTGCGCGCAGAAAGTCCCGCGCGGCAGGCGCCGAAACGGAAATTTCCTTTTCTTCCATCGGGTGATAAAACACAAGCCGGGCACAGTGCAGTGCCTGACGTTCGATCAAGTCAGCCCGGCCGCCGTACAGCGCATCTCCCGCCAGAGGACATCCCAGATGCGCCATGTGCACACGGATCTGGTGCGTGCGCCCCGTTTCAAGCCAAAGCTCCGCGAGAGTGAAGCCTTTTTCGGCGCATATAACATGCCAGCGGGTCACGGCACGCTGGCCGTCCGGCCGCACGGTACGCCGGGGTGTATCCTCCCCCTCGCGGCCGATGGGCGCATCGATCGCGCCGTTCACCCGAGGAAGTTCTCCGCACAGCAGCGCGAGATAGCGTTTTTCCGTGATACGGGCGGCATAGGCCGCATGTGCATTCTTTGCCGCAAGCAATACGCCGGAGGTATCCCGGTCAAGCCTGCCGAGAGGACGGTACACCAGTCCCGCCGTCTGCGGCCGGGCGGCATATACATTTGCCATCGTATCATACGGATGTCCTCGCGACGGATGCGACGCCAGCCCTGCGGGCTTATCGAATGCCGCAAAGAAGCCGTCCTCGTACAGCACGGGCACATCAAGAAAAAGCGGACGATAGCTGTGTGTTTCGCCGTCCACCACAAGGCAGATCTGAGCCCCCGCGCAGGCGGGATCGACCGTGCGCACATGTATGCCGTTCTGCGTAATGCCGCCGGGAATCCGCTTGGCCAGCTTCAGCGTTGTGCCGGAAACACCGTGTGCCCGCCGCAGAAATTCTCCAACCGGTTTTTTATCCCATTCGGACGGAACCGAAAACGTAAGAACCGCCATGCACATTCCCCCCTTTGCCTTGTTTTAAAAAAGGAAGCAGCCGCAAAAGCACGGCTCTTTCTGCCTTTTTGATAAACACATTATAAAATATTATATCAGTCTGCTGGACGAAGTACAATCTTTGTGGTATCATACTTTACGCGAGTAAGCGAGACAACGGCGTGCGTGCCCCTGCGTGCGCATGAGGAAAGTCCGGGCTCCACAGGGCGGGATAACTGCTAACGGCAGCCGAGGGTGACCTTAGGGAAAGTGCAACAGAGAGATACCGCCCGCCGCTTTTCGGCGGGTAAGGGTGGAAAGGCGAGGTAAGAGCTCACCGGCGCCGTGGAGACACGGCGGCCATGTAAACCCTATCCGGAGCAACACCGACAGAAGGCGATACGGCGGCCCGCCGTGCCTTCGAAAGCGTGGCTTGAGCTGCGGAGCAATCCGCAGTCGAGATAGATCGTTGTCTACTACAGAACCCGGCTTATTGCTTGGTCGCACCAAAAGCCCGCGCGGTCTTCCGCGCGGGCTTTTTTTGCCCAAAATACAGCGTTTTCGGAAGGCACTGTGCATATTTTACGGAATATCCCGCCATACTTCTCATATAAATAAAGAGAAAAGGCGGTGGTTTCGATGGCTGCAAAGGAACAAAGCACTTTGCGGGACGTTGAAAGCCGACAGAGAGCGGAACTGTTATGCGAACTGCAGAATGTCCGCACCCAGATGGAGCGAAACGAAACATTTTTCAATATGACGGCCGATCCTGATCTGACGGAATACGCCATCCACGAGCGGAGCGCGCTTTTGGCGCGTTACCGTTATCTGCTGCAGGCCATTCGGCAGATTGACCGGCAAAGAACAGGGGCTCCCCTTTCCCTTCGTGAAAAGGAAGCCGCCGCAGTCTGACGATGGGAGGTGACAACCATGCTCTACGTCATTGCCGTTGTGATTGCAGCCGCAATCGTTCTTCTTCCCGCTGCCGCGGGCGCCCGCTCACTGGGCTCGCTGATCGCATCCGCTGCGGGAGGCATTGCAAGTCTGTCTGCGGTAAGCCTGCTTTCCGTCGGCGGCGCGTGTCTTCTTCAGCTCAACCTATTCACTCTGTCCATTTCCGCACTGCTCGGAATCCCGGGAGTAATCGGGCTGCTGCTGCTGCGCGTCATCGCCCTTACATAAGACTTTGTTCTGAAAAGGTTCCATCACAAGCGGACTTTTGAGGAAACATCGTAAAATCCGACAGCCGCATTTCTTCCACAGGCCGTTCACTTAGGCGGCCTGTTTTTATGCCTTCGTGTTCCTGTTTGGCGCAAATGGAGACATATGCTTTTTGAGTGAAATTTGCTCTGCCTGCTGTGTCCTCTCTGCTTTTTGGCTTTGCGTGTTCATCGAATATCATCAGGCCGCTTTTATTTTGAGATGCTCACCGGCATATAAATGCAGTAAAAAAGACGAGAATATTTCTGCTTGATTTGCTGCTTCCTCTTTTTTGCTATAATAGAGCAAAAATGGTCGAGAAGTTTCTTTCGGTTCTTTGTAAAATGAAACCATGATGAGGGGGGAACAAACGTGACAGAGCAGGTTTTAGCCGTGCAGAAAATGCAGGATTACATCGAAGATCATCTGACAAAAGAAATCACACTGGCGGATCTGGCGAAGACTTGCGGCTTTTCTCCATGGCATGCCCATCGGATGTTTCGGGAGCACACCGGTTACGCTCCCGCAGACTACATTCGGCGGCTGCGGCTGGCCAAATCGGCTTTACTGCTCAAAGCCGAACACAGCAAAATCATCGATGTGGCTTATGACCTTGGCTTTGCCAGCGTGGACGGATACACGAGAGCATTCCGAAGAGAATTCGGCATCAACCCCAGCGACTACGCAAAGCGCCCCGTCCCCGTCACACTGTTTGTTTCCTATGGCGTCAAATTCAGAGAGCTCAGAAAGGAATCATGTATTATGGAAAACGTAAAAAATGTGTTCATCCAAGTGGTGCATAAGCCCCGGCGCAAGGTTATTATAAAGCGAGGCATTCAAGCGGAACATTACTTCGACTACTGTGCAGAGGTTGGCTGCGATATCTGGGGAACCCTTCTCAGCATGGACAGCCTTTGCGGTGAAGCTGTGGGACTGTGGCTGCCGGAAGCCTGCAAAATCCCCGGTACTTCCACCTATGTGCAGGGAGTAGAGGCGGCAGAAGATTATGCGGGGAGCATTCCGCAAGGCTTTGATGTGATCACATTGCCGGAGGCGGAGTACCTGATGTTTCAAGGAGAACCTTTTGCCGAGGAAGACTACTGTGACGCCATCTCTGCCGTTCAGACATCTATGAACCGTTATAACCCGTCCGTCATTGGCTATCGTTGGGATGACGATAACCCCCGCATTCAGTTAGAGCCAAAAGGAGAACGTGGCTATATCGAGCTGAGGTCAATCACCCGGTCATTATAAACAAAGCTCCTCCCTGCCCACATAAAAGGCAGGGAGGAGCTTTTGCGTTTCACGAAATGACATTGGTCAGACCAGCTTCATTTGAGAAAGCTCTGCCATCTTTCGGATATGGTCAAGTCCCAGCGTAACGCGGTTGTCGATCACGCTGAAATTTCCAATCAGCGCATCGGGGAGAAAATCCGCAAACAGCATGTTCGCGCCCGCATGCAGCGCCGCGAGATTTCCCTCGTCGTCGGCAAGGCCCTTGGAAAGATCCTTACCGGGCTGCTGCGCCGTGATATTGATTTCGGGCATCATCAAGCGGAGAATCGCAATCTCACGCAGGTTCAGCGTAAAATCGCCGTATCCCCCTTCCAGCGCGAGAGGCGTTCCCTTCGCGGGCATATAAGGAATGATCGGCGCCCAGCTGATCTCGAGATCACGCATCAGCAAAATGTCATCCGCAAGCTGTGACAACGTATGTCCGGGATAATCGACGATATTGCCGGAGGCAAGCTTCATGCCGCTCTTTTTCACCGCTTCAATGCTGCGCATACGCCGCTCAAAGCTTGTGGAGGGATTCAGCCGATTAAAAGTCGCGGGGTCGGACATCTCAAACTTGATCACATACTCATCGACGCCAAGCGCCGCAAATTCCGCATACTGCTCGGGGAAAAACTCGCCGCAGGCAAGACTCAGGTGCATTCCGAGCGCTTTGACGCCCGAAATGATTTCCAGAATGTTTTCGAAACCGTATTTCGGGTCCTCACCGCTGATGACAAACATTCGGGAAAAGCCCATCTCTTTCGCGGCTTTCGCCGAGGCGAGCACATCCTGCACGGGCAGACGATAGCGCTCCACCTTGCTTCCCGCGCGCATGCCGCAGTAAAGGCATTGGTTTTTACAGATATTTGAGATTCCCAGCATAGCGCAGGAAACAAGCACATTGCCGCGGCTCTCGATATAAGCACGCTTTGCCTCGGGAAACACCGCGGTTTCAAATTCCCCATAAGGCATGGAAAGCAGCTCGAGAATCTCATTTTTTGAAGAAGGTTTCATCTTATTTCCTCCATCCGTATCACTTCGGCGTCAAACAGAGCAGCTTCCTCGGGGCTGTGCGTCACCAAAATTACCGTCCGTCCCGCGAAACGACGGCGCAGCTCCTGTGCAACGGCTGCACGCGTTCCTGTATCCAGTCCCTTAAACGGCTCATCCATCACCAACAGCTCGCCGTCGGCGAGAACAGCCCGCGCAATCGCGACACGGCGTTTCATGCCGCCCGACATCTCACGCACCGGCGTCTGTGCCTCGCCCGAAAGGCCAAATGCCGAAAGGCACGAAACAATCTGCTCCTGCGGCACCTGCCCGCCGGTAACAAGCCGGATATTTCCCGCCGCCGAAAACTCCTCGCAGAGCCGGTCCTCCTGAAAAACCGCAGAGACACGCTCCGGTACGCCCATGATGCTGCCCGCGTCCGGCGTTTCCAGCCCGAGCAGAATCTGTATCAGCGTCGTCTTTCCACAGCCGGATTTTCCCATGACACACGTCACGCGTTCGGCCGGAAACACAGCCGAAAAACGGTTGAGAACGCGTTTTTCTCCAAAATTCTTGCAAAGATCTTTTACCACAATATCGTTCATAGGCGGATCACTCTCCCATAGACGCGGCGCAGCAGCGCAAGAAAGCTCTTTTCAAACGCGAGGCTGACTGCGACAATCACGACCGTCCACGCAAAAAGATCCACCGTATTGAGATAGGCCTTGGCCTGATAGAGCATCTCCCCGATCGATCCGTCGGGAATCCCGATCACCTCGGCGGCGATACCGGATTTCCATGAGAGGCCGAGCGATACGCTGCATGCCGACAGCAGATAGGGATACAGCTGCGGCAGCCAGATGTAGAGAAGCCTGCGCCCCCACGGAATGCGAAACACCTGTGCCATCTCATTGAGCTTTCGGTCCGTACTGTGGATACCCTGCAGCAGATTGGTGTACACAATGGGCAGAACCATCAAAAACGAAATGAACTGCGAGAGCTGCGACGAAGACAGCCAGATCAGGCTGATGATAATAAACGACGCCACCGGTACGGTCTTGACCGCCGAAAAAAGAGGGCGGAGCAAAACCTCAACCGTCGGGAATTTGCCCGCAAGGACCGCGAGAATCGTCCCCAAAAGCAGCGCCGAGAGAAAGCCGAGAAGAATCCGCGCAAAGCTGAACCAAACCGTCGAAAGAAACCCGCTCTCCCGCCAGATCGTTGTCAGTCGCGCCGCCACGGAAAGAGGCGGCGCCAGCAGCAGACCCTGACCGAGCGCCATGGCGGCGGCCTGCCAGACGGCAATCCAGAAAAGCGCCGCGATCCACTTTTTCAGTCTTGTGTGATCCTTCATCGTATTCCTCGTTCTTTGTCAGAACCGCCGGGAGAAGCCCTCCCGGACGGTTCAAAGCTTTTTAAAACAGTCAGCCGATGCAGTAAAAATCCTCTCCCGGCAGCGTGCCGCCGACGGCGGCGGGATTCTGATCGTAAAGCACCTTGAGATAACCGTCCATCGGCGCCTTCATTTCCTCGCCCGCGAGATAGGTGATGTTGCAGTAGGGCAGCGCTTTTTCGGCGATCGCCGCCTTGACGATACCGTATTTTTCAATCAGCTGCGCGGCATCCGCCGTATTGGTGTTTGCGTATGCGGTAGAAGCTTCATATTCCTCCAGAAAAGACGCCACGGTCTGAGGATAAGCCTGGGCAAATTCCTTTCTGACCGCCAGAACGCCTGTGATCAGCTGGCTGCCGTTGTCGAGCGCATCCCAAGCCTCGGTCAGATCCACCGCAACGCGGAGTCCCTCCACAGAGCCCTGCGCCACCGTCACAAACGGCTGCGGCAGCATCGCCACCCCGCCTTCGGCCGCAGACAGAACGGCGACAACCTCCGTCGGTTCGCTCTTCCACTCGATGGTGACATCGGTGTCGGGATCCACTCCGTTTTCAGACAGAATATACCGCAGCGCGTACTCGGGCGTGGAGCCCTTGCCCGTTGCGTAAATCGTCTTTCCCTTGAGGTCGGCCACACTGTTGACCGTTTCTCCCTTTTCTACAATATAGATCACGCCGAGAGTATTGACCGCCAGAAGCTGCACCGCGCCGTCCGTGTTATTGTAAAGAACGGAGGCAAGGTTCGCGGGAACGGCCGCAATATCAAGCTCGCCCTGAATCAGCTTCGGCGTAACCTCGTCCGCGGAACCCGCCATGCTGAACTCGTAAGTGTTTTTCGACGTGCCGGCCTCCGCATCCGAGAGCAGTTTGACAAGTCCCATCGAGGTGGGGCCCTTCAGCCCGGCAATGCGGACAGTGACGTTCTCTTCCAACGCCTCGGAAGACTCCTCAGCGGCAGAGGAAGGTTCCTCCGGCGCAGAGGGTGCAGAGGAAGACGCAGCGCCGCCGCAGGCGGTGGCCGCAATGCAGAGAGAAAGTGCAAGCAATAGGGCAAGCGATTTTTTCCACGTGTATTTCATTTTATATTTCTCCTTTATTCCGTCGTTTTTGCGGTTACTGTCTTGGAACTGACGCCTGAGAGCATACCCAGCTTGCCCGAAAGGGCGCTGGTTACATCCGGCGGCGCATCAAGAATGACGCTGATGATGGAAACGCCCCGTTCCTTATAGGGGATTCCCATGCGGCCGACGATCCATTCGCGGAATTCATGCAGAAGAGCATTGACGTCTGAAGACGCCTCCTGCGTTTCAAGGATAATGCCGACCACGGAAATACGGTTTTGTTGCAAGGATTTGTTCCTCCCTTCGCAAAATGATCCGACGGAACAAAAAAATCCGCGCCATACCATACAGTAGGCGCGGACACATCGCTGCAGAATTCGCAGAATTGCTCCATCGCCTTCCCGCGCGGGCAAACCCGGGCGGCTCAGAACGACATCGCATCGGCTCCGTCTTTAATTTTCTTCCGCCGCGCGGCCCGCCCGGAAATATTCTTTCCCGGCCGACCCCGCCGCTTTACGAAAAACGGAGGATCCGATTTGATTCGGCTGTTATAAGCAGTATATCATATTTCCTATCAAAATGGAAGAGTTTTTTACCTGCTGATCCGAATAAATTCATCCTGTCACATTGCAGGCTTTTAAACGGCGGCATACATCCCGAAAGCGTCGTTCGCAATTTTCTCACTGCAGATGCTTTTGCCGCAGAATCATCTCATTTTTGAGATCCCAGAGCTTTTTCGAGAGGTCCACATAATAACCGTGGGGGTTCTCAAAACGGAGCACCTCCGGCCAGAGGGTATCCAATTCTCTTTGACAGCGCTGCTGAATTTCGGACAGGGCGGGAAGCGTATATACAAGTTTTCCCTTTTCAAAGATGCGCGCAAGCAGAGGCACGGCGCAAAAATCAGAGAGGGTTTTCTGCTTCCAAACCGCAGCGGGATCAAAAATCGTCAGCGGCTCGCTGTCATCCACCGTCTCATCGTACAGTGTCACCAAATCGGCGTGTGCCTTACCGCTGCTGCGGTCGTAAAGACGATACACTTTTTTAAAGCCGGGTGTCGTGACCTTTTCTATGCTGGCGCTGAGCTTGATGCGTCCCTCAAGAACGCCGTTCTCCAGCACGGCGGCCAGCTTGTACACGCCGCCGAACACCGCGCTCGGCTGTGAAGTAATCAGATTTTCTCCCACGCCGAAGGAATCTATTTTTGCTCCCTGCAGCAGAAGATCCCGGATGAGATATTCGTCAAGAGAGTTGGAAGCCACGATCTTGCAGTCGGAAAATCCCGCTTCATCGAGCATTGCGCGCGCCCGCTTGGACAGATACGCAATATCGCCGGAATCGATACGGATTCCCTTGGGGCGAAAGCCCGCCGGCACAACCGTATCCTGAAACACGCGGATCGCATTGGGTACGCCGGAGCGGATCACATCATAGGTGTCAACCAGCAGTGTACAGTTGTCGGGATACGTCTCGGCATATGCCCGAAAAGCGTCGTATTCCGTATCGAACATCTGTACCCAGCTGTGCGCCATCGTACCGACCGCCGGCACGCCGAAATACCGGTCGGTGAGAGTGCATGCCGTGGCGCCGCAGCCGCCGATGTAGGCAGCACGTGCGCCGAGCACCGCAGCGTCGTAGCTCTGCGCCCGTCTGGAGCCGAACTCCATCACGGCGCGCCCTTCGGCAGCGCGGTTGATGCGTGTGGATTTTGTCGCGATCAGCGACTGGAAATTGACGCTCAGCAGCACCATCGTCTCCACAAGCTGCGCCTGTATCGCGGGGCCGCGCACAACGACAATCGGCTCCTGCGGAAAAACGGGCGTTCCCTCCGGCACGGCCCATACGTCACAGGAAAATTCAAAATTCCGCAGATAATCCAAAAATCCCTCGCAGAAGCAATTCTTGCCGCGAAGATACTCGATATCCTCTTCATCAAAATGCAGATCCTGCAGATATTCGACAAGCTGTTCGAGTCCCGCCATAACGGCATAGCCGCCGCGGTCCGGCACGGTACGGAAAAACATATCGAACACACATTCGACGTCCTTCATTCCCTGCCGCCAATAGCCGTTGGCCATTGTAAGCTCGTAAAAATCGACGAGCATCGTCAGATTTCGCTCCGCATGGATTTTTGCCATTTTGCAATTCCTCCCATATCTTCGGATGCGTATGCCATAAAAGCATTATTCCACCGTCAGCGCAACCGGCTGCTCGAGAATTCCCAAAAGGTCCAAAGTTTCAAAATCAAACGCACAGAAATAGGCGATTGCGTTATACTCCCCCGGAGCAGGCATTTCTTCAAGCGTCAGCGTCTCGATCCCTTGTCCCGGTTTGAGGTAGCCGGTGCGATGCAGAACCTCGCCGCCGTCCGCAAGCGTGAGTTCAACTGCCATCAGATAACGGTTCTCGGCGGGATTTTCAATTTTTACATCTCCGTCTCCGGAGGCTGCGTCGAACACAAGATTCCTTTTGATCGAATAGGAAAATGTGTCCTCGTCATTTCGTCTCACTCCGAAAAGTCTTTCAAAGACACCTTTTTTCAAATCAGAAGCGCCGAGGTCTATCCCCTTTACATCCGGATAGGAAAAGGATTCCCTCGAACCGCTCTGCTGAGAGAGAAAGACGGCTCCCGCCGTCGCGAAGAAAAAAACCGCAAGCAAAATCAAAAACAAAGCCATGTGGTTTTGCCGGCGGCTGCGCCTGTTTTCCAAAAAAGACACCCCGCTTTGTGTAGGATTCTATTTATCATACACCATTTTGATAAGGATTACAATCTTGCGAGGCGGTCTGCAGGTTTCTTTTTGACGCGGCGGTCTCGAGGGTCCGTTCCATCAGAAACATATCCTTCCGAGGCACATCATCGAACAGCTCCTTGAAACACTTGATCCGCCGAAAGTCTTCTTCCTCACACATAGCATGATATTTTTCGCTCAAAACAATAAAGTTGCGCCGCCCGTCCGCGGGATCCGGCGCATGACAAATAAGGCCCCGATCTTCCAGAGAACGCAGAACCGGCGTTAAAGACGGCCGCTGTATTCCAAGGTGTCTACCGATATCCGACGGATACATTCCCTTGCCCTGATTCTTCTTTAAAACATGAAGAACACCGTTCTCACAGGGGTCAAGATCGCGGGAAGGTGTCTGTACGGTCACATATGTCAAGATGTCTCTGCAAAGCTGATAAAGACTTTCCCAGTCGAAATCGTCCATAGGAGCTCATTTCCTTTCAATTAGTATTATTATTCTTTATTTTATAAAATTTCCCCTGATTTGTCAATATTTTCATGTTTTTTGCCGCTATCTGATAAATGATATACCCTTCAAACGATATTTTATTGAAAAGAGCAGAGTTTTGTATACCGCAAAAGATCCCGGGCATACGGTCCGAGATCTTTTTGTCTTGAAAATCAATTTTTACCAAATCAGAATCGATTCGTGCGAAGCATTCGCCTCTCTTTTTTTCCTTCATACAAACTGCTTTTTCTCCGTTGGCTGCGGTTTTTACAGTCTCGTGCATCACAAAGGAAAGAAACAAGCTTTTTTATTACGAAATCAATCAAAGAAAAACTTCTCTGGTGCAGAAACCTGCCGTCGCACACCTTGCGGTAATCTGAATCCGGTCCCCGGGCTTTCCTCGGACAAGCCATTCGGCTTTTTTGACAAGCGGTTCGTGATTCTTCGTATACATCCCTTCATAGCTGTAGCCGGTCGGAATCCCCGAAAAGCCCTGCAAACTGCCCAGATCCGTCTCTTCCCTTCCGGAAAGGAGCTCTGCCCCTTTGATTCTGACCGTCACGGGATTCTCTATTTTCCGTTTGACAGCTTCCCGTGTAAGATAAGTAGGCAGGTATCCGCAGTTTCCTACATTCACGGACACACGGTAAACGCCTTCGGCCACCTTTTCGGAAAATGCTTTGTCGATTAAAAGGCGCGGCAGCATATTTGCCTGCCGAAGCATAAAGCGGGTATGCTTTTCGACCTCCTGTTGCAAAAAGCGCGGCGGGCAGTTCTGCACCACATACTTATAGTCCAAACCGCCGATTTCTACCTCGCCAAGCTGCGGATGGTCGAATTTTCTCCATTCACGAAATGCATTCTCCGGCACGTTTTCATCTACCCATGCGAGCAGCTTCATAAAGTCGCTTTCCTGTTTTTCGTCCGACTCACGGGCGGGAAGAGGCCAGACATGCGGCACGCCCGCGCGCGGATTGATATCCCAGCACTCGATCGTGTAGGCGGGGATTCCCCTGTCGTAGTGGCACCAATCGTCAAATGCTCCGGAGGAAATGCGCACGCCGTCGGGCGTAAAATCGTCGAATAAATTTTTGGCGGGATAGCCTGTAACCTCCTCCGCGATTTTGCCCATCTCGCGATAGCGCCGTATATCCTCGTCAAAGACGTCCTTCGTGGAACACATTCCCGGAGGATAGAGGTAAAACCCGCTCCATGTATGAAATGTGATAACGCTTGCGATATTCTTATGTGCGATTACAAAATCTGCGGAAGTCTTTGTCTCGATCTGACTGAGCGGATACACTCCCGCGCCGTACTGCTCATTTTCCGGCGCCCACGAAACGGGATAATTGCGGTTATCGTCGTTGCCGTATTTATCCGGGGCGACGGTAATCTGCACTCCGTCGTATTCCTCGATATACCCTTCATCGTATACGTCATAGAAATCACCCTGCGTGTCGTCGGGGAGGCGTTTGACAAGAACACGCGGATCCTTGGCGGAAATCTTCCACGCTCCAAAAGGCGTTTTCACGCGCATCTTTCGAATGACGCCGTCTCCGTCCATGTCCTTTTGCTGCAGGCCGGGCATCAACTTGGAATACGGGTACATTTCGTTGACGGAGCGCACCGTATTCGGCGTTGTGAGATAGTACTCGGCGCCATCGGGACTTTTCCTCGGCACGATATAAAAGGCCGTGGTTTTTAAAAGCTCCGCCACCTCAGGGGCATCCGCGTTCGTGAGAAGATAATCGGCGAAATACAGAGCCGCCATCGAGCCGGTCACCTCGCCGGCATGCTCGCTGCCATCCACGTAATAGGCGCGTTTTTCCCCGCATACGCCGGTCGTGGGATCGGTGATCTCAAGAAGCCAGATGTCTCTGCCCTCTTTGGTTTTGTTCAGACTGGAGAGCTTAGCCAGATCGGGACGGAGCGCCGCAAGACGCCGCAGCACCTCCGTGAGTTCTTCATAGGGATAATATCTGTCATAAACAAGCGTAGATTTCATCATAACACCTTACTTAAAAACTCCTTCATTCTGGGATCTTCCGGATTTTCAAACATGGTTTTTGGGCTTCCCTGCGCGCGGATCATGCCGTCCTCCATAAACAAAATCCGGTCGCTGACTTCCTGGGCAAAGCGCATCTCATGCGTCACGATCACAATCGTCATGCCGGATTCGGCGAGCTGACGGATGACCTCGAGCACCTCTTTTACCATCTCGGGATCGAGCGCACTGGTCGGCTCATCGAAAAGAATTAACTCCGGATGCATGGCAAGCGCACGGACGATCGCAAGGCGCTGCTTCTGCCCGCCGGAAAGGCGAGAAGGATACTCATTCGTTTTATCCGAAAGTCCGACCCGCCCGAGAAGGCTGAGAGCCTCTCTTTTTGCCTCGTCCTTTGAGATTTTTTTCTCCAGCACAGGGGCAAGGGTGATATTTTCAAGTACCGTAAGATTTGGAAACACATTAAAGTGCTGAAAAACCATGCCGATCTTCTGCCGGTACTGCTCGGCCTTGATTCTGCGTGGGTTGATCTCCTCGCCTTTAAAAAAGATACGTCCGCCGTCCGGCGTTTCCAACAGGTTGAGGCACCGCAGAAAGGTACTTTTTCCGCTGCCGGAAGGGCCGATGACAGAGATGACTTCCCCCTCATACACGGTTTCGGAAACATCTTTGAGAACCTCAAGAGGGCCGAAGTTCTTTTTCAGGTTTTCCACCCGGATCATTTCCTTTGCGTTACCGGTCACCGGCCTTCAGCCTCCTTTCTGCGATTGCAACCGCTTTGGACAGTACGAAGTTAATGGCAAGATAAATCAGTCCCGTAATGGTCAGCGAAGGAATGGAAAGAAAAGTCGCGGACTGAATCGTTTTATAAGACGTTGTCAGTTCATTGACAAAAAAGACGGATGCGAGAGAGGTTTCCTTGACCATTACGATAAACTCGTTTCCGAGCGCGGGAAGGATATTTTTGACGGCCTGCGGCAGAATCACCTTTGAAAACGTATGGAAACCTGTAAGCCCAAGGCTCATTGCGGCCTCCCGCTGGCCGATGTCCACCGCCTGAATCCCCGCGCGGATGATCTCGGACACATATGCGCTTGAGTTGACAATCAGAGCCGTCACAACACACTGCGTATCCGTAAGTGCGGCGGGAATGATCTTCGGAAGAAGCAGCCAGAAGAAATAAAGCTGCAGAAGAATCGGCGTTCCTCTGAGAACCTCTATGTAGATACTCACGATCCAGCCGATGGGCTTAAACCGAACCATCTTCAGCAATGCGACAATTGTGCCGACAAGAGTACCTATGAGAACGGTAACCAATGCAAGCCACAGGGTGCCGCCAAGCCCGCTCAGATAAACATCTCCGTACTTGCTTAAAATTTTAATGATCTGTTCCGCCATATCCGCATGAGACCTCTTTACTCGATGCCGAGCTCTTTCGCATATTCGGTATACTGTGCATACCACTCGTCATATTGTCCGGATTCCACTACCTTTGCAACAATCTCGTTGATTTTTTCCTCAAGATCCGCTGCGCCCAGAGGCATTCCGATTCTTGCCGCGGAATACTCGGGGCCTACTGTAAACAGGAAGTCCGGCACAACGGTAAGCCCACAGCCGGGATTCTGCTCGATATACAGCTCTGCCCAGTCGATGGATACAGAGGCCGCGTCAGCCTTTTTCTCTGTAACGGAGAGCGCCGCGTCGTTTGTCGAGGAAACCCGCTTAAACTCTTTGTACTCTTTGATTTCATTGGTAACAAACAGTTCCTGCAGAGAACCGCTCTGCGCGACAATCGTTTTATCCGCAAAGCTGTCGGCTCCGGTAATCGTTCCAAGATCCTCCTCACGGATCATCAGGCCGTAGCCTCCGACCTCGTCCGGGAACCAGTATCCGTCGGAAAGCAGCATCGTCTCCGCTCTCGCGGGTGTGTAGCCGAGTCCGGAGATCGCAAGGTCGTATTTTCCTTCCGCAATGCTGCTCAAAACCGCACCGAACTCAAGAGGAACGATCTGAAGATCCACACCAAGCTCGGCGGCGATGTATTTCGCAAATTCGATGTCGCTGCCTACATAGCGGTCGTCTCCGCTCTTGCTCGGATCAATAAACTCATTCGGTGCAAAATACGGCTCGGTCGCCACGGTCAGATAACCACGGTCCAAAATTTCCTGAAGCCTTCCGGTTTTTTCCGTGCTCTCAGAAGCCAATGAGGACGGCTGCCCGTCTGTCTTTTCAGAAGCGCATGCTCCCAAAAAGCATACACAAAGAGCAAGTGCCATCAGAAATGCGGCGGTCTTTTTCATTTTGTCTTCCTCCTGTTTTCGCTTTATTACGCGTTTTTGTATTACTGTGTTATTGTACTAATGTGGTAAAGCGCTACTATGTTAAATAGTATAACGCCATTTTAAGAAAATGCAAGCCAATTTCTTCAATTTGAAACAAATCATAGGTAAGGATAGAAAAACAGTATTTTCTTTTTATTTTTGTGGAAAAGCACAGTTTTACCGCTGCTGTCCGTTCATTGCGGCCGACCTTTTCTATTTTTCTCTTGCGCTGACCGAAGAATGGCAAAAATCGCAATATAAAACGGACCGTTCAAAAAGAACGGTCCGCTCTCAATCATATTTTATTCTGAGAAACTCAGCTCAGTTTCGGAGAGGGGTTGACAGACATAGGCGTCGTGCACTCGACCGGAACGGAGTTGGAATCCAAAAGCTTTGCCATCACAACATAACGGTAATTACCATAGTCACCGTTCGGATACAGATGGCCGTTATACTTGCCGGTGCAGGTCGAAAGCGTCAGAATCTTGTCCTCCGCGGTCACATCAAGGTCGATGATATACTCGCTGCGGGTTCTGGCTTCCTTAATGATTTCATTCATCACATCGGCCGTGGGGTTGGCTTGGATATAGTTAAAATAGATATCGGTATAGAACACGGCAAACACCTGCCACACCATATCTTCTTCCTCAGTGGAGAAATAGATATAAGGATTTTCCTTGAGATATTCCAAATCGGTATAGTGGAACAGCTGGGAGAACTTCGGATCCTCCGGATTATCCTTGTAGCTCGAATGGCCGTAGATAATGGTGTTGCGGCTCAGGCCGTCACGTCCCTTATCGAGAATGCAGTTGTAATCGGCGTAGTAGCATCCGTATACGGAATATTCCTTATCCTCGGTAATACGGAGATAATAGTCGTTGTCATAGGACTGAAGGACGGCGTCGTCAATCTCCATATTAGGAATCTGCAGCCAGCCGACCGTGTCGCTGTTGCGCTTGAGACCCTCTGTCACCTTATCGGTAAGAAAGAGGCGTTCGCGGTATTCCACATCATCCTCCGGCTCGGAAACCGACTGAGAAGGAGATTCAGATTCGCTTTCGCTGGTTGTGCCGCCGCAGCCGGCAACGGAAAGGAGCATCGCCATGGCGAGAATAAGAGCCAGCAGACGGAACAGTGTATTTTTCTTCATTCCAAATACCTCATTTGTCATTTTGTTCTATTCCGGAACCGCCCGGAAAAAGGATATGTGTATAGTGTAATGAAAAACCTCTTCTCTGTCAAGGGAGATGAGCCCTCCTCTTCCTGAAAATCATGTGGAAACAACCGGGAAAATATGCTATAATATTTTTATATACTGCAAAAAAATCAGGTCTTTCGCTTATGGGGAGAACTCTATGCGGTTTCTTTTTTACATGGCATCGCTGTGGTGCTTTGCCTTATCTGCATTCACCTTCTTTCTCTGTCGTGTGGACAAAAACGCCGCGCGGCGCGAAAAACGGCGTGTCCCGGAAAAGCGTTTTTTCCTTCTCGCTTTGTGCGGCGGCGTCTTTGGCTTAGCAGCCGGAATGCTTTGTTTCCGTCACAAGACAAAGCATCTCCGCTTTGTTCTGATCGTCTGCGTGCTCCTTCCCATATGGACGGCAGCTCTATTTCTTCTTGCAGTCAATGCCTTTTTGTGATTCCGCCAATGGTATGGTGTGAAAATTTTTCTGTTTTATTTCACATTTCCGCCTTTGGATGCTTTTTTAGGAGGAAATATGCGGTACGATACTCTTTTGCTCGATTTAGACGGTACCCTGCTTGACTTTCATAAATCGCAGGCTGCCACTTTTTTCGACTGTTTTCCCGGCGCGTCACCGGAATTATACGAACAGTTTGAGACGATCAACCGGGCCCAGTGGGCACGTTTGGAGCGCGGAGAAGCCAGCCGTGAAGAAATTCTGCACGAGCGGTTTGCGCTGTTTCTGCGCGAGGCAAATCTTCCCGGTGATCCCGATGAGATGAACCGCCGCTACCTCGACCGTCTTGCCTGCGGCTGCGACGTGATCGACTCCGCACCGGAGACTGTGCGGGAGCTTTCCGATCGGTGTACGCTTGCAATCGTCACAAACGGCGCTTCTTCCGTTCAAAGGCGGCGCCTGCGTGAAAGCGGTCTGCTGCCCTTCTTTAAAACCGTTGTGATTTCGGAAGAGGTCGGCGTGACAAAGCCGGATCCCCGCCTTTTTAAAATCGCAATGGAAAACTGCAGCGTCAAAGATCCCGCCAAAGTACTTGTCGTGGGAGACTCGCTGACAGCGGATATCGCGGGCGGATACGCCGCGGGGCTTGATACCTGCTGGATGAACACGGAGGGGCTTCCCGTTCCGCAGGACTGTCCTGCGGCGTGGGTGATCCGCAGACCGTCTCAGCTGATTGCCATTGTCAGCGGAAAAGAAGCTTGATTTTACATCGTATTCCCGGTGGACGCCGCGTCAAAATATGATGTACCTGCCAGCCCATACCGCCGGAGCCTTCTTTCACTCAAAGCTTAAAACAGAGTTTCTGTTATTTCAAACGGCGCGGCTGTATGCCAGCCGTTTGAAAAGCGGCTCTTTACAGCGTCTAAAACTCATCTCTCATACAACAAACAGAGGCCTTTCATACGGCCTCTGTTTTGTTTATGCGGTTGTATATTTTATTTTGTCCTCGCGAACGAGACGGACGAACAGCTGCCCGAGTTCCGGATCAAACTGCGTGCCGAGGTTTCTTTGAATCTCCTCCAAAGCGCCCTCCAGCGGCATGGGCTCCTTGTAGGTTCTGCGGGAAACCATTGCATCAAACGAATCCGCAATCGCCATACAGCGTGCTCCGACGGGAATGCTCTCTCCGGAGATGCCGCGGGGGTAGCCTTTGCCGTCCCAGCGTTCGTGGTGGCCGATTACGACCGGAATCACATAATCAAGAGACGGCAAATGCCGGATCATGGCAATGCTGCGCTCGACATGCTGCTTCATGATTTCGTATTCTTCCGGAGTCAGCCGTGAGGTTTTGCACAAAACCGCGTCCGGGATGCCAATCTTACCGATATCATGCAGCAGTCCCGCCTGACGGATGATTTCCAAATGCTCACGGTCAAGGCCGTACGCCTCCCCCAGCTGGACGGACAGACTCGATACGTTCTGAGAGTGACTGAAGGTGTAATGATCTTTCGCATCGATTGCAGCCGTCAGCGCATAGATGGTAGACATGTACTCCTGTCCGGTGCTCAGTTTGTCCTGCACCTTTTCCTCGCAGTCGGGAGAACCGATGCTGCGCGAGTAAACAAGAATACGATTCTTTCCTTTTTTCTTCGCCGCGTCAACAGCCATGTTGGCATAGCTCAGCAGCTGCTCCGCCGTGGCGGCGGAAACCGGATATGTACAAATTCCCGCTGAAAAAGTGAGAAAACGGCTGACCTTTTCTCCGCTGGCCGCAAGCCTGCGCTGAAGCTCTTCCTTGACCCGCTGCGCGTGCCCGTAGGCCGATGCGGTATCACAGAACGGCAGAATTACCGCAAACTCTTTTCCGCCGTAGCGCGCCGCCGTTCCGATATGAGCAAACTCATTGCGCAGAATATCAGCAAAATCGCGCAGCATTTTGTCTCCGCTTTCGCCGCCGTACAGCTCATTGTAAAGCTTAAAATCATCCATATTAAACAGAATCAGAGAAACCGCATCACCCCTCGCCTTTTCAAAATCATTTCTCAGAATCTCAATGAACGAGCGGCGGTTGTAAAGCTCTGTCAGCGAATCCAGCCGTGCCTCACGGTTGATCGTGTCATAGAGAGTTGCGTTTTTCACTGCGATGGAGAGTACCGATGCGGTAGACTCCAGATAGCTGATCTCCGCCGAGGTAAAGGGGCGTTTCTTTCCTCTGTCCTGAAACAGCGTAAAGCCGACCAAATCTCCGTCACAGCAAATCGGAAGGATCAGAGAGATATGCAAGCTCTCCAAAAGCTGCTTTTCCGTTTCCCACATGGAACGATACGTAGACGTACGTGTAAAATCCGTGTACCGCGCGCCGGAACCGTTTTTCTCCAGCCACGCAATCATGGGATTTTCATACGGAATGGAGATTTCTCTGCGTTCCATCGGGTCGATGCTGTATGCAATTTCATAGGCACTGCGTGCTTTGTTGCGGATACAGATAAAGGCATTGCCGCCCGGCATGCTGTCGCGCAGCAGGTCGCGGTAGACCTCCATAATTTCATCAAGATGCAGGGTGCGGTTGACGGCCATGGAAAAGTCTTTGACCAAAAGCTCCATGCGCTGTTCTTTTTTCACGAAAAGCTTTTTGGAAAGAAACCGCAGCGCGTCAAACACCAACAGCATGCACAGAGCAAAAACCGCCGCCGCAATCAGTCCCGTATATCTCGAAAACTCGGGAAAACTTACACTGAAAAAGCTCTCTATCTTATCAAAGACCGGAAGCAGCATTCCCGCGGTCACAATGCCCGAAATCAGATATGTCGGTCCGCGGGAGGCCAGCTGCGTCAGACGGAAAAGCCGCTTCTTATAAAGCGCATAATACATGCATATCGCGTTGAGCATACAGGCCATGGTATCGTTGGGCAGCGTGCTCATTGTCGGAATCATGTCGACGACAACGCCGACAAAAAGAAACCCGACGCCGATCATCAGCGGTGTAAACTGCGAAGAAGGGATCTCATCATTTTTCAGACTGCTGCGCACCATGGGGATTATGGAAAGAAAAATCGCGGACGCATATAAAATAGCGAATACGGCGCTCCAATGCGTATGATACTGAAAAATTTGTTCGCCGTCCACAACCGTGATCGTAGGATGCCCGACGAACACATCCGCGCCCGCCAAAATAATCATCACTGCGGAGACTGCGATCCAAATATTCTTGACCAGATACCCTTTTTGTTCCGTGTAATGAAACATAAAAAGATAATACGTAAGAGGCACGGAAGCAATGCCGACGATCGAAACGTCCCACCAGAAGTCGACACCCGGGTACAGGGACAGCCGCATGAACAGAGAACCGGCGGTCCACAGCATGAAAGCGGTCAAAAGTCCCAGAAAAGAATAAATCAGCCGGGATTTTTTCGCGGAAAGAAGCGTCAGAAACAAAAACAGATTGCACAAAAAGGCAACCAGCGGAACCGTGATAAATACGGCTTCGTTGAGCGTCATAAGCCAATCCCTCCCTTTTGAGAAGGATCCAGCAGATAGCGCAGGTCAATCACGTCCTGCAGAGGAGGATTGATTTTTCTCATGGGACGGTGATAGGTTTCTTCATACCGCTTCAGAGAACCGCCGGGAAGTATGGTAAGCTGCAGCGGATCAATGCCCAAAAAACGCTTAAGATCATTGTAATCATGATCATAAAACTTGAAATATACACCCAGATGCTCTGTAATCAGCCGGCGGTTGATCATCATGTCGGGAAGCGCAGCTTCGCTCAGTTCCACATACATGTGCATAAAGGAGCGCTTGTCGTTATCATACTCCTTACAGGCAAACCAATCGGAAACGGGCAGCCTCGAATATTCGATCACTTGGCGGATCGAACGCTCCGTAATGCGGGTAAAGCCGGAGATGTCGATCACCTTCGGCACACGGTCCACATATGCAAACTGCGGAAGGCGGATTCCCTCCCGCTCGTTGGCAGTACGCAGACACCGATAGACGTCCCCGACACGGTAACGGACAAACGCGCCTCCCTTGAGCACGGTCACAACGATTTCATAATTCTGATTGGCCGAAATCTCGTTCATCAGATAGGTTTTCGGGATATAATCCGGATCATCCAGGCTGCGGTACATTTCATTTTCCGGAATGAATTCGTAAAAACATGCATCCGGGAAAAAGACCATTCCGTCGCGTCCCCATGTTTCGGTGCCGACGCAGGTCGTTTCGGTGCCGCCGGTCAGCTCAAACGTTTTGCAGTCCCATGCTTCTTCCAGCTCTCCGCGGAACAGAGCGGTATCCGTTCCCATGCAGACAATCGTGTCCAGCGTAAACAGGTCACGCGGACGAACCGGAACGCCGGACATATGACTGACGTATTTTGCGTGCAGAATACGCCATGCCATTTTGGGGGAAGCCGTAAAAATTCTGCCCGCCCATGACGCGCCCGAACCCGAACGCAGCATGGAATCAAAGTTGCGTGTTACTGCGTGAATGATGCTTGTCATGCCGAACAGCATATCCATACCTCGGCGCAGTCCCATTTTAAAGCCCTGTTTATTCTGCTCGCTGAAGGAAAGCTTCTGCGCCTCCTTGATCGAGGGCATATATGTCATGTCGATTTCGCTCTGTGTCAAAAGCGGAAAAAGCCCTGTCGCATACGGCAGGGGCGCCAGCGCGTACAAGACCCGCGCGCCGGGTTTGACTTTAAATTTTCCGCGCTGATGCGAAGTGGAGAGCAGGGTCGCACCGAGAATGTTGCGGCGGTAAGTCTTCAGCATCGCGTCTGTATAGGGAGCAACCTTTACGGGATGGCTTCCGCTCTCCCATGTGGTCTGAAGCCACACAACCGGCGGCGCCGGAAGATTTTCCGCCTTTTGTTTCAGCAAAAGATCGGCGTAGTCCGCATATGCAGTCAGCGGAACGCGCGACCGAAATTCCTGCATGGAACGAGGCGCTTCTCCCTTGAAAAAACGCTGCCCCAGCGGGCAGTCTTTATAAAGATTGATCTGCTCCATCAAGAGACGTTCCTGGATCTGCATATATTGTTCTATTGAAAGATCAAGAAAGCCGCAGTACTCGTCCCACAGTTCACTGGGCGGGAATTTTTTCAGCTTTTCCTGAAAGCGCATATCCATTCACTTCTCTCTTTTTCCGCTGCTTTGAGCGGCTTTTTTTCTTCCCGCAGCCGGGAGTAAAAACGGCGTCGTACGCCGGTATTCCTCATAACCCGCAAGATAGCGGGGAAAGAAATATCTGTCCTGCAGAACAATGTAGAAAAAATCCAACGCCGTGAACAGCAGCATTCCGACCCATGCGGCAAAGTCCGCCGCCCATGCGCCCGCGCACAGAGCGGTAAAGGCAAAGGGCCAAAAGCCCGGGTGTCTGCATCGTCCGTAAAGTCCTTTTGTACACAGAGGCGCACCGTCCGAGGCGGCGTAAGCATCTTTTGCAGGCAAGGCAAAAAACAGTGTGTATATAAGAGCCGCAGTTCCCAAAATCACAGGTATTGTAAAGGCTAATCGCTTTTCAGATAAATCTCCGGAAAAAAGCAGCGCCGCCGAGGAAACCGTCAGCACGGCACAGCCTGTAAAAAACAGCGGCAGACCTTTTTTCCCCCGGACTCTCTGCACGTCAGAGAGAATGAAAAGTACAAACGCAAACGTACCCGTGAGGATCCATTTCATGTCTTTTCCCTTTTATGAAAAGCGAGCCCCGTACAGCCGATATCGGCATGAATGCCAATCACCGCGCTGACATACTCCACACGCAGAACGGCATTGGGATACGCCGCGCGGATACGGCTGCAAAGAGCCGCAGCATCCGGCTTGTTTTCGGCGTGATAAACCACACAGAGTTCTTCGGGATTCGCCTCTTCGCAGTATTTTTTATACAGCATGTCCAAACCGTCGGGAAAGCTCTTCGCCACCGCGCGGTCATACACAAGGCCGTCTGTAAACTGAAGAAAGGGTTTTTTGCCGAGAATCTCCGCCGCCAGCACCTTGATCGCACCGGTACGTCCGCCCTTGCGCAGATTTTTCAGGCTTTTGCAGACCACATAATGGCCGATCTCGGTTTGATAGCGGTCCAGATCCGCTATGATTTCCTGCGCCGTGCATCCCTCGTCGCGAAGCCGGGCAGCCCGCAGAAGCATCAGCTCCATTCCATGAGAAACCTGATTGGAATCATAAACCAACAGCTTGGGCCGATATCCCTGCTCCTGTATCAGACTCTGTGCCGCGCAGGCGGTCTGATATGTACCGGACATTTTTCCCGTGCAGGTGATGCAAAGCACCTCTTCGGCGTCGGAGGCGCTTTCGTACGCTTCGAGAAATTGCCCGATACTGGGATGCGAACTGGTAGGCAGCTTTTTTGCTTCGGCAAGCATTTTATAAAACTGCTCACAGGTAATATCGATATGGTTGAGATACTGTCTGTCTTCGAAGATCACAACATCCGGCACCAGCGCGATGTCAAGCTGTGCCGCCAGTTCCAATGGCATGTCACTTCCCGTGTGCGAGATGAGTCGAGTTCTTTTCTGCATAAAAATTTCCTCATAGAATTAGGCCTAAAAACGAAAGAGACACAAATAAATTATACATCTTCGGCAAAAAAACTCAAGGTATAAAGTCGTTTTTTCCTGTTTTTTAGAGAATACGATAGGTTATTGGTTAAAAAATGTATTGTTTTACTTTTTAGTCCCTTTGATTACTAACTATTTCGCATTTGTATCTCATTTTGCAGAAAAAAACTCCGTGCGGAGGAAACCCGCACGGAGCAAAACTCTTTGACTTTAGTTCATTTTATTGAGGAAATCGGTCAGAATTGAGCGAAACAGTTCGGGATTTCCCTTGCCTTTCGACGCGCGCATGCACTGTCCCACGAGGAAGCCCAGCACATTCGTCTTGCCGGCTCTGTAATCGGCCACGGCCTTTTCGTTCGCAGAAAGCACCTGTTCAGCGGTCTCACGCAGCGCACCCTCGTCGGAAATCTGTGCAAGGCCCTTTTCGCGGATGACATCCTCCACCGTCTTATCCTCAAACATCACTTCTTCGATGACCGTCTTTCCGGCCGTGTTGGAGATTGTCTTTTTCTCGATGGCGGCGACCATCGCAGCCAGCTTTTCGGCGGTAAGCTTTGTCATTTCCAATTCGACATTTCTCTCGCCCAGCAGGCGCGCAACGTCGCCGTTGAGCCAGTTGGCCGCGGCCTTAGCCGAAGCGCCGAATCCGACGGCCTTTTCAAACAGCTCTCCGCGGATGCGGTTTTCAACCAAAAGGTTCGCATCAAACCGCGGCAGACCGTACTGCTCCATAAAGCGCTTGCAGCGGACATTCGGCAGTTCCGGAAGAGAGTCGGCCAGCTCGCGCACCTTTTCTTCGGGAACGACGATCGTCAAAAGGTCCGGTTCGGGGAAATAGCGGTAATCCTGTGCGTCTTCTTTCGTGCGCAGTACAATGTTTTCTCCCTTAAGATCGTCCCAGCGGCGTGTCTCCTGATGAATCTCGCCGCCCGCCTCAAGCACGGCGATCTGACGCGCAGCCTCATAGTCGATGGCACGCATCACCGCAGAGAAAGAGTTGACGTTTTTCATTTCGACACGGGTGCCGAATTTCTCGGAGCCCTTGGGATGTACAGAGACGTTGACGTCGCAGCGGATGGACCCCTCCTGCATTTTGCAGTCGGAGATATCAAGATACTGCAGAATGGATTTGATCGTGTCAAGATATGCCTTCGCCTCGGCAGAAGATCGCATATCCGGCTCGGAAACAATCTCGATCAGCGGTACGCCGCAGCGGTTATAATCCACAAGCGAACCGGAAAAAGCGTCGCCGTGAATCAGCTTGCCCGCGTCCTCTTCGATATGAATGCGGGTCACGCCGATGCGCTTTGTCGTGCCTTCGTCATCCAGCATCACATCGAGCCAGCCGTTCTCACAGAGCGGCACGTCAAACTGAGAAATCTGATATGCCTTGGGCAGGTCGGGATAAAAATAGTTCTTTCTGTCCTGCTTGCAGACGTTATGAATCGTACAGCCGCAGGCCTGCCCCATCTTGATGGCGGAATAGACGACCTCCTGATTTAAAGTCGGCAGCGTGCCCGGCATGCCGGTGCAGATCGGACAGCAGTTGGCATTGACCAGACCGCCGAATTCGTTTTTGCAGGAGCACAAGATCTTTGTTTTGGTATTCAATTCGGCATGGGTCTCCAGACCCACGACGATTTCGTATTTTTCATTCATGTCCATGTCGGTTTTCCTCCTCAGCCGAGACGCGCGATGCGGTTGAAGCCGCCGGTCAGGCGTTCATAATGGTCGGCGGCGTTAAAGAGCAGCGCCTCGGAAAAGCGCGGCCCGATCAGCTGCATTCCGATAGGCAGACCGCCCTTGCCCACGCCGCAGGGGATGCTCAGGCCCGGCAGGGACGCGATATTGACCGTAACCGTACAGATGTCGGCGGCATACATTTTGACCGGATCCTCTACATTTTCACCGAAAGCAAAAGCCGTAAAAGGCGACGTCGGCGTAAGAAGAAGATCGCAGGTTTCAAACGCCTTGGCAAACTCCGAGGATATCTGCTGCTGATAGCGCTTGGCCCGCTTGTAGAACGCATCGGAATAGCCGGAGGAAAGCACCATCGTGCCAAGCATAATGCGCCGCTTCACCTCATCGCCGAAGCCCTCGCTGCGCGTGTTCTCATACAGCTCTGTAAGGTTTGCGTACTCCTTCGCACGGAAGCCGTACTTCACGCCGTCAAAACGCGCCAGATTAGAAGAAGCCTCGGCGCAGGCGATGATATAATAGGCCGACAGCGCACCGGCTGTCGACGGCAGACTGACCTCTTTGATCTCGGCGCCTTCCGCGCGATAAGCCTCTACGGCCGTCATAACGGCAGAGCGCACCTCATCGGTGACGCCTGCTCCGAAATATTCACGCGGCAAGCCAATACGGAGCCCCTTAACGCCCTTGCCCATGCAGGCGGAGAAGTCGGGATACTCGCGCGCGGCGCTCGTTGCGTCGTACTCGTCGCGGCCGCAGATCACACTGTAAAGCATGGCGGCGTCCTCCACGGTGCGGGCAAACGGCCCGATCTGATCGAGAGAGGATGCAAAAGCCACCAGCCCATAGCGGGAAACGGAGCCGTAAGTCGGCTTAAGCCCGACCACACCGCACAGGGACGCGGGCTGGCGAATCGATCCGCCCGTATCAGAGCCCAGAGACAGCACGGCCTCACCTGCGGCGACCGCGGCAGCGGAGCCGCCCGAAGAACCGCCGGGAACGCGTGACAGGTCATAGGGGTTGCGCGTAATCTTCAGCGCGCTGTTTTCACAGGAGGAGCCCATCGCGAACTCATCCATATTGGTTTTTCCGGTCATAACCGCGCCGGCGGCCTCTATCTTTTCCAGAACGGTGGCGTTGTAGGGCGGAATAAAATTCTCCAGCATTTTCGAGGCGCAGGTGGTGCGAACGCCCCGGGTGCAGAGGTTGTCCTTTACGGCGATGGGAATTCCCGCCAGAGGAGAAAGAGACTCCCCCTTTGCGCGGCGGCCGTCAACGGCAGCGGCCGTCTTGAGCGCCTCTTCTTCGCAGAGCGTCAGATAAGCGCCGACCTCATTTTCCACCGAATGAATTCGATCAAATACGGACTTTGTAATCTCCACGGAGCTGCACTCGCCCCCGGCCATCATGCGCGACAGCTCGGCGGCGCTTTTCTCATATAACTGCATCGCTTCGTCCCCCTTATTCGACGACGCGCGGCACGACGAAGCAGCCTGCCTCGACCTGCGGAGCGTTCTTCAAAATCTCCTCGCGGCGCAGCGAAGGCCGCACCTCATCCGGACGCAGCGCCATCGGATGCGCGGGATCCAGTTCAATCGTCTCTCCCTCAACGGGCGGAAGCTGTTCGACCATGTCTACAATATTCTGCATCTGGACGGAAAATTTCTCCGCCTGTGCGCCGTCCATGCTCAGACGGGCAAGCTTGGCAATATGCCGGATATCAAACTCCATAAAAATCACCTTTCTCGGATGAATTCAAAACAAATCAATCGGCTCAGAGCCGCTTTTACGTTCTTATTCCAATAATGAGAGAAACTCTGTCTCGCTGAGCACAGGCACCCCGAGGGACTGCGCCTTCGTCAGCTTGCTGCCCGCTTCTTCTCCGGCCACCACATAAGAGGTTTTTTTCGACACGCTGCCGGAAACCTTCGCCCCCAGCGCCTCAAGGCGGGCCGTCGCTTCGCCGCGGGTCATCGCCGCAAGCGTGCCGGTTAAAACGAAGATTTGTCCCGCAAGCCGATCGGAAGCCGCCGCGTCGCGGCAGGTCAAATCAACGCCGAGCGCCGCAAGTTCGGACACCATCGCGCGGTTTTCCCCGTCGGAAAAGAAAGCCGTCACACTGTCGGCCATCACCTGCCCGAAACCGTCTATCGCGAGAAGCTCTTCTTGTGAGGCGGCGGCAAGCTTATCCATCGTGCCGAAGCGCCGTGCCAGAAGCTGCGCGGCCTTTTGTCCGATATTGCGGATACCCAGACCGAACAGCAGCCTGGAAAGACCGTTCTCCTTCGATTTTTCAATGGCCGCGATCAGATTCTGCGCGGATTTGTCGCCCATGCGTTCAAGAGGAGCGATCTGCTCCGCCTTCAGGCGGTAGAGATCGGGCGGGGTGCGCACAAGCTTATTCTCCGTCAAAAGCTCCACAACCGCCTCGCCGAGTCCCTCGATGTCCATCGCATCCCGCGAGGCAAAATGAATCAGATTGCGCAGAAACTGCGCGGGACACGCAAGATTGGTGCAGCGCACCGCGGCGTCGTCCTCATCCCGCGAAACGGCATGTCCGCACGACGGACAGACAGACGGCAGACGGTAGACGGGGTTCTTTTCCGCGTGCTTTGAGACAGAGAGCACTTCGGGAATGATTTCTCCCGCCTTGCGCACCACAATTGTGTCGCCGACGGCAATCTGTTTTTCGTCGATAAAGTCCTGATTATGCAGCACCGCGCGGGAAACCGTCGTGCCCGCGAGCGTAATCGGTTCAAAAACGGCGGTCGGCGTCAGCACGCCCGTACGTCCGACCTTGACTTCGATGTCGAGCAACGTTGTTTCTTTTTCCTCGGGAGGATATTTAAACGCGACCGCCCAGCGGGGAAATTTCGCGGTGGAGCCAAGGCTCTCTCTCTGCGCGAAGCTGTCCACCTTGACGACCGCGCCGTCAATGTCGAACGCATATCCGCCCCGCCGCTTCCCATTTTCTTCAATAAAGCGGACGGCCTCCTCAATAGAATCCGTCGTCTGAAAATTGCCGATCACCGGAAAGCCTAAAGACCGCAGAAATTCGAGCGATTCGGCATGGGAAGAAAGCGTTTTTCCCTCGATCTGCTGGATGTTGAACACAAAAATGTCGAGCATGCGCTTTGCGGTCACACGGGCGTCCTTCTGGCGCAGAGAGCCCGCCGCCGCATTGCGCGGATTTTTAAACGGACGCTCGCCGTTCAGTTCCTGCTGCGCCACGACCTTTTCAAAACTGCCGCGCGGCATATAGACCTCGCCGCGCACCTCTAAAAACGGCAGTGCGGCAGGCAGTTTTTTGGGAATGGACCGAATGGTGCGCAGATTCTCCGTCACATCCTCGCCCACAAAGCCGTCGCCCCGCGTCGATCCGCGGGTCAGCCAGCCGTCGGTATACTCAAGCGAAACAGACAAACCGTCAATTTTAGGTTCGACGACATAAGCGGGATCCGTCACCGTTTCTCGCACACGGCGGTCAAAATCGCGTACCTCGTCAAACGAGAATACATCCTGCAGCGAGCCCATCTGCACAGCGTGACGCACCTCAACAAAGGAGCTCTGCCAGACGCGCGCGCCGACCTTCTGCGTCGGAGAATCCGGTGTGACGATTTCCGGGAACGCGGCCTCAAGACTTTTCAGTTCGCGCGTCAGCGCATCGTAGGCAAAATCGTCGATTTCGGGTTCGTCTAAAACATGGTAGCAATAGTTGTGATGCTCGATCTCGCGCCGCAGCACAGCCGCGCGGGATTCGGCTTCCTTTTTGTTCAAAGGGTTTGTCCCTCTCTTCCATTTTGATCCTGTTTATGAAAAGACCGCCGTGCGGCCGTGAATTTCTTCCTTTCGAAAAAGGCGCATAAATTTAGTAAAAGAATGCCGTTTGACAGGCATGAGACGGAATAAAACACATTCCGCCCTTATGCCGCAGCACGGTTATTATACCACAATCATGCGCCCATGGACAGGAAAAAATACAATTTTCTGCTAACTGATGCGTCCCGCCGCAAAATTTGCATAAACATCCGGCGTCACACCGACAATTACCGTCTCCGCCAAAACGATCTGTGTGCGGACCTCGAACGGAGACCGGGTGCCCGGCAGCAGAGCCAGACCGTCGACGGACAACTCCAGTACGATGCTGTGGCGCGTCTGGTTGACGCCCGCAGATTCAAACCGATGCCGCAGCTCGGTATCCACACCGGAGGCGGGAATCACCCGAAAACTTACCAGCGGGCCTCTGCCGGTCAGAAAATAGCTTCCTGTGAACGTGCCCGCCGGCAGGCGGACAAAACACGGCTCACGGTTCTGCAGACGATCGTTGATCTCGTGCGTCAGCTCGGCCTGAAGACGCGAAAGAGCGACCGAATTCGTCTCCACCGCCGTGACACGGCTCTGGCCGTCGGTACGAACCTTCACAAAGCTCTCAAAAGAATCGTTTTCCGGCAGACAGCTGAGCACAGACTCCTGCAGAATCTGCGTCAGAGCGATTCTGCCGCGGTACACAACGGCGCTCTGCACCGTGGAGCGGACGGCCTGCGCGGTACAGAAAAAGCCGAGCAGGAGCACCGCTGCGGCAAGCAGCAGCCACGGCCGCCTCTTTTTGCGGCGTGTGGGAACATATTCCACAGGGAATCACCTCCCCTGTTTCATCCTATTAAAAAGCGTCTCGTTTGACCACGTTTTTTTCAAGATCCGCACTTAAAACAAAAAGCGATACCGTTTTGCGGGGCGGCCCCGAAGCGCATCCCCCGTATAGGGAGACAGCTCGGCCATGCCGTGCGCCGCCAGCCCGGCAAGAAGACGCGAAGCGCTGCGCTGTGTGATGCCCATGCCGTATGCGAGCTGTTCGCTGGTCACATCGTTTTTCCCGATGTGCTCGGCGGCTTTGAGAAGTCGCGCCATCGAAGTGCTCGAAATGCCCGCACGGCGCGCCATGTGCCGCAGATAAGAATAATTTTCCGGGCGGCTGACAGCCGGGGCCCCCTCTAAAAACGGGCCGTACAGATCGCTCTGCTCGTTAATCAAATAGCTGCCGCCGTCCGTATCGAACATTGCCTCCCGGTAAGCGTGCATGGCACAGTCGCGCGCATGGGGCACGCTGACGCCGATTCCCCAGCCGATTACCGCAACTTCACCCAGAGCGCTGTTCAGCCGCCCGGCAACGTCGAGCGGAATTTTTCCGGAAAGCAGCTCCTCTCTCGCAAGGCCGCAGGCGGAAAGCTCAAGAACACCACCGCGCCGCGTGATTAGAAAAGGATGCCCGTGCGAAGCGTTGTATTCCTCCAGCGGCGCGCGCAGCAGATCTGCCGCGATGCGGCCGCTGCGCAGGCCCACCACGGCCGAGACGGGACTGCGGTTTTCCTCTCTTCTCGTCAAAATTGACAAAGCCAGCTTTTCCGCGGCGATGCGGACGGTTTCCACACTCGGCAGCAGACACCACGCGTTGATTCCGTCGCGGCGCATCGTCTCGAGCAGACCGAACTGGTTCATAATGATCAGGTCGAAGGAGCTGCTGTTCCACGCGATGCGGTAGCGGCGCAGAAGCGACTCGGCAAACGTCTCTCCGGGCGCGGCGCCCCAGATATCCCGGGTCACGATCATGGGCCGAAGCTGTGTCTGCAGAATTTCGTTGAGAACCTCGGCGCTTTCTCCGATGTCGATCATCACGCGGGACAGGCTGCCGTGATATACGCCGCCCGCGCGCCGCATCAGCGTACGCAGAAGATCGGACGGCGACGGATGCACCAGCCGGTGCGGAAGCGGCGGCAGAAGCCTGTCTTCCTCCAAAGCGCGCAGAAGAAGCTCGTCGGTAAAGAGAATCCCATCCACCTTTTCAGAAAGGCCGCTCAGCCATGCGGAAAAATCGTCCGAATCCCGGCAGGCGACGGACATAAGGTTCACGCCCTCCGCCAGCGGGCGGGCGGGGCCGTCTTTTCCAAACAGCTCAAACGGATCGTGCAGCAGCGCAAGATTTACAGGCATTTTCTCACCTCTTTGTATCCTATTTTATCAATATGGAAAGATTTTCGCAACCTTGAATTGCACAGCGTTTTTTTCTGTGTTATGATAAGGGAAAATATCAAGCCGCCAAGCGGCTCCTTTCCGCAGAAAAGCACGGCGCCGTCACAAAGCGTTTTCGCCGGCCGCGGATTTCCTTATCAAAACACGCCGTGCAGACAAGGGGACCTTGTATGAAGAAACGATACATTCTTGCGCTCGATCAGGGCACGACAAGCTCAAGGGCAATTTTGTTTGATCACAGCCTTTCTGTCGTCGGCGTCAGTCAAAGGGAATTTCCCCAGTATTACCCGCAGAGCGGATGGGTCGAACAGGATGCAAACGAGATCTGGGGCACACAGTACGGCGTGCTGTCCGAGGTGCTGCGCACGGCGGGGGTATCCGCCGAAGAGCTTGCCGCCATCGGCATTACCAATCAGCGCGAGACCACCATTCTGTGGGACAGGCAGACCGGCAAGCCCGCCGCGCCCGCCGTCGTCTGGCAGTGCAGGCGCACCGCTCCCCTCTGCGAAGAGCTGATCGCGCGCGGCCTGTCTGACGAAATCCGCGAAAGAACCGGCCTTCTGCCGGACGCATACTTTTCCGCGACAAAGATCCGCTGGCTGCTCGACCACACGCCGGGACTTTCTGACCGTGCGCGCCGGGGCGAAATCGCTTTCGGCACGGTGGACAGCTGGCTTGTCTACTGTCTCACCGGCGGAAAGAAACATATCACCGACCACACAAACGCCTCGCGCACCATGCTCTACGGTCTTGCCGCGCACGACTGGGACGACCGAATGCTCGAGCTTTTGTCGATTCCCCGCAAGATTTTGCCCACGATTGCAGAATCCGGTGCAGTCGCGGGGTATGCGCGCATTGACGGCTGCGACGTACCCATCGCAGGCATCGCGGGCGACCAGCAGGCGGCGCTGTTTGGGCAGTGCTGTTTTTCGCCCGGCGAGGCAAAAAACACCTACGGCACCGGCTGTTTTCTGCTGATGAACACCGGGGAGGAAATTCCCCGTTCTGAAAACGGCCTGATCTCGACTGTAGCATGCAGCCGGGGCGGCAAAATCACCTATGCGCTCGAGGGTAGCGTCTTTATCGGCGGCGCCGTCGTGCAGTGGTTGCGCGACGAGCTGGGGCTGATCCGCACCGCCGAGGAAAGCGAATCGCTGGCCCGCGCCGTGCCCGACACAAACGGCGCGTATCTTGTGCCCGCCTTTACCGGAATGGGCGCGCCCTACTGGGATATGCGTGCCCGGGGCGTGCTGTGCGGCCTTTCGCGCAGCACCAGCCGAAATCACCTTGTGCGCGCGGCTCTCGAATCCGTCGCCTATCAGACGGCGGACGTGCTTCGCGCAATGGAGCGGGACACCGGTCTGCCGCTCGTCGTGCTCAACGCGGACGGCGGCGCAAGCAGAAACAATTTTCTGATGCAGTTTCAGGCGGACGTCATCGGCCGTCCGGTCGTGCGTCCCGCCGTCGTGGAAACAACGGCTATGGGCGCGGCGATGCTGGCGGGGCTGAGCGTCGGCTTCTGGAAAGACGAGGCAGAGCTTTTGTCGCTGCGCACACAGGCGGCGAGATTCTCTCCCGCGATTGATAAAGAAGAGCGCGGCAGGCTTCTTCACGGCTGGCAGAATGCTGTACAGCGCACGCTTTTTCCCGACAGGGATTGTGCGCCGAACGAACGCTGAGAGGTCTGCACAGCGCCCGGTTTTCGCATCAAAAAACCAAAAAATCCATTTCATCCCATTTGAAAGGTATAAGAACATCAATATTTTGTTGAATTCAAACTATATGGGTATTTGCGCTTTGCAAGATTGTTTACCTGATGATTTTATTTGCTAAAATCGTTTCAGGTGATTAAATTGAGCGTAGATTACAGCGAAGTCGGACGGCGCATAAAGAAGAGGCGGGCCATTCTCGGATACACGCAGCAAGAGCTGGCCGAACTGGCCGGAATCAGCAAGAACCACATCTCAAATATTGAAAACGCCCATACGATTCTGAGCATCGACACCCTTTTGCGCGTCACAAAGGCTCTGGAAACTACTCCGGATTATCTTCTGCTTGGACTGGAGCATCAGATCGCTTCTGACCGCGCCCGCAGCATCGCGGCGCGGGTAGAGCTTTGCGACGAGCGCCTGCAGGAAATTCTGTGGGATTTTCTCAGCGTGCTGATCGATAAAAGCGAACCGTAACCGGACAACGACGGGTGAAGACATGATCGTGTTTTGGATAATGCTGTTTAACGAGGCTGAAACCTCAAAATTTGAAAAGTTGTACCGAAAGTATGGCAGAGCTGTTTTTCTTGTGGCCAATTCCGTTCTGCACAACCAACATGCCGCGGAGGACGCCGCTCAGAAAGCTTTTCTTCGAATCTTGAAAAATCTCGACAAGATCGAGGACGCAGACAGCAGCAAAACAAAGAGTTTTATACTGACAATCGCCTATCATGAAGCGATACGAGAATACGCAGAAATCTCCAAACATCGCCACACGGACTGTTTGGAAGAATTTTCTCAGGAGGAGGATACCACTGAAGATCCGGTATGGGATGCGTTTTCCGATCTGATGACGGCGGAGGACCTGAAAGAGGCAATCGGCACGCTTTCCTTTCGGGACAGACAACTGCTTTTGGGCAAATACGTGTACGGATATTCGCACAAGCAGTTGGGAGAAATGTTTAATTTAACTGAGAAGTCGGTCTCAGTCATCATGGTTAGAATCCGCAATCGGCTTGCAAAAGCAATTTCGCGGCATGAGGACTGAGACTTTTATTTTGCCAAAGAGTACAGAGGTACCGAGACGTGACGACAGACAAAAATGAACTGGACGCTCAATTTATACAGGAATACAACGAGCTGATGCTTCGTCAGGCCGCCCGCCTCGCGGCCCGGGAGCAGGAGAAGGAGCTTGACCTTCTGGGTGCAGAACCGGACGACGGCTCCGAGACCTCTCCGTCGGAAGAATTTGAGCGGAAAATGCAGGCGCTCATCCGGCAGGCCGAAAAAGAAGAGCGCGCGATGGAGAGAAAACGCCGCAGGTCCGCCCGCGGGCACAGACTGCGCTCTCTCGCCGCGATGGCGGCGTTTGTGTTTCTGCTCGGAACGGGGGCGGCGGCCGTGCGGTCCGACGCGCTGTGGGAAAGCTTTCGTTATTTTCTCTACCGGGATTTCGGCCTGTACACCGACATCAGCTATTCTCCCGCCGTGGACCCGCAGTACCGCGAAAAGCTGGTCAAAAACGGCTGGACGGAAATCTATTACCCCGAATACATGCCCGGAGATTACGTGCTGAGTGATTTGATTTGCAGGGAACAAAAATGTGTTTTAGAATTTGATAAGGAAGATCATTACATTAGAATCAGTGAATTGAAAACTTTAAATCCTATCATTGTTGGGACTGATACAGAAAAAGCGGTAGTAGAATCTTTCGACTTTTTTGGAGACACCGCTTTTTATACTGAGAAAAATCATCAGTATATACTTTTTTATTCCCAAGAGAATTTAATGATTAGAATAGAAAGCAACTTATATAAAAAAGTACAGCTTCTGCACATTGCAGAACATATGAAGAAAACCACAATCAGACCATAGTCGACCTTCTTCTTGAAAAAATATAATTTTTTTCAAAATTTTTGTTAGTCTTTTCCTCTCTTGGCGGGTTATATAGACAAATCGCTTGAAAGGAAAGATCAACAATGAAACAAACAAAAAGAATCGTCTGTCTTCTGCTCTGCGCCGCCATGGTGCTCGGCCTGTCTGTCGTCGCCGCCGCGCGGTGGGACAAAATTCAAACCATCGACTGCACTGCTGGATTAAATGACGATGGCACGAGCGCAGATGCTTTTGCCTCTATCGAAACCTACAAAAATGAAGAACTTACTATCCGGCTGAGCGTCTCCGCCCCCGGCGTCACGACCAGAAACTACTCCTCTCATCTGGACTGCGGCGACTATCTCGACTTTGCACGCACGGTATCCGTCGAGCCGGACAACACCTATACCTTTAAGTTCTCCTTTATTGCCAGCGGCGAAACCACAACCCGGACAATCTATGTGTATTCGTAAGATATAACTAACATTTTCTATTTTCCTCTCGACATACACATGGATTCAGCCGCCGGCGTTCTCACCGGCGGCTCACTTTTTTTTGGAGGTGACAGCATATGAAACACAACCCGGATCACGACACAGCGGCAGCGCAGGGTTTGGAAAAGATTTCTCAAAGTATCGAGGAGCTGCGTGCGAACATTGAGCAAATGCAGGTATGTCTCTCCAAACGCGGCGAACCGAAGGACGAGGAACTTGAAGCCGCATCGAAAGAAATGTACCTCATCCAAAAATTTATAGAAATTCAGACCGGGACTCGCTCATACAACCGCTGAAAACCACAGGGCGCCCGCGGAGAAACTCCGCGGGCGCCCTCAGACTGTCGATTCACTTGATTCATAAGATCCTAAAACTTGAAATTATGAAAATCAGAACATGCGTCTGATTTTTATACCCGATCCGCGTCCGCAAGGACGCGAAGCCGGGGGTATCGGCACCGATTTCTGTTGGAACCGATGCCGTATCTATGGGGAATTGGATACTCCATAGAAAGCGTGTCGAATTTTTTCGACACGCTCAGAGCGCCCGCGGAGAAACTCCGCGGGCGCTCTTTTTTGTGCGGGAAAAGTCTTATTTTTTGCCCGTAAAACGGCCGTACTCCTCACCCATCAGAAGATGCTCGTACTCGCCGCCGCTACGCTGCGCCGGGGCTGTCATCTCAAACCCCGCGTCCGCCTGAAAAATCATGATAAAGTCGGATCCGCCAAAGAGAAAATACCCCAGCATATCGCCCTTTTCGACGGTCTGTCCCACCTTGACCGTATCCTCAAAGTTCACCGAGGACACCTGTGACATACCCACCGGCAAAAGCGCCACCAGACCGTATTCTTCTGTCTCTACAATCACGCAGCCGCGCGTCTCGATCATCTGCCAGCCGGGTACGTCGGCGTTAAGAACGTAGAGCTTGCTCTCTTCGTCCCAAGTAACCCAGCCGCCCACGGCGTCGTCGCCGGGAATCATGGTCACCTCTTTGACCGTGCCGCTCACCGGAAAATGATACCGGTGGTAATCATGCACGTCCAAAAATGTGTGCGTCAGCGTGCCGCCCGCAAAGGAACCCGCATATGCGCTGTCGCGTCCCAAAAGCTCGGCTACGGAATTGAACACCTGCGATTTGACCGCCACGCCCTCTTTCTGCACGATGTCGGAATTTTCGTCAATTTCCCAGACGCCCTGCGGCGTGGAATCCGCCGGGGATACAATCACGGCGGCATCCTCCCCGCCGGAAATCGGGCGCTGGTCGGGAGAACTCAAATAACGCGAGAAAAATTCGTTGAATGTCGTCCAGTTGTCCGGAGATTCGTACCATTCCTCCTGCAGGCCAAAGCTCTCGTCGGCATAGATCAGATCATAGTATTCCTGATTCCAAGAGTCGGCCGTGCTGAGATATTCGCCCCACTGCTTGGTAAACTTAATCAGCCAGCTGCGGTACGGCTCGGCGTACTGCAAAGAAGTGTTGTACAGACCTTTTCCATCCAGCGAATCAAGCGGCTGGTCGTTGATGAAATAAAAATAGTTGAGACTCTGGTCGATCTTCGTATAAAGACTGTCAGAATCGACATTTTTAGAGATGTTCCACGGCATGGCCTTGGCCGCCCAGTCGATATAGTCGTAGTATTCCTCCAGCGACTGCGCGGGGTTCGTCTTTTTATCGGGGTTAATCGCCTTGGCTTTTTCGATGGATTCCTCCAGCATGGCTTTTGTCTCCGAGGAATCGTCTAAAATCGCAATCAGCTCATTTGTGATTTTCTCATGCTCTGCAGCCTGCGAAACGGAAGAAGAGGACGAGGACGATTCCACGCCCGTCTGCATGCAGCCGGATACCAGCATGACCAGCGCCAGACAGAATGCCGGCAGCCGGATATTCTTTGTTTTTTTCATTTTGCGCCTCCAAACTAAATCGGTACAAATAGTTTTGACACATCGAAGAAAATTATGAGTTTTTCGGGATAAACGACAGAAATTTCTGCCAACGCCCGAGAAAACGCTTGAAAAGAACGGGGCGCCTGTCAGCCGCCCAGCGTGACGTCCTGCTTTTGGTACCATTCGAGTGCCTTTGAAAAATCATCCGGCTGAAAATCGGGCCACAGCCGATCCACAACAAAAAAATCGGCATAAACCGACTGCATGGGCAAAAAACCAGACAGACGGCGCATTCCTCCCCAGCGGATGACCAAATCAACCCGGGAAACATCCCGCGACTGAAGCTCGCCGTAAATTTTCCGGCGGTCGCTGCCGGGGCTTTTTAATGCGGAAAGATCCCATTCCCATCCGTAGTTCACAAGAAAATTGACGCGGATGCCCCCGCCGTTCAGATCCATCCGGGCGGTATACGGCAGCAGAGCCGAGGGAAATGCCGGCGCATCCTTATCCCCGACGACAAGAAGCGAAACGGGCTCGGCCGCCGCCTGCTTTACGGCCTCGACGCAGGCATGAGAAAAAGCCTTTACCTGCTCAGAAGGCCGTCCGCAGTTGTCCGTCGTAAAGCCATAATAAGTGATTTCCTGCACTCCCGCGTTTCTTGCCAGGCACAGCAAGTCCAATCCCGGCTTTAAGCCGTATGCATAGCCGTCCTTTTTCTCAAGACCCGCGTTTTTGGCCCATCGTCTGTTTCCGTCCGGAATAATTCCGATATGTTTTGGGATTCGCGTAAAATCACCCTCTTCCCACTCAGTATTTGATTTCTGCGCCGCAATTATACAACGAGTGCAAAAAGCGGCCTTTTTGCCAATATTGCGCCGCAGCCCGCGAAAATCCGGCGCGGCAGAATGCGCTCTGATTTTTGCGCATAAAAAATCGGAGAGTCCCATAAGGACTCTCCGACTGGTCTGAGTGTAATTATAGGATTTCAGAAAACGCAGATATATCAACGGTTTGCTGGTGTCAGCAGTAGTTACAGTAAATATGCCAAAAAGTAAATGACTATGGCAGCAGCACCGGCGAGGAGCAGTATTGCCACAGGAAAGCAACCTGTGCGGCGAGGTTGTCGAGCAGCATCAGAGTGATCGGAAACAGTTGGCATGGCTACGGGTTTCGCTCGTTGCGCCGATTTTTTGACGGCGAGATGGTCTTCTTGGTATCTGCGAAGCTGCGTGAGCGGGTCGCACCCAAATATAATGTCGTCATAAAAGCTGTTTGTGTCCTGAATGTCACGTTCTTCACAGAGTTGCAATTGTTCTGAATCGTGTGCGAGTTGATTGCGCACCCACCGAAGGTGTTTTAGCGTCCTGTATGCCTGCTCCCACGAAGGAATTGCAAGCCGTCCCTGATAAGACACCCGCTCCATATCCTCAATGTACTGGCTGACTCCATTCCGGCAGCCGTATATATCCGAGCAAAGGCGGTCTAAACGTTTATAGGCTTCAAAGAATTCGTTGTCTATCGCCTGCATGAAAACACCTCTCTTTGTGCCTATGTGGATATGAAAATAGAGTATCCATGACTGACTGTGACATGAATACTCTATTTTGGTC
>CAKQGD010000004.1 GCA_934232845.1 uncultured Oscillospiraceae bacterium
AAAAAAAAAAATGACAACAAATTAAAATAATAGTTGCAATATGGAAATTTTGCTGTTATATTTTGTAACAAGGACGGAAGCGCGGAGGAGAGACGCGCTCCGGGCCGGCAAAGGGTTCCGGGCGGTCGGAGAGTCCGCCCGGCATCCTCGAAAAAATTTTTAGGAGGAATTTACCGATGAAAAAGGTATTCGCACTCGCCCTGGCTCTCGCCATGGTACTGTCCCTTGCTTCTGTTGCGTTTGCAGCTTCCAACTCTGAGCTGCTGAGCAGCGACGGTTCGGTCAACGGTTATATCAACGTTGAGCCCGATCAGTATTATAAGTGGAGCTCTGATGGCAAGGAAATGAAAGAGCAGGTAGAACAGGGTGTTGCTAAGGCTCCAGCCTTCGGCAATACCGTTTACTTCAAAATGACCTGTGTTCCCGAAGAAAAACTGACGAAAGAGTTTTTGGATGCTGTCGACGACATGACGGACGAAGAATTTGCCGCCGTCTGCACCGCTGACGTTACCGATTCCAAGCAGGTTTCCGGCCTGAAGATCACCCCCAAGTGGACGGACGGCGAGAAGTATGTCAAGTCTGTTGAGTTCGTCAAGAAGGGCGGCGCTTATTATGTCGCCGTTGCTCTCACCGGTTCTGAACTGGATTCTGCTGAAGTTTCCGGTAAGATCTATCTGAAGGGCAACTCCGGCACCAGCGACTACAAGGTTAAGGTTGATCAGTATTTTACTGTTGAGCTTGACGTCGAGTATAAATCTGTTGGCAAGGAAGAAGTGGCCGAAAAATATGCGAAGAAGCTGTATGTTTCCGACACCAAGACGGTGTACGATCTTGAGAATGTCGATTATGATGAGTATACTGTCTATTTCGGTAAGGACACCAAGAATGCCATCGCTTCCGCTGTTGCTGATGTAACCAATGAGGAAGAAGTTCTTCTGTATTACAGCATTGATGAAGTCGAGTCTGTTGTCGATGCGTATCCGGACGCGAACCTCGATTTCGTGGCTCTGACCGGTAAGTTCAAGAAGACCGCCGAAGTCACCGTCTATGCAGACGAAGGCACCTACCTCTACAAGGTTGTTGACGGCAAGGTTGTCGCCATGGACGCTGAGTACGACGAGTGGGAAGAGGGCTTTATCTTCAACGCCAAGACCCTCGGCACCTATGTGATCTCCGATGTCGAGCTCGACCTCGACGCCGTCACCGACGTGACCGGGACCCCCTCCACCGGCAACCCCACTACCGGCGCCGCTGCCTGAGCACTGCCTCAGACAATTCCCGGTAAAGCGAATCTTTGATTCATAAAAAATCCCCCTCACTCTCCGAGGGGGATTTTTTGCGTCTGTTTTTCTGCGCAAGGGGGCAGAAAGCCGCCGGGCGGCTTTTTGAGCAGGCGCATCTATCTGCCGCGCGTCCGAAGAGCGGGCTTCGCAGCTCCCGACAGGCCCGATCATCGCCGCCGGAGAAACCGGCTTTGCAAAAAACGGGCGGCGCTGGAAAACTTCGCGGATGCGGCAAGACCGTTTTTTGAGGTTTGCGGCCCTTTTTGTCGGGATAGAAAGAGCCGTTCTTTCCTCTGGCTGTGGAGTGGGGCGAAAGGGAATTTTTTGCGCTCAAATGGCGGGGATGTACAGGGCGTCTTTCCGCCCGGCCGGCGGCAGACAAAACCCCCTTTCGTTTTTCAACAGAAAACGAAAAGGGGGCAGATTGCCGATTCACTTGATCTCATAAGAGATTAAAATTTAAAAGTACAAAAAGCAGGACTTGCGCCTGCTTTTTATACCCTTATCCGCGTCCGCAAGAACGCAAAACCGGCGCCGCATTTATGGGCATTGGATTTCCTCTAAAAGCGTGCCGGACTTTTTCGACACGATCATCCTCTTTTTCGCTTTTCAGAAGAAAGCAAAAAGGGGGTCACTTCGGCTTATCCGCGCTTTGCGGCGTCGAGCGCCGCGGTAATCACATCGACGGGATCGTCCTTCGGCAGCAGCCGCACGGAGATATAGGGCTTGTCGCCCGCGTTGAACAGCACGCGCCCCGGCATGGCCGATGCCAGCGACGCCGCGAACAGCGGGTCCGCGTGTTCAAGGAAGAACAGAAGCTGACCGTTTCGCTGGCTGATCTCGCGCACGCCGAATCCGGCTGCGCGGTTTCGCACCAGCGCCACGTCGATCAGCCCGCCCACGGTGCGCGGCGGCTCGCCGAAGCGGTCGATCAATTCGTCGAGCACATCGGCGGCCTGTTCCTCGCTTTCGACGGCGGCGATCTTTTTATACACGTCAAGGCGCTGGGCAAGGCTCTCGATATAGTCCTCGGGGATGTGCGCGTCGATCTGAATATCCACCTGACACTCGGCGGCTTTCTGCACCGGCTCGCCGCGCGATTCGGCCACGGCCTCAGAGAGAAGCCGCAGGTACATCTCGTAGCCGACGGCCTCCATGTGGCCGTGCTGCTGCGCGCCCAAAACGGAACCCGCGCCGCGGATCTCCATGTCGCGCATCGCAATGCGGAATCCCGACCCGAACGAGGTGAATTCCTTGATCGCGTTCAGCCGCTTTTCGGCGACCTCGGAAAGAGCCTTCATCGGGCGGAAGGTAAAGTACGCAAACGCGCGCCGCGTCGAGCGCCCCACGCGCCCGCGCAGCTGGTAGAGCTGCGAAAGCCCCATGCGGTCGGCGTCCTCCACAATCAAGGTGTTGCAGTTGGGCACGTCCACGCCCGTCTCGATGATGGTTGTGCAGACAAGAACGTCGATCTCGCGGTCGATCAGCTTCTGCCAGATGACGGAAAGCTGATCCTCGGTCATTTTTCCGTGCGCGACGGCAATGCGCGCGTCGGGCAGCAGTTCGCCCAGGCGCAGCGCGCATCGGTCGATGTCCTCGGTGCGGTTGTGCAGGTAAAACGCCTGCCCTCCCCTGCGCAGCTCGCGGGTAAGCGCCTGCGCCAGCACGCCCCAGTCGTGCTCGATGACGTAGGTCTGCACGGGCTTGCGGTCCTGCGGGGCTTCTTCAATGATGGACATATCGCGGATGCCGCTCATCGCCATCGACAGCGTGCGCGGAATGGGCGTGGCCGACAGCGTCAGCACGTCCACCGATTCGCGCAGCTGCTTGAATTTCTCCTTATGCGCGACGCCGAAGCGCTGCTCCTCGTCGATGATGCACAGTCCCAGATCCTTGTAGACGACGTCCTTTTGAATCAGGCGGTGCGTGCCGATCACGACGTCGACCTCGCCGGTCTTCAGCTGGCGGATGACCTCGGCCTGCTGCTTGGGCGTGCGAAACCGCGACAAAAGCTCGACCCGGAGGGGAAACCCCTCCATTCGGCGGGTAAACGTCTGGTAGTGCTGCCACGCGAGGATGGTCGTCGGCACAAGGACGGCGCACTGCTTGGAATCCATCACGCACTTAAAGGCAGCGCGCAGCGCGACCTCGGTCTTGCCGAAGCCCACGTCGCCGCACAGCAGGCGGTCCATCGGCTTTTCGGACTGCATATCCTGCTTGATCTCGGAAATACAGCGAAGCTGATCGTCCGTCTCCTCATAGGGAAACCGCAGCTCAAAGTCGCGCTGCCAGTCGTTGTCCTCGGAAAAAGCAAAACCCTTGGCCGCAAGGCGTTTTTTGTACAGGGCGGTCAGCTCTTCGGCCATGTCCGCGACGGCGGCGCGCACGCGGGCGCGCGTTTTCTGCCATTCGGGCGAGCCGAGGCGCGAAAGGCGCACCGCGCCGTCCTCGCTTTTTCCGATGTATTTGCTGACAAGGTCAAGCTGCGTTACCGGCACGAACAGCGTGTCCGAGCCGTGATAGCGGATCTTGATGTAGTCCTTTGTCACGCCGAGGACGTCTTTTTTCACCACGCCGGAGAAAATGCCGATGCCGTGTGCGGCGTGTACGACGTAGTCCCCCTCGGTCAGGTCGGAGAGAGAGCGGATCGCGTCTCCCGCCCGGCGCTTTTTCACCCGGCGGGGCGCCGCGGCGCGCGCGTGGCTGATGACGGCGACCTTCGCGTCCGGATATTCAAAGCCCGCCGAGATCGTCATGTCGGTCACGACCACGGTGCGGGCGCACGGCGTGGGGTCCGCCTCGTACGAGGCGGGGATGCCCTGCTCAATCAGATCGCGCACCAGTGTGTCGCAGCCGCGCTTTGTCGGCAGCAGCGCCACCACACAGAATTCCGTCGTCAGATACGGGCGCACGTCCTCGATCAGGGAGGAAAGCTCTCCCCCCCACGGGGCGAGCGCCGCCGCGGGCACCGAGGCCTGCCCCCTCACGGGAAAATCCGAAAGCGAGCGCGCAAAGGCGTCGAGCAGCACGCTGTCGCGGTCGGCGGCGGCGCACATCAGGTCGTCAAAATCGCCCAAAAACCGGTCGCAGCCGGGAATGCAGATGCCCTCTTCCAGCAGGGCGGTCATATCCTCGCGCAGCAGCGATCCCGCGGAGGAAAGCGCCTCGCGCAGGGCGGCCGCGTCCGACAAAAGCAGCACGCCGTCGTCCGGCAGATGGTCCAAAAACGTATATTCCCGCCCATATAATACAGGCAGGAATCGATCCGCCGCGTTCTGCGGGGCGATGCCGTCCGCGGCAAGCTGCCGCAGATGCGAAAGCTCCTCAGAAACGCGCACGTTCTTTTTTTGTTTTTCCAGCCAGCGGTCGATCAGCCCGATCAGATCGCCGGAGGAGAGCGCGGCCTCGGCGGCGGGGGTCAGCACGACCTCGTCGCAGATGTCGCCGCGCCGCTGATCGGCGGCGGAAAACCATGCCATCGAGTCGATCTCGTCGCCCCAGAACTCCACGCGCACCGGCGACGGCGCGCCCGGCGCCCAAAAGTCAGCGATGCCGCCGCGCACCGCGTAGGTGCAGACGCCCTCAACCTGCTCGACGCGGGTGTAGCCCGCCGCGGAGAGGCGGCGCACCAGCCCCTCTAGCCCCTCGTCAAAGCTGCCCTTGAGCAGCAGGCTGTTCTTTGCCAGTGCATCGGGAGAGATGGTCGTCTGCATCGCGGCCTCGGCGCTTGCCACGACAATGGGCCGCCCGGTGCGAAGCTGCTCCAGGCAGCCCATCCGCAGAAATTCATACTCGCGGCTTGTGGCCTCGGCCGGGCGCAGCAGCCACTCGCGCGCGGGGTAGTGCAGCACGGCACAGCCCGGCTCAAACGCCGCGATGTCCTCGCACAGGCGCAGGGCCGCGGGTTCGTCCGGAGCGATCAGAACGACGGGACGATTCGTATCGGCGCGCAGGCCCGCCGCAAAATGCGCCTTGTGGATGTGCGACAGCCCCGTACAGACGAAAGGCGTCTTGTGCGCTTCAAGGCCTTTGACCAGCTCGCGGTAAGGGGCGAGCTGTTTTAAAACATTTAAAAGCTTCATCGGTTAAACCTGCTCATCGCGCCGTCGAGATCGTCCGCCAAAATAAGATCGAGCGCGTCGTTTGCGCGCACGATGGCCTCTTCGATCTTCGCGCGGTCCTCCGCGTTCGGGCGGCTCAGCACCCAGTCGGCCATGTCGTAGTCGGGATGCGGCTTTTCGCCGACGCCGATTTTGATGCGGGGAAAGGTATCCTTTCCCGTGAGATAGATGATGTTTTTCAAGCCGTTGTGCCCGCCCGCGGAGCCCTTGCCCCGAATGCGCAGCCGCCCCGGCGCCATCGATACGTCGTCGTGGATGACGAGAACCTTCTCAACGGAAATCTTGTAAAACTGCATCGCGGCGGTCACCGACTGCCCCGACAGATTCATAAACGTCGACGGCTTGAGAAAAAGCACCCGGCGGCCGGCGATCATGCACACGCCGGTCAGCGCCTGAAAGCGAAGCTTCGTCATGGAAAAACCGCGTTTTTTCGCGCAGTAGTCCGCGACGGCAAAGCCGACGTTGTGGCGCGTGCCGTCGTACTGCGCGCCGGGATTTCCCAGACACGCGACGATCCACTCCACGGGGCCGGTCGCGGCGCTCTCGGCGCTCTTCGCGCCGATCTGTTTAAAAAGTTCAAAAATGTCGGCCATGGAAAAGGCACTTCCCCTCAAGAAAATAAAATGATGCGCGCGAAAAAATGCGGCGTGTCTCTCGGTGCGGCAGACGGTCTTTCCCGCCTGCCGGCTCAAAGCGCGGCCTTCGCAGCCTCCGGCAGGCCGGCTTTGACCGCGGCGCTCTCAGCCGTTCGGCTTGATCGCCCGCAGGGCGGCGGCCGGGAGGACGGCCGCTTGGATTTTATCATGCGTTCTGCCGTGAGAAAACGCAGCCTTCGCAGCCCGAGAGAACGAACCGGCGGGCAGGATGTCCTGTCCGCCGGGGAAAAAGGTTCTGAAAGATTACAGAAGCAGGGGGGAAACGGGGCGGTCGGAATAAATGCGCGAGATCGCTTCGGCAAAGACCGACGCGATGTGCAGTGTGCGGATCTTGCCGGAGGGAGTGTTCGCGACCAGCGGAATTGTATCGAGCAGCACCATCTCCTTGATGACGCTCTCTTCGATGCGGTCAAGCGCCGGTCCGGACAGAACGCCGTGGGTTGCGCTCGCGTAGACTTCCTTTGCACCGCCCTTGGTGACGAGGGCGTTCGCCGCGTTGCACAGAGTGCCGGCGGTGTCCACCATGTCGTCGATGATGACGCAGGTCTTGCCCTTGACGTCGCCGATGATGTTCATGACCTCGGAGACATTCGGCTTCGGACGGCGCTTGTCGATGATGGCGATCGTGCAGTCGAGGCGCTCGCCGAACTTGCGCGCGCGCGGCACGCTGCCCACGTCGGGAGAGACGATGACAAGCTCGTCGCGGGGAATGTCCTTGAATTTCTCCTCGTAGTAGCTCGCAAGCAGCGGCACGCCCAGCAGATGGTCCACCGGAATGTTGAAAAATCCCTGAATCTGCGCAGCGTGCAGGTCCATCGTCAAGACGCGGTCCGCGCCGGAGGCGACGATCAGATCGGCCACGAGCTTGGCGGAGATCGGATCGCGGGCCTTGGCCTTGCGGTCCTGTCTGGCGTAGCCGTAGTACGGGATGACGGCGGTGATGCGGCCGGCGGAGGCACGCTTGAGCGCATCGATGGCGACAAGCATCTCCATCAGGTTGTTGTTGACCGGGCGGCAGGTCGACTGAATCACAAACACGTCCGACCCGCGGACGGATTCGTTGATCGAGACGGCGACCTCACCGTCAGAGAAGGTTTTGACCTGCATGTCGCCGACCGGCAGACCGAGAATCTGTGCGATCTCGGCGGCTACCGCCCGGTTTGAATTACAAGTGAAAATCTTAATGTCCTTGCCGTGGATATTCATGTAAAGCTCCCTCTTTTCAATTCCCTGTTTTCAAAACAGAACCCTTTTCTTCTATCAATAAAACCGTCCGAAAAACCGGCGGCCTTATTTCTTTTTGATGCGCCCCTCTGCGCGGCCGGGCAGCTCCTCCTGCCGGACGCGGCCGATGGCCATCGCCCCGGGAGAAACGTCTTTTGTCACGGTGGTGGCCGCGGCGACGTAAGCGCCCTCGCCGACGGTGACCGGCGCGATCAGATTGGTGTTGCAGCCGATGAAAGCGCCGTCTTTTACCGTGGTGCGGAATTTATGCTGTCCGTCGTAGTTGACCGTGACGACGCCGCAGCCGACGTTGATGCCGCAGCCGAAGTCGCTGTCGCCGATGTAGGTCAGATGCGCGAGCGAGGTGCGCTCTCCGACGGTGGAATTTTTCACCTCGACGAAATCGCCGATCTTGACGCCGTCCTCCACGACGCAGTCGGGACGCAGCTGAGAAAACGGCCCGATGCGCACGCCGTTCTTCACGACGCTTTTTTCGATGCGGGAGGAATCGATCACGCAGCCGTCTCCGACGGAGGAATCGATCACGCGGGTGTTGGGCCCGATCACGCAGGAACGGCCCACGCGGGTGCTTCCCGCAAGAATACAGCCCGGCAGAATCGTCGTATCCGGCCCGACCGAAACGTCCGGCCCGATGAGGATGCCGTCCGTACAGGGGATGTCGACTCCCGCGTCGTAGAGCGCATCGAACACGCGGCGCCGGGCGATGTCGTTGAGCGCGGCGAGCTCGCGGCGGCTGTTTGCGCCGAGCACGGCTTTTTCGTCCGGACAGGCGAAAGCGCCCGCCGTGCGTCCCAAGGAGGGGGCCATGCCGACGAGATCGGTGAGGTAGTATTCCTTCTGGGCGTTGTCGTTTTTGAGCAGCGGCAGCGCCTTCAGCAGATAGTCGAGTGAAAACCAGTATACGCCCGAGTTGATTTCGCAGATGTGAAGCTCGGCGGCAGAAGCGTCGGCGGCCTCTATAATACGGACGCTTTCTCCGGGCTTTCGCACGATGCGGCCGTATCGCGCGGGGTCCGAGACCACCGCGGTCAGCACCGTGACGGCGTTTTTTTCGCGCCGGTGCAGCTCGAGCGCGGGTGTGAGCACCGTCTCATCCAAGAACGGTACGTCGCCGTAGAGAACGCATACGTTTTGAATTCCCTTTTCCTGCATTTTTCGCAGAAAAGGCTCCGCCATGCGCACGGCGTGCCCGGTGCCGAGACGTTCGCTCTGCACCGCGGTGCAGAGCTCGGGGGGGAGAAGCTCTCTCACTCCGTCGTCAAGTCCCGAGAGAACGGCGCAGACGTGACGCTCCGGCAGGCCGAAGCGCCGGCAGGAATCCAGTACCCACGAGAGCATGGGCTTCATTAAAATTTCGCAGCAGATCTTGGAGCGGGCGGAACGCATGCGCTTTCCGTCGCCCGCGGCAAGGATGACCGCGGCGGTTTGGTTCTCCATCAGAAATCACCTCAGTCGGGCCGTCCCGGCCCGTATGTCAAAAATGGTGCGCCCGCAGCTTTTCGGCGGACGTATGCAAAAAAAGGAGAAGCGTTTTTTACCGGTCGAAAATACCGGCGCCGGTATGGCGGCGCACGCTCAGCACCAGACCGACGGCCGCGTAGGACATGACGGCCGACGTGCCGCCCGCCGAGAAAAACGGCAGCGGCAGGCCTGCGACCGGAAGCAGAGAGAGGGCCATGCCGACGCCCCACACCGACTGAAACGCGATCAGCGCAAATACGCCTACGCAGATATAGCGGCCGAGCAGATCGTCTGCGCGCCAGGCGTTGCGCAGAATCAGCACGCACAGCGCCACGAGTGCGGCCAGCACGCCGAGACAGCCCAGAAAGCCGATCGACTCGCCCATAAACGAGAAGATAAAATCGTTGTACATCTCGGGCACATACTGCGCCTCGCCGGAGAGAATGCCTTTTCCGGTCATCTGGCCGGAGCCGATGGCCATCAGGCTGAGGCTTTGCTGCCAGCCCACGCCGCTCGGATCAAGCGACGGGTCAAAGATGGTGAGAAACCGAAGACGCTTGTCGTCGTCGAGCACAAAGAACCATACAAGAGGAGCCACCAGAAGCGCTGTCAGAACGGCCCCGCCGACGTAGCGCAGATCAAGGCCCGCCGCAAACAGCATTGCACAGACGATCACGGCAAAGACAAGAGCTGTGCCGTCGTCGCCCTGCAGCATGACGAGAACGACAGAGATGCCGCCGTGCGCCAGAAGAAAGCCGAGGTTTCTCGGCTCGTTGAGCTGCTTGCCGACGTGCTCGAGATGCAACGCCAGCGACAGAATGAGAGCGAGCTTCAAAAGCTCCGACGGCTGAAAGGTCAGTCCCGTGAACGGAATCGGCAGCCACGCCCTGTCATCAACGTATTCATAACCCTCGCGGCGCAGACCCACGAAATATGTCAGTACGACGAAAAAGACCGTAGCGGGGACGTAAAGCTTCCACAGGTGGGCGAGGTCGCGGTAATCAAACAAAGAGATTGCGCAGGCCGCGGCCACGCCGAGCACGGTTGCGATGAGCTGCACCTGAAAGGTGCGTTCGCGCACATAGCCGGACAGCATAATGCCGCGCAACAAAACCAGCCCGAACGCGGAGCACGCCAGGCACAGGAACAGAAGCGCGAGGTCCGCTCTTCTGAAAAAATCTATCAGCCATCGGGAAAGAGTTTTCATAACGCCTCCGAAAGGCAGCCGGAAAAAGCGGCCGGCCGGGCCGTTTTCGGCCCGCAAAGCACAAGGGAGAGCGCCCCCGTTCAAAAGAGCGGGCGGACGCACGAAATACAGCGTGCCGCGGGTCTCCTTTATTATAAAGCAATTCGGCGGTTCTGACAAGACCCGGGAAGAAAACTCTCTTTTTCGCGGCTTGATACAAAGCAGGTTAATTTCTCCGCGGGGGAAAAAGCGCTCGGCCGCGGCGAAAGAAGACTTGGAAGACGATTCGAAAGCGGCCGAAAAAAGAAAAAACGGTGCGGCCATAAAAACGCGAAAAACGTACGGTCTGGCGCAGGTTCGCCTCGGGGACAAACCGAAAAAATCTCTCGGAGAAAGCAAACTGAGCGGCGGCATCGCGGGCGGCCGTGCAGTGATCCGAGCCGTTTGCACGCACTTGACCCGCCGTCCCCCAAAAAAATCCGGTCGAAGAAGCTTGCCGTCTGCCGAATAAAAACGGGATGCGGAGGGACGCCTCGTGCTTTTTCCGGGAGTCCTGAAACGTACAAAACAAGAGAAAAGCAGACCGGCTTGCGTTTTGCTTTGCGTTCGGTATAATAAGAGGCGGATTAAAAAGTCAGAAAGGGGGCGCCGCCGTGAGGGTGCGCTTCGCCACGCTGGGCTGCCGGGTGAATCAGGTCGAGAGCCAGGGCCTTGCGCGTTTGTTTGAAGAACAGGGGGACACCGTTGTGTCCGGCGGCGCGGCGGACGTGGTCGTCGTCAATTCCTGCACCGTGACCGCCGAGGCCGACCGCAAGACGCGCCAGACCGTGCGCCGGCTGCGCAGAGAATACCCGAGCGCGGTGATCGTACTGACGGGCTGCTATCCGCAGGCGTCGCCCGAGGCCGCCGCGGCCCTGCCGGAGGCCGATCTCGTGACGGGTACGGCGGACCGGTCGGGACTTCCCTCTCTTGTGCGGGAATATTTCGACGGACGTCCGCGGCGCGCCGCCGTGGAGCCGCACCGCGCAAAGGAGACCTTTGAGACGCTCGACGCGCCGCGCTTCGATGCGCGTTTTCAAAAGGCGTATCTCAAGGTCGAGGACGGCTGCGACCGGTACTGCTCGTACTGCATCATTCCCACGGCGCGGGGGCGCGTGCGCTCCGGCCTGCCCGCCGACGTGACGCGCCGTGCCGCCGAGCTTGTAAAAAACGGCTACCGTGAGATCGTGCTGACCGGCATCAATCTCTCCCGCTACGGGGCGGAATGGGGAGGCAGCCTCGCCGACGCGGCCGAGGCCGTCAACGCCGTGGAGGGGGATTTTCGCATCCGCTTGGGTTCGGTCGAGCCGGATCTTCTCACTCTGCGCGACTGGGAGCGTCTCGCCGCCTGCGAAAAGCTCTGTCCGCATTTTCATCTTGCGCTGCAGTCGGGCTGCGACGCTACGCTGTCGCGCATGAACCGCCGCTATACGACGGCGCAGTACCGCAAGACCGTTGAAACGGCGCGCCGTCTTTTTCCCGCGGCGTCGGTCACGACCGACCTGATCGTCGGATTCCCCGGGGAAACCCGCGAGGAATTTGACACGACCTGTGACTTTGTGCGCTCTCTGGGGCTTTTGCGGGCGCATATCTTCGTCTATTCCCCCCGGCCGGGCACGCCCGCGGCCGCCATGCCCGGCCGCGTCGATGGGCAGGAGGCGCGCCGCCGCGCCCGCGTTTTGGCCGATATCGCCGCCGAAAGTGCCGCCGCGTGGGCCGAGACACAGCTCGGCCGGTGCGTGCGCGTTCTTGCCGAGGCCGACGGCACCGGCAGCGCCGATGACTCGCTCGAGGTGATTCTTCCGGACGGCTGCACGCCGGGAGAGCTGTTTTTTATGCGGCTGACCGGACGTGAAAAAGCCCGCTGCACGGGCATTCGCATCGAATAAAAAAGAGACGGACCGGCAAAGGCCGCAAAGACGGCCCTGCGCGTCGGCGGGGGAATCGAATCTTTTTAAGGGATACGAAAACAGGATGAAATTTTGAGAGAAGCTTTCCGGCCCGCACCCCTCGGGGATTTGCGGGCCGGTTTTCTTTTGAAAAGAGGCCGAGGTATTTGCATATTCGCCGCGGCAAAGAGAAAATCTGCAAAGTCTTGGGCAGAATAAAGGCATCTTTTTTAGGAGGTAAGAATATGCCGATGGGACTTTCACAGGAGCTGACGGAAGAATTTTGCAGAAGTCTTTTTCATGAGGAGCGCAGCCCCGGAACAGTAGAAAAATATCTGCGGGACGTGAGCGCGTTCGCCGCGTGGCTGGGAGAGAGGGAGCCCTCCCGCGAGCTGACGGCGCAGTGGCGCGACGAGCTGCTGCGCGGCGGATATGCGGCGGTGACGATCAATTCGATGCTGTCGGGGTTAAACGCCTTTTTTCGTTTTGCGGGGCGGGAGGACTGCCGGGTGAAGCTTCTCAGGATTCAGCGGCGCATCTTTCGCAGCGAGGAGAGAGAGCTGACCCGCGCGGAGTATGAACGCCTGACCGACGCCGCGCGCAGGACGGGCAGAGAGCGGCTGGCGCTTCTGATGGAGGCTGTCTGCGCCACCGGTATCCGCGTGAGCGAGGTAAAGTATCTCACCGTGCAGGCGGTGCGCCGGGGACAGGCGGAGATTTCCTCCAAAGGAAAAATCCGCACGATTTTTTTGCCGCCGAAGCTGTGCCGTAAGCTGCAGAAATATGCCGAAAAACAAAAAATCGCCTCCGGCGAGCTGTTTCTCACCAAAAGCGGACAAAGCATTTCCAGAAAGCAGATCTGGGCGGAGATGAAAGCAATCTGCAAAAGCGCCGGGGTATCGGCAACAAAGGTCTTTCCTCACAATCTGCGGCACCTGTTTGCCAGAGTGTATTATGCGGCCTGCCGGGACGTGATGAAGCTGGCCGATCTTCTCGGCCACAGCAGCATTGAGACTACGCGCATCTATCTGATTTCCACCGGTGCGGAGCACACCAGGCAGATCGAGCGGCTGAATCTGGTTCGATAGACAAAATCAATATTTCGTCAAGAAATAACGCTGCATTTCTGCCGAGCTACATAAACCCGATCAAATTTTAACATGATTTTTCTGCCGCTTCAAGCGGTTTCAATATTTTTTGACAGAAAAGCAAGACCGGTCCGGCGTTTTGCGGCGGCGGTCTTTTTTACCTTGTTCTTTTTTGGTGTTTCTTTTTTCGTACAGGGGCCTTTTTCACCCTTCGCGCCGCCATACGGCCGCGCCTGCAAAAAGCCCGGGACGAAATATTGATTTTGTCCATAGACTAATGTACGGGGTGAAGCAAATGGATAAAAAGAACGCGGGCGCTCCGCCTGAAAGCGTCGGTGCGGCGAAAGGTTCGCTTTCCCTTGTGGATTATCTCGCGTATCAGACGGGATGCGCATATGTCAGCGATCTGCGCGGGCGCGGCAGCCTTGGGAGATACAGACTTCTGCGAGCGGTCGAGAAGCTGCGCGCGGAGGATTTTTCCCTATGGGACTGGAACGATGCGCTGGAATATCTGGCGGACGAGGGTCCGGAAGAGACGGCGAAGGATGCCCGGCGGAAATTGCTTTTCAGGCTGGAACAGGAAATAAGTTCGGACTGACGGATTTTTTCGTGAAAAACAGAGCGGTGTGTCCGCACAATTTTTCTGCGGCCTCGGGGAAAAAGCTTCCGGGGCCGCTGTTTATTGAAACAAACGAAAACCGCTGTGCAGGTCCCCGGCAAAACGGGGCGCGCAAAGGCGGCCGCGGTGCGGTCAAAGAGAAAGGCCGGGAAAATCGGTTTGGTGCATATTGTCCCTTTTGCCGTGCATACATTTTTTCAGACGGAAACAGGAGAAGGGGGAAACCAACCATGCGCATCCGCAGTCTTTTCGCGGCGCTGCTGCTGATCTGGGCGCTGGCGGCGCCCGCGGCCGCGCAGACCGCCGCCGACGAGCAGACGGACGACACGGCTCTGCCGGCCGCCGCGCTTGTCAATTCGGGCATTCCGTGCGCGAGCGCGATTCTCGTTGAGCAGACGACGGGCACCGTGTTGTTTGAAAAAGACGCGGACACGCGTCTCGCACCGGCCTCGATCACAAAGGTAATGACGCTGCTGCTGGTGATGGAGGCACTCGACCGCGGCGAGATTTCACTGACCGACACCGTGACCTGCTCGGAGCATGCGAGCTCTATGGGCGGCACGCAGATTTGGTTTGAGCCGTACGAGCAGATGACCGTCGACGAGCTGCTGCGCGCGGTGGCCATTGCCAGCGCCAACGACGCTGCCGTCGCACTGGGAGAGTTTCTTGCGGGCAGCGAAGAGGCCTTCGTCGCGCGCATGAACGAGCGCGCCGCCGAGCTGGGCATGACGAACACGACTTTTCAAAACGCGACGGGACTCGATGCCGAAGGACATCTGACGACCGCGCGTGATATTATGCAAATGTCGTGCGAGCTGCTGCGGCACCCCAAAATCACGGAATATACGACGGTATGGATGGATTCCCTGCGCGGCGGAGAGACACAGCTTGTCAACACCAATAAGCTGGTGCGCTTTTACGAGGGCACGACGGGCCTCAAGACCGGCACGACGGACGACGCAAAATACTGTCTTTCCGCTTCCGCCGAGCGAAACGGCCTCTCTCTTGTGGCGGTGGTGCTCGGCGCGCCCACAACTAATGACCGGTTCGGCGCGGCGCGGGGGCTTCTTGATTTCGGCTTTGCGAATTACGAGATGAGAGAGACGCCCGCGCCCGACCCGCCTCTGGGCACGGTGCCGGTGCGCGGCGGTGAAAAACGTTATGTTTCGCTTGTGCCCGACGCGCCCGAGAGGCTACTGACGGAAAAAGGCACGGGAGAGATCGAGCAGAAGATCACGCTTTCCGAGGGAATCGACGCGCCGGTGTGCGCGGGCGACGTGCTGGGTGAGGCGGAGCTTTCCTCCGGAGGGGTGCTTCTCGGGCGCTATGTGATCCGCGCCGCCGAGGATGTGGGGGAAATGACGTTTTCCGCGGCACTTACTCTGACGCTGCGCGCCCTTTCCTCGATGCAGCGGGTGGATTTTTCACAATAACGGTTGAAAAACGGACCCGCATCGTGTAAAATATAAAAGGAAGATTCGAACGGCTCCGGCTTACGGGGCCCGACGATACAAGGAGGAATTGCAAATGATCAAACTTCTCGTAGGGCACAAGGGTTCCGGCAAGACTAAGACCATGATCTCCATGGCCAACGAGGCCGTCAAAACCTCAAACGGAAATGTCATCGTCATCGAAAAAGGCATTCAGCTCACCTACGATCTGAGCCATCAGGTGCGTCTGGTGGACGTCGAGCAGTACGGCGTCAAAAACTTTGAGACGTACTACGGGTTTCTGTGCGGCCTGATGGCTGGCAACTACGACATCACCGATATTTTCTGCGACGCGACCTTCCGTGTCTGCGGCAAGGATCTTGAGGCCTTCGCCGCCATGGTGGAAAAGCTCGTCAAGATTACGGTCGCAAACGGCCTGACCGTTGTGTTCGTCGTCAGCTGTGAGCCGGAAGAACTGCCCGAGGCGCTGCATCAGTACGCCATCTGATTTCCCATCGAGAACAAAGCGGGTGTTTTTTGCAAAAAATTGCGGAAAAACACCCGCTTTCCATGCGATAAGGCATTGACAACCGCTTTTTCGCAGCCTATAATCAAGGATGTAGCGCCCGCGCTGCGATTTCTTTGTGCGCCCTTTTGCGGCGCCGGAACGGGAGGGGACCGGATGAAGCTCGATCTCAGTTCGATCACAAACCAGCCCGGAGAAGAAATTGATTTCGCGGGAAAGCTCGACCTGTCATGGGTCGAAAGGCTCGGAGAATCCCTGTTTCCTGAATCACTGGCGGTCAGGGGATGTGCGGAGAACCGCGCCGGCGTCGTAACCCTGCGCTACCAAATCAGCGGCCGGATGCCGTTTCGGTGTGATCGCTGCCTGATGCAGACGGAGCGTGCCGTCAGCGAGACGTTTTCCCACACGGTGGTGGAGGCGCTCGAGGACGATGCTCTGAACGACGCTTTCATCGTCGCGCCCGACAAGATCGTGGATCTCGACGGGGTCGCCGCGGACGATCTGCAACTTCTGCTGCCGCAGGTGCTCCTGTGCAGAGAGGACTGCAAAGGGCTCTGCCCCGTGTGCGGTGCGGACCTCAACCAAACAAACTGCGGGTGCCGTCAAAACACCGGCGACGCCCGGCTCGCGATTCTCAGAAAACTCTTGGACGATGAAGGAGGTGCCTGAAGATGGCAGTACCGAAGAGAAAAGTATCCAGAGCACGCAGAGACAAGAGACGTTCCAGCGTGTGGAAGCTCGAAGCTCCCGCTCTGAGCAAATGCACCCAGTGCGGCGCATGGAAAATGCCGCACAGAGTCTGCCCCGCCTGCGGTTATTACAAGGGCAAGGCCGTTGTCAAGGTTGACGCGGAATAAGGGTACGAAAAATCCCCAGAAGCAGCGGGGACGGGGTCGTTTTGCCCCGTCTCCCTTTTTTATTGCGTGAGTAAAAAAGACGCAGAGGCGCGCCCCTGCCGAAACAGCGCGCCGTCCCGGCGCGGCGTATCGGCGCAAGGGCTGCGCCCTGAGAGGTTGAAAATCAAAAAAGGAAGGAGAGCCGCTATATGGCAGTGACCGTTTTGTCCGTTGCGGCAGGCTCCCCCGCCGCGCGCGCCGGCGTGCGCGAGGGCGACGAGCTTTTAAAGATCGGCCGCGAGCCGATCCGCGACGTGCTCGACTACCGTTTTTATATGCTGCAGGAGAAATTTTTTCTCACGGTGCGCCGCAGCGGAAAACTTCTGAGCCTGCCCGTGCGAAAGGATGAGGACGAAGACCTCGGACTGGAATTTGCCACCTATCTGATGGATGAACAGAAAAGCTGCCGTAATAAGTGCGTTTTCTGCTTTATCGACCAGAATCCCCCCGGTATGCGGGAAAGCATTTATTTCAAGGATGATGACAGCCGCCTGTCCTTTCTGTTCGGCAACTATATCACACTGACGAATCTCACCGACGAGGACGTCGAACGCATTCTTCGGCTGCATATTTCCCCGGTCAACGTGTCGGTGCATACGACCGATCCCGCGCTGCGCGTGCGCATGATGGCCAACCGCTTCGCGGGAGAAGAATCCCTCGCGCGGTTAAAACGCCTCTGCGAGGGGGAAATTAAAGTCAACACCCAGCTTGTGCTCTGCCCGGGCTACAACGACGGCGAGGCGCTGGAAAAAACGCTTTCCGATTTGGGAGAGCTCTGGCCCGCGCTGCAGTCGATCGCCTGCGTGCCCGTGGGGCTCACCGGCTTCCGCGAGGGGCTGACTCCCCTGCGCCCGTTTACAAAAGAAGAAGCCGCCGCCGTTGTGGATACGATCGAGCGCTTTTCGGAAAAATGGCTGCGCGAGCGCGGCGAGCGCGTCGTCTACCCCGCCGACGAGTTCTTTCTCAAGGCGGGACGGCTGATTCCCGCAGCCGAGTATTACGGAGATTTCGCCCAGCTGGAAAACGGCGTCGGCCTGATCGCGAACTGCCATCTTGAGTTTGACCGCGCGCTGCATTCCCTCGCCCCGTGCGGACAGCCCCGCCGCTTTACGCTCGCCACCGGAAAAGCGGCCGCCGTCTCCGTCGCCGCGCTGGCGCGCAAGGCGATGTTCCTTGACCCGATGCTTTCCGTCGCGGTGTGCCCGATTCCGTCGCACTTTTTCGGCGGGCATATCACCGTTTCCGGCCTTGTGACCGGCGGCGATATTCTTGCGGAGCTGCGCGGCCGCGATCTCGGCGACGCGCTTGTGGTGCCGTCGTGTATGCTGCGCCGCGAGGGAGACCTGTTTCTCGACGACAAAACCCCCGGGGAGCTGGAAAAAGCCCTCGGCGTTCCCGTGATCGTCAGCGGTGCGGACGGCGGCTCGCTCGCCCGCACGCTGCTCGGCCCCCTTTCGGAAAGGAAGTGACCTTTTGTGTCAAAACCCATTGTAGCCGTGGTCGGCCGCCCCAATGTCGGCAAGTCCACGCTTTTCAACAAGCTGACCGGCCAGCGCCTCGCCATTGTCGAGGATACGCCCGGCGTCACCCGCGACCGCATCTATGCGCCCTGCGAGTGGCTGACGCATGAATTTATGCTCGTCGACACCGGCGGCATCGAGCCGTACTCCGACGATGTGATTTTGTCGCAGATGCGCCGTCAGGCTCAGCTTGCCATCGACAGCGCCGATGTGATTATTTTGGTGACGGATCTGCGCACCGGCGTGACCGCTACCGATCAGGACGTCGCCTCGATGCTGTTAAAAAGCGGCAAGCCCGTCGTCCTCTGCGTAAGCAAGTGCGACTCTCTCGGTGCGCCGCCGCCTGAATTCTACGAGTTCTATAACCTCGGGCTCGGGGATCCCGTGCCGGTTTCCGGCCTGCACGGCCACGGTACGGGCGACCTGCTCGACGCGGTGTGCGCGCAGATCGATTTTGAAAAAGAGAACGATACGCCGGACGACCGTATCGGCGTCGCCATCATCGGCAAACCCAACGTCGGCAAGTCGTCTCTGGTCAACCGCATTGCCGGGGACGAACGTGCGATCGTCTCCGATATCGCGGGTACGACGCGCGACGCGACCGATACCGATATCGACAATGAGTGGGGCAAGTACCGCTTTATCGATACGGCGGGCATCCGCCGTCAGAAAAAAGTCACCGACGCCATCGAGCGCTATTCCGTGCTGCGCGCGTATATGGCCGTCGACCGCGCTCAGGTCTGCCTGATTCTGATCGACGCGACGGAAGGCTTTACCGAGCAGGATTCTAAAATCGCAGGCTACGCCCATGAACAGGGCAAGGCCTGTATCATCGTCGTCAACAAATGGGACGCCGTTGAGAAAACCGACAAAACGATGGCCGAATTTACCAAAAAGCTGGAGATCGACCTGTCGTTTATGAGCTATGCGCCGTTTCTCTTTATCTCGGCCAAGACAGGCCAGCGCGTGGAGAAGCTTTTTGAGCTGATCAACCGCGTCGCGGGCTACAACTCCATGCGCGTCACCACGGGCGCGCTCAACGACCTGCTGGCGCACGCGACCGCGCGGGTGCAGCCGCCTTCCGACAAGGGCAAACGCCTGAAGATCTACTATATGACCCAGGCGTCCTCCTGCCCGCCGACCTTCGTCTGCTTTGTCAACAAGGCCGAGCTGTTTCACTTCTCTTACCAGCGGTATCTCGAAAACCAGATCCGCGAGGCCTTCTGTATGGAGGGCACTCCCATCCGCCTCGTCGTGCGCGAGCGCGGGGATTCCTGACTTGTTCAAAATGCCGGCCTTGCGCCGGCCTTTTCTCTACCGCAGCTTCTGCCATGTGTTATAATAAGAATAAAATCGTACCGGCTTTGCGTTTTTGCCGAAGGCAAAGGGCGGTGTGAAGTTAACAAAAATGAGACGTGAAGTTAACAAAAACGAGACGGCCCTTGACTGGGAAAAATTTTCCTGCTACAGTAAGAAAAATCTGGAATAAAGAAAGGGTGAAATAATAGCAAGAAGCCACAGACAAATGTAAAGGAGAAAGAAAGATGTTTAAAAAAGTCACAAAATATTTCATGGCGTTCTTTTTCGTCGGTATTTTCACAGTCACTTCTTTTGCTTCCTCAGATTTAGTTGATGTCGCTTCAAAGATGGTTTTAAATGGAATAGTGACTCCTTCATATCAGTGGAGTTTTCAAGACAGTTATGATTTAGGAACAGCGTTCTCTACATATTTGATAGAAAATAAAGAGAACTTATCAAAATGTACAGATGTTTCTTATTATCCGATTTTTAAGAACAATAAAATTGTGGCTGTTCTTACGAAAATCACAGGAGATAATGGATCGATTTCTTATAATTTTTCAAAGAGCTTTGCCCAACGTATCGATGAAATTACACAAGGCGGACAGAAAGCCAGTAAACTTATTCTCTATGGTCGTCAAATATTTGTTTATTGTGATGGAAATGTATTTGAAATAAAATGCTATGATGTCCCACTTTTTGACCAAGAGGACCTGACTACAGACGAGGTAAAGAATATAGTTTTCAATGAGACTCTTTCTTTTTCACAAGCAGAAAACATGACAACGACAAATAAACAAGCATTAAGTGTCCCACAATTTTCCACATTAGATAGTGAGACTATGACATTGCTTTTAAATGTAGACACATGGCAACAACCTGAGGGGTCAAATCAATGCTGGGCAGCAACTGCTTGGTGTATTGGGGAATATGATTGGCTTAATAATCATGATGATTATTTATATTCTGATCCGAGCGCGTTTGCAGAAGGAGTGGGATATACCGGCACCGGCGGGAGAGACTTTCCTACTACTATAGAATATATTGAAAATGAGTACGGAATTCTTTTAGGAAGAATCTTGGGAACTATCACAGCCGCAAAAATAGAACAAGAACTCGATCGAGACCATCCTTTCCCAATGGTATGGTGGAGAGATAATGATCCAAACCAAATGGCACACATGGTAACATGCTGCGGATACAGTAAAAATGTGAGTGGAGTTATAAACGAAATTGCTGTGATGGATTCGCTGGAGGGTGATATCCTTTGGATTCTTCAGGGCTCTGACGGATTCTATACGCAGCAAATGGGAAATCTTACGTACACATGGAGGCAAACGGCAGTTTGGAATTAACGAAAGGCAGGCCGACGAATGAAGAAGAGCAGAATCCTCGCAATTCTATTCCTGTGCCTTGCCCTTTGCGCCTGCACGGGCGTGGCTGCGGCGCAGAGAGAGGGGATCTCCTCTCCTGTGGCAGAGGTGTCCGCCCGGTACGGACAGGACGCGCAGAAAATTTTAAATTCCTTTTATCGCACGGAGAGGGAAATTTCATGGGAAACGCTTGGCGGACTGTCCGTCACGGTTTCATCCCTCGAGCGAATGGAAGAATACAGCTACGATATCACGGGAACGGACGACCACTTTTTGTATTTTGAAGAGGTTGCCGCGCTGCTGCGGCAGCAAACGCCCTTTGCTGACATCTGCAAAGAAAGCGAGAGGCGAATCAGAGAGCATGATGACAGCCGGGAAACAGGCGCCGTCGGCGCGCTATATTGTGACCCGGCGGACGCATACACCGCGGGCCTGCATGTGACCGAGGTAAACTATGACGTCGGGACCGGGCAGTTCTATGCAGAAAAAAGCTGGGAGCGCGGGCCCGTGACTGCCCTGCGCCTCGACGACGGTCTGATGAAGCGCCTGCAGGACGCCGGATTCAAAACGGACAAGACCGAGGCCAAGAGCTTTTACCTCGGCGGATATTGCCGCGGCGTCTGGTTTTCAGACGGCGAGACAGAGCGGTTTCTTTTGCAGTCTGTCACGACGCAGAGCGGCGACGCTGTTTGCGGCGGGCTTTGCACAAGAGAGCAGCTCTGCGCCGGTCTCGATGCCCACGGCGAATATTATGCCTATCACGGCTCCGTTTTGGGCAGCCCCATCTGCGGATAAAATGAATCAAGTGTCACAAAAAGGCCGCAGAGCGGGGTGTTTTCCCCCGCCCTGCGGCGTTTCGTTTTTATGAATTTTGCTCTTTTGCGGCGCGGCACAGCGCGTCGATTTCCCTCCAGCCCTCGATGGCGCCGCACATCCTGCGCAGGCCCGCCGCCCCGCGCAGGCCCGTCAGATACCAGGCGGCGTGCTTTCTCGCCTCGCGAAAGCCCACATACTCCCCTTTGTCCGCGACGAGCAGAGCAAGCTCCTTACGCATGACGGCGAGCCGCTCCTCCAGCGGCGGGCGCTGCGGCGCGGGCAGACCGCGCATGGCGGCGTTGATCTCGGCAAAAAGCCACGGGTTGCCGAGCGCGCCGCGTCCGACCATCACAAGATCACAGCCCGTTTCGCGGTACATTCGCACCGCGTCGGCGGCGGTGTAAAGATCGCCGTTGCCGATCACGGGAATCGAGACGGATTCTTTCACCCGGCGGATGCACGAGAGATCGACCGGCGGCGCGTACATCTGCGCGCGTGTGCGCCCGTGTACCGTGACGGCGGCGGCCCCCGCCCGCTCGGCGGTGACGGCGGCCTGTACGGCGACGTCGTCGCCCGCGTCAAAGCCGCGGCGGATCTTTACCGTGACGGGAATGCCGCCCGCCCCCTCGATGGCGGCGGAGACCAGCTCGCCGATACGGGGCAGGTCTTTTAACAGGGCGCTGCCCGCCCCTCCGGAGACGATCTTCGGCGCGGGACAGCCCATGTTGATGTCGATGAGATCGGGCGCGCCCTCGGCGGCGAGAGCCGCGGCCTGCCGCATGCAGACGGGGTCGCTGCCGAACAACTGCACCGCGCAGGGGTGTTCGTCCGGCAGAAACAACAGCTCGCGGCTTTTTTCGCTTTGCATCGAGACGCCCTTGGCGCTGACCATTTCGCCGTACACCAGCGCCGCGCCGTATCGCCGTGCCAGAGTGCGCACGGCGAGGTCTGCCACGCCCGCCATCGGCGCCATGGCGGCAAAGCCGTCGATTGTGAGAGATGCGATCTTCAAAACGGATTTCCTCCAGACCATTCAGCGGTTTTCGGGTTCGTCAGCGACGGATTTGCCGCAGTGCGGGCAGAAATTTCCCGATACGCGGATCAGGCTCTTTTTGCAGTGGGGACAGCGGCAGAACAGCAGCTGTATCACGCAGAGGCCGGCGAGGCTGACGAGAGAAAGAAGGAAAAAAATCTCCGTGTTGGTCAGATAGCCGAGAAAGATCGATCCGAAGATTGCGGCGAACAAAGCGTTTGTCGCGGTTCTTGTCTGTCGCAGGTTCATGGGTGCAGCCTCCTTTGCGGCAGAGCCGTTTTTTCTGCTGCAATTGTAGCATGCAGGCCGCGAAACGGCAAGCCTTGGCACAAAAACAACCTGTTCAACCGGCCTGTTTCGTGCTATACTATACTTGTGTTTTTCTGCCGCTGCGCATCTTGTGCCGCGCGCAGACCGCTTTTTTTAAAAAAAGAAAGGAGACCGCCGCATGAAACTGCTGGCTGTCGATTCCAACAGCATCTTAAACAGGGCCTATTACGGCGTGCGTCCGCTGACCACGCGGGACGGACGCTTTACCAACGGCATCTTCGGCTTTCTGTCCATTCTGCAGAAGCTGCTCGACGAGGTGCAGCCCGACGCGCTCGCGTTCGCGTTCGACCTTCGCGCGCCGACTTTTCGCCATACGCGCTACGAGGGCTACAAGGCCGGCCGGAAGGGGATGCCTCCCGAGCTGGCGCAGCAGCTCGACCCGATGAAGAAGATTCTCACCGCGATGGGCTGCCGCATCGTCTCTCTCGAGGGCTACGAGGCCGACGACGTGCTGGGCACGCTTGCCGCCATGTGCCGCCGGGAGGGAAACGAATGCGTCATCGCGACCGGCGACCGCGACAGCTTTCAGCTGATAGGCGGCGGTGTGACGGTGCGCCTCGCCTCGACAAAGGGCGGACATTCCTCGGCCGAGATGATCGACGAGGCCGTGATCAAAGAGCGCTACGGCGTGATCCCGCCGCAGATGATCGACGTCAAGGCGCTGATGGGCGACGCGTCGGACAACATTCCCGGCGTGCCGGGCATCGGCGAAAAAACCGCTCTTGCCCTGATTCAAACATTCGGCACGCTCGACGGCGTGTACTCCCACCTGGACGACGCCGCGATCAAACCCGGTGCGCGCACAAAGCTTGCAGCCGGACGTGACAGCGCGTATTTAAGCCGCGAACTGGCCGAGATCTGCTGCTCTGTGCCGCTGGGGATAACGCTTTCTGACCTGATTCCGTCGGGACGCGACGACGCGGCGCTGTACCGGCTGCTCGACTCGCTTGAGCTGCGGCAGATGATCGCGCGGCTGCATCTTGAGCCGCCGTCCGATGCGCCCGCCGCCCCGCGGGAAGAAGCCGCGGCAGACTCCCCTGCCGTATCTGTCTTTTACAATGACGCCGCCGCGTGGGACAGGCTGCTCGGTGAGGATGCGCTGTACCTCGCCCTGTCGGAAGACGGCCCTGCGCCGAAGGCGGCCGCATTGCTCGGATCTTCCCTTGTACTGCTGGACGGAAGCTGTCCGGATTTTGACGCTCTGCTCGACCGTCTGGCGGAAAAAAACGCCGTTCTTTCCCTCTGCGATACAAAGAGCTGGTATCACCGCTCCTTTTCCCGGGGAAAAAAGCCCGCCCTTGCGCGGTTTGATGCGTCGCTCGCGGGTTATCTGCTGACGCCGACGGGCAGCGACTACTCGGTGCAGACGCTTGGCATGGGGCGCGCGGTTTGCCCGGTGCGGGCCGCTCTTCCGGACGGCCTGTCCGAAAAAATGGCCGATCTTGCCCACGAGGTGTGCCGGATGCCCGATCTCTGCCGGGCGCTGGCCGGCGATCTCGCCGAAAAGGGCATGGACCGGCTGATGTCCGAGATCGAGGCGCCGCTCTCCCGCGTGCTGGCCTCGATGGAGTGCGAGGGCTTTCTGCTCGACGCCGAGGGCCTGCGCCGCTACGGCGGGGAGCTGGACGCCGATCTGGCCGAGGTGGTCGGCCGGATTTACTTTCTCGCGGGGGGCGAGTTCAATCTCAATTCCCCCAAGCAGCTCGGCGAGGTGCTGTTCGACCGGCTGGGCCTGCCCGCCGGCAGAAAGACCCGCACCGGCTGGTCGACCGACGCCGACACGCTGGACAAGATGAAAAACAAGCATCCCATCGTTGAGGATATTCTCGCGTACCGCAGGCTTGCAAAGCTCAAATCCACCTATGTGGACGGTCTGCTCGATAAGATCGGGCCGGACGGTCTGGTGCATACGGTCTTTAAGCAGACCGAAACGCGCACCGGGCGCATCAGCTCCGCCGAGCCGAATCTGCAGAACATCCCCGTGCGCACCGAGCGCGGCAGCCGCCTGCGCGCCTTTTTTACGGCGCGGCCCGGCTCTGTGCTGGTGGACGCGGATTACTCTCAGATCGAGCTGCGCGTGCTTGCCCACGTCGCGCAGGATCAGGCGATGATATCGGCCTTTTTGAACAATGCCGACATTCACACCAAAACGGCCGCGCAGGTGTTCGACCTGCCGGAGGAATTCGTCACCCCGCAGATGCGCTCGGCGGCAAAGGCCGTCAATTTCGGCCTTGTTTACGGTATCGGGGCGTACAGCCTGTCGCAGGACATCGGCGTCACCGTTGCCGAGGCCGACCGCTATATCAAGGCGTATTTCGCGACGTACCCGGGCATCGCCCGCTATATGGACGAGGTGGTGCAGAAAGCCAAGGAGGACGGCTATGTCGCCACAATGTTCGGCCGCCGCCGCCCCCTGCCGGAGCTTTCCGCGCAGAACCGCGTTACCCGCGCGTTCGGTGAGCGTGCCGCCCGCAACACGCCCATTCAAGGCACCGCCGCCGATATCATCAAGCTTGCCATGGTGCGCGTCTACGACCGCCTTGAAAAAGAGGGTCTTGCGGCCCGGCTGATTTTGCAGGTGCACGACGAACTGATCGTCGAGGCGCCCGAATCCGAGGCCAGCCGCGCCGCCGCCATCGTCACCGAAGAGATGGAACACGCCGTCAGCCTCTCGGTGCCGCTTCTCGCCGACGCCAAAACGGGGAAAAACTGGCTGGAGGCGAAGGACTGATGGAGATCATCCGTGCCGCCGCCGCGCACGCGGCCGGCATTCATGCGGTGGAGTGCGCCTGCTTTTCCCGGCCGTGGAGCGAAGAGGCTGTTTTGGCTGAGCTTGAGAACGGCCACAGCGCGCTGTTTGCCGCCGTACAGGACGGACAGGTGATCGGCTGGGCCGGGCTGGAATACGTCTGCGGCGAGGGCAGCGTCACAAACATCGCGGTACTGCCCGCTTTTCGCGGACAGGGGCTTGGCCGCGCGCTGACGCTGCGCCTGATCGAAGAGGCACAAAGGCGAACGCTTGATTTTCTGATGCTGGAGGTGCGCGCCTCCAACACGCCCGCAATCGCACTTTACCGTTCGCTCGGTTTCACTGAAATCGGCGTGCGGAGAGGATTTTACGAAAAGCCGCGCGAGGACGCGCTGCTTTTCAGAATCGAATTTACACAAATCCATTGAAATGAGAAAGGAATCCCTGCCATGACCGTACAGACGACCCTTGACGAAAACACCTATTATCACGCGCTCTGGATTCAAAACGAGCTTTACAGCAGAAAAATGGTGCTTTGGCTGCGCATCATTCTGATTCTGATTGTGCTGGCGCTTACGCTGCCCAGAACGTTCGTTGACGAAAAAACGGATTGGTTTATCCGTGCGTTTCTCTGTGCCCTCGTGGTGGGCGTGCACGCGGTCGTGTCCAAACACGCACGCCGCAAAATGCTGCGCGGCGCGGCGAACAACATCCGGGAGGCGCGCGGCGGAGAGGATCTGCGCATGGAGTACACCTTCGGCGAGGACAGCTTCACCGCAGTCGGCCCCGAGGGAACCGACGAGGTCGGGTACTCTCATATCGCGGCGCTGGCCGAGGATACGGACGTTTTTGTCATCGTGCTGAGCAAAATGTACCTGCATGCCATTCGGAAATCGGATCTCTCCGGCGAGGACCGCCGTGCTCTGGCGTCACTGCTGTTTGAAAAGACCGGCAAGGCGTGGAAGCCCGTCAAAATGTAAGATCGCGGCCGAAGGGTCTTGAAAACAGGATTTTGTATCTTTTCCCGCCCCGCCTGCAGAGCTTTTTAAAAAAATCGTGTCCGCACGGGGCTGTTTGTGCTTTGCCGCGATGCTCCGCGTTACGGGCCCGGGCGTGCCGAACGGGTTTGTCCGGATTTCAAAGGAGGCGTTTTACTCTTTGAAAATTCTTGCCATCGAATCTTCCTGCGACGAGACCGCCGCCGCCGTCGTCGAGGACGGACGGCGCGTGCTGTCGAGCGTCGTCTATACCCAGATCGCCGAGCATCGGCTCTACGGCGGCGTCGTGCCGGAGATCGCCTCGCGCCGTCACATCGAACAGATCGACGAGGTCGCCGCAAAGGCTCTTTCCGACGCGGGCGAAACGGTCGAGACTGTGGATGCCGTCGCCGTCACGGCGGGGCCGGGACTGGTCGGCGCACTGCTCGTCGGGGTCAATTTTGCAAAAGGGCTCAGTCTCGCCGCCGGAAAGCCTCTGATTCCCGTGCACCACATCCGCGGCCATATCGCGGCCAATTACATCGCCTCGCCCGATCTCGAGCCGCCGTTTCTCTGTCTGGTGGCGTCGGGCGGTCACAGCCTGATCGTCGATGTGCGCGGCTACACCGACCTGCGCGTGCTCGGCCGCTCGCGCGACGACGCGGCGGGCGAGTGCTTTGACAAGGCCGCGCGCGCGATGGACTTTCCCTATCCGGGCGGCGTTGCGCTCGACCGGCAGGCGCGCCGCGGCGACGACACGAAATACCGCTTTCCGCAGCCGCATGTCGAAGGATGCCCGCTCGACATGAGCTTTTCGGGTGTGAAGACCGCCGTGGTCAACCTGCTGCACAACGCAAAGCAGAAGGGTGAAACGATCGATGTACCGTCGCTGTGCGCCTCATTTGAAAAGACGGTCTGCGAGGCGCTTGTTTCGCGCGTGTTCCTCGCAGCCGGACAGACGGGCGCGAAGGTTGTCTCTGTTGCGGGCGGCGTGTCTGCCAACACGCGCCTGCGCGAAGAGATGCTCGCCTGCGGCAAAAAGAACGGCGTGCGCATCTGCATGCCGCCGCTCACCCTGACCGGAGACAACGCCGCCATGATCGGCTCGCAGGCCTACTACGAATATCTGGCGGGACATCTTGCCTCCGACCGGCTTAACGCTGTCGCGACCCTGCCGGTGGAGCGCGGCGCTCCCGCGGATTTTGAAGTGTAAATCTGATCAAAAAAGAAAAATTCGCGGCAAAGCCGTGAACTTTTGCAGGAAAATCCGTCAAACGCTTTTCTTTTGCGGCAAAGCCGTGCTATAATAACCAAAAGCGGGCGGGACGGGCCGGGGCCTTTTCCCGCGGCGTACCGAATGTTTTAAAATGCAGGAGGGACTTTTGACATGAATACAACCAATCCGACCGTGCTGGCGTGGGTGGACGAAGCCGTCGCCCTGTGCAAGCCGGACAAGGTTCTCTGGCTCGACGGCAGCGACGAGCAGGCCGACGTTCTGCGCAGAGAGGCTCTTTCCACGGGCGAGCTGCACCTGCTCAATCAGGAAAAGCTGCCCGGCTGCGTACTGCACCGCTCCGATCCCCTCGACGTTGCGCGTGTGGAGGACCGCACCTTTATCTGCAGCCGCCGCGAGGAGGACGCGGGCCCCACCAACAACTGGATGGACCCGAAAAAGGCCTACCCCATGCTGCGCGAGATCTACGACGGCTGTATGAAGGGCCGCGCCATGTACGTCGTTCCCTTCGTAATGGGGCCGCTTGGTTCCCCCGCCGCCAGAATCGGCATTGAGATCACGGATTCCATTTACGTTGCGCTGTCCATGCTGATCATGACCCGCGCGGGCGACTGCGCGCTGCGCGAGCTGGGCGATTCCGACAACTGGGTCCGCTGCCTGCATTCCAAGGCGGCGCTCGATCCCGAAAAGCGCTATATCTGCCATTTTCCGGAGGATAACGCCATCTGGTCGGTTAACTCCGGCTACGGCGGCAACGCTCTTATGGGCAAAAAATGCTACGCGCTACGCATCGGCTCCTACCTTGCCAAGACTGAGGGATGGATGGCCGAGCACATGCTGATTCTCGGCATCGAGAATCCCCAGGGCGAGACGCATTACGTCGCGGCGGCGTTCCCGTCGGCCTGCGGCAAGACGAACCTTGCAATGCTCATCCCGCCCGAGGTCTACAAAAAACAGGGATACAAGGCGTGGTGCGTGGGCGACGACATTGCGTGGATGCACATCGGGCCGGACGGCCGCCTCTATGCGATCAACGCAGAAAAGGGATTTTTCGGCGTCGCGCCCGGCACAAACGCCAAATCGAACCCCAACGCGCTGGCCACGACCACAAAGAATACGATCTTCACCAACGTTGCGCTCAATCTTGACGACAACACCGTCTGGTGGGAGGGACTGGATAAAAATCCGCCCAAGAACTCCCTCGACTGGAAAGGCAACGTCTGGAACGGCAATCCCGAGACAAAGGGCGCGCATCCCAATTCGCGCTTTACCGCCCCGGCGGAAAACTGCCCGGTGCTCTCCGAGCACTTCAACGACCCGATGGGCGTGCCGATCGATGCGATCATCTTCGGCGGCCGCCGCGCCAAGACCGCGCCGCTGGTCTATCAGGCCCGCGACTGGAAGCACGGCGTCTTTATCGGCTCGTCGATGGCGTCCGAGACGACCGCCGCGATCGTCGGTCAGGTCGGCGTTGTGCGCCGCGACCCGATGGCGATGCTGCCTTTCTGCGGCTATCACATGGGCGACTACTGGCAGCACTGGCTTGAAATGGGGGAAAAGCTCGGCGACAAGGCCCCCAAGATCTTCAACGTCAACTGGTTCCGCACCGACGACGAGGGCAATTTCATCTGGCCCGGCTTCGGTGACAATATGCGCGTGCTGATGTGGATTCTCGGCCGTGCAAACGGCACCGCCGATGCGGTTGAGACGCCGGTGGGCTATGAGCCGCGCCCCGAGGACATCAATATCGAGGGGCTCGACATCACCGAGGAGACCGTGCGCGGTCTGCTGGATGTAGACGTCGCCCTGTGGAAGGAAGAAGCCGCGGGCATCCGCGAGTTCTATAAAAAATTCGGCGATAAGCTGCCCGATGAGATGGCGAAACAGCTTGACGCGCTCGAAGAGCGCCTTGGAAAGTGAGGAAACGGCATGATTGAACGAATTACCTCCAAAACGCTGGGCTGGCATTCCGTGACTGCGATTGTGATGCTCGTGGTGGGCGCAGCCTGCTTTATTCTGAGCTGCATCGCCGCGATGATTGTCGCGGGCAAGGACTGAGCTTTTCGTTAAAAAGGCCAAGGGCCGGGCGCCGAAAACGCGCCCGGCTTTTTTCTCAGAGAACGCCGCGGCTTGATTTTCCCGCCGCGGACGGACAGAAAGGAAGACACGATATGAAACTCGATTTTTCCGCGATGGAAGAAACCAGACTTGAAAAATTCAACGGCGGAGAGGGCGCGCTTGAGGCGAAGATGTTTCTCTCCGACGGCAACAAGGTTTTGCTCGGGCACCTCGAGCCGGGCGCTTCGATCGGGATGCATACCCACACGGGCACCTGCGAGATGATCTATGTCTTGTCGGGCGAGGGCCGTGTGCTGTGCGACGGTGCGTTTGAGACGCTGCTGCCCGGAGAGGCGCACTACTGCCCCGAGGGACATGCCCACAGCCTGCGAAATGACGGCGCCAAGCGGCTTTGTTTTTTCGCGGTTGTGCCAAAGCAGTAAGGCTGTATGTATTCCAAAACCGCCCCTCGCCTCAGGCTTTTCGCGCCGTGGACGCAAAAAAGAAAGCCGAAGGCGGGGGGATTTTTATGCGGCTGCGGCATCAGAAAAAGCGTCTGAGAACGCGCGAAAGACTGCCGGAGACTGCCTGCGCCGAAGAAAAAACGCTGAATTTTTCTTTTTGTTCCAAAAAAAGCCAAAAGCGATTTTACAGAGAAACCGTGTGGGTTTATTTGGGAATTTGAGCGCCTCAGAGCTTGCTTGCACAAGAGATGTGAAAAGTTTTTGTTTATTATAACGATTGACTCTCTTCGCTTTCATCCATATACTGTGAAAAATCGACCGAAAGAAAGGAGCGCTCGCCATGAAACAGCCGTATCATCCTACCGCCGTCCCGTGCGCGGATTGCTCCGGCCTGCTGATTATGACTCGCATTATCATTGCGGGTCTTATTTTGGTACTTCTTTTTCCGTAGGTCCGGTTGAACAGCTATCTCCGCTTACTGTGTTTGGAAAGAAAAGCGGCCCTGTTCTTCGGACAGGGCCGCTTCTTTATTTTTTAAAAAAAGAGAGGAAAGAGAAGGAGAGTCCCACATGAAAAAGAAACTTTTCGCGCTTGCCCTCTCCGCCATGCTTGTGCTGTCACTGGCAGCCTGCGGCGGCAGCACCTCCACCGCGGCCCCTGCGGTGTCCGCATCCTCCGCGCCCGCGGAATCCTCTGCATCGTCCGAATCCGCTGCGGCGCCCACCGCCGTCAGCAAAATCACCGGCGTCAGGGCCAAGCAGACGCCCGGCTACGAGGTCGTAAATGTTCCCACCGACGTCATCTCTAACGACAGCGACGTCGTAATGAACTACATTCAGGAATTTGCGAATGTCACACAGGTTCAGCATTCGAGCTTCAACACCGAGAAGATCACCGCCTACCTCAAGGCATGGGCCGAAAACAACGGCGTGACCTGCGAAACCGAGGAGATCGGCAACGTCATCATGTTCCTCCCCGCTACTGCCGGGTATGAGGATGCGCCCACCGTGGTTTTTCAGGGCCACATCGACATGGTCGAGGCCGTCGACCCGGGCGTGACCCACGACTGGACGACCGACCCGCTCGAGCTTGTCTGGAGCTCTAACTCCGTCAAGGCGAACGGCACCTCTCTCGGCGCGGACAACGGCTCCGGCATTGCTTTTATGCTTACTTATATGGATTACGCCGATCAGTTTGTCCACGGCCCGCTGCGCTTTGTCTTCACGGTCGATGAGGAAGTCGGCCTGTACGGCGCAAAAGCGCTGGATCCCAAGTACCTGGAAGGCGCCGATTACATGATCAATGTGGACGGCGGCTACGGCGGCGCCGTCATCTCCTGCGCCGGCGGCAAGTATTTCGATTTCTCCCATCCGACCGAGTGGGTCGCGGTGCCCGCCGACAGCGTCGCTTACGCAGTGGAGTTTGCCGGACTGAAGGGCGGACATTCCGCCGGCGTCGGCAACGGCAAGGCCAATGCGCTGGTTGCCGTGGCCAACGCGGTGCTCGCGCTTGATCAAGCCGGCGTCGACGTCAATATCGCCGCTTTTTCCGGCGGCAGTGCCAACAACGCCATCCCCAGCTCCGCCAAGGCGGTCGTTACCGTCAAGAACGGCGATCTTGCCGCCGTGGATGAGGCGATGCAGAACTTTGCCAAGCTCTTTGACGACGCTTATTCCGCCGTCGAGACGGACTATACCTTCACCTACGGAAAAACCGATGAGACGGTGAGCCGGGTGCTCAGCGGCGATCTCAGCGTTACGCTCGTGCAGCTGATGAGCACGGTGCCCAACAACATCCACACCCTGCTTGCCACCGCCAGCGGTACGGAGTCCTCCTCCAACCTCGGCACCTTTTCCCTCACCGAGGACACCGTCACCTTCACCTGCATGATGCGCAGTTCCTCCAACTACCAGTCGCAGCAGATCACCATGGCGAATCAGGCGCTTTCTGAGTTTTCCGGATTTTCCATGGAAGTTCCCACCACCTTCGCCACGTGGCCGCTCAAGGGCGGCAATAAGCTCGGCGATATCGCGGCGGAGCTGTTTTACGACATGACCGGCGAGGAATATGCGCTCAAGGCTATCCACGCGGGCGTCGAGTGCGGAGAATTCACAGAGAAGAACGATTCCATCTACATCATCTCCACGGGCGTCAGCGGCGGCAGCGAAGGCCATACCACCGCAGAGAGCATGAACTTCGACAAGGTCGAGGTCAGCATCGACTTTCTCGTTGCGCTGGCGGAAAAGCTGGCGACAATGAAGTAAGCAAAGACAGAGGCGTCCGCCGGGCAGGCCCCGTGCGGACGTCTCTTTTACAGAAAACCGTGATTCAGAGCGGCGGAACGCTTGCGTGCTGTAAAACGAGCGCCGCAGGCAGAATTTTCTCGCGGTTTAAGGCGGTATTTTTCGGGAGGCATGGCCGCGAAGCTCGCCTTTTGTGTCAAAGAACGCACGGTTTCTGCCCGATGCAAAGAGATTTCCGGCAAGAGAAAACACAAAAAAGGACAAGCGGAATTTTCGGCGCTGCAATGCCGTTTTTTTATAGACGACTCGGGCAGAGCGGAAGCCGCCGCGCCTTTTGTGAGGATTTTTTGGTCAAAATAACGGTTGACTTCATTCATTTAAAGTTCTATACTGCAAAAGTACCTACGAATCTTTCGATTTCCATAAGAAAGGAGAGCCCGCCATGACTGCGTATCCGTCCGTGCGCTATTACTTTATGCAGGTCCGCTTTGCGGGCCGTTCTTACCGCGCTCTTCTTTCTCGTTTTTCTCCGGACGGAAACGGCAAACCCCGCTGAAACTCACGGTAAGCAGGCGGCTGAGTCCTTCCAAACGGACACGGCCGCTTTTTATTTTTGAAAAGAAAAAAGGAGTGTACCTATATGAAAAAGAAACTTTTGGCCCTGCTGACGGCCGCCGCTCTTGTACTGGCGCTCGCAGCCTGCGGCGGAACCGCTTCTTCCCCCGCCTCCGGCAGCGAAGCCGCCTCTCCGTCCGAATCCGGTTCGCAGACCGCCTCCGCGGACAAGACCTATACGGTCGGCATCTGCCAGCTGGTGCAGCATCCCGCGCTCGACGAGGCCACCAAGGGCTTTCGCGATGCGCTGACCGAAAAGCTCGGCGACAAGGTCACCTTTGAAGAGCAGAACGCTTCCGGCGATTCCGCCAACTGCGTCACCATCTGCGGCGGCTTTGCCGCGAACGGCTGCGATCTGATCATGACCAACGCCACCCCGGCGCTGCAGGCCGCGGTCACCGCTACCAATACGATTCCGATTCTCGGCACCTCCGTCACGGACTACGCCTCCGCGCTGGACATTGACGGCTGGACCGGTAAAACCGGCATGAACGTCTCCGGCACCTCCGACCTTGCTCCGCTCGACGGGCAGGCCGAGATGCTCCACGAGCTGTTCCCCGAGGCTAAGACGGTCGGCATTCTCTACTGTTCCGGCGAGGCAAACTCCGTCTATCAGGCCGAGACCATCACTCCCTATCTTGAGGGCTATGGCTACACGGTCAAGAGCTACACGTTCTCCGACTCCAACGATGTTTCGACCGTGACGGCCACCGCCTGCGGAGAATCCGACGTACTCTATGTTCCGACCGACAACACGGCTGCTTCCTGTGCCGAGGCGATCAACAACGTTGCGCTCAACGCCAAGACCCCCATTATCGCGGGCGAAGAGGGCATCTGTGCCGGCTGCGGTGTCGCGACGCTTTCCATCAGCTACTATGATCTGGGTGTCGCCACCGGCGAGATGGCGTACGAGATTCTGGTCAACGGCGCAGACCCCGCCGAAATGGACGTCCGCTTTGCGCCCAATTTCACCAAGGAGTACAACGCGGCCATCTGCGAGGCTCTTGAAATCACGCCTCCCGAGGGCTACACCGCGATCGGCTAAAAGAAATTTTGCCGCCTTTGTCCCGGACGGGGGAAGTTTTTCCCGCCCGGGCAAAGTGCTGTATAAAAGGCCGCGCCTTTGATGCGGCTTTATGTAAGGAGAAGTTCGATGAGTCAAATTGCAGCGTATTTTGCTTCGCTGAGCCTGACCAATCTGCTGGGGAGAATTCCCGGCGGCGTCGCGCAGGGAATCATCTACGGACTGATGGCGCTCGGCGTGTACATTACGTTTCGCCTGCTGGACGTCGCCGATCTGACCGTGGACGGCTCGTTTACCACGGGCGGCGCCTGTACGGTGATGCTGATTCTCGCGGGTTGGCCCGCGTGGGCGGCGCTGCTGGCCGCCATGGCGGCGGGGCTTTTGGCGGGTCTTGTCACGGGTCTTCTGCACACAAGATTGGGCATCCCCGCGATCCTTGCCGGTATTCTGACACAGTTCGCGCTTTATTCCATCAATCTGCGCATTATGGGCGCGGCGGCCAACAAGGCGGTCAGCGCGGATAAATATGCCCTGCTGCTCACGGGGCGCAATGTCACCTCCGCGATTTTAACCGGCCTTGCGATCGTGTTCGTGATCGTGGCGGTACTGTACTGGTATTTCGGCACCGAGCAGGGCAGCGCGATCCGCGCCACCGGCGACAATCCGGCCATGAGCCGGGCGCAGGGCGTCGACATCGATGCGATGAAGGTGCTGGGGCTTGCGCTTTCCAACGCGATCGTCGCATTTTCGGGCGGACTGATGGCCCAGTACCAGGGCTATGCCGATATCAACATGGGCCGCGGCGCGATCGTGATCGGCCTGGCCGCCGTGATTATCGGCGAGGTGATCGGCGAGGCTCTGCTGAAAAAATATCTCAATTTCTTTGGGCGGCTCGCTTTTGTGGCGGTGGGCGGCGTATTGTATTACATCGTCGTCGTGACGGTGCTGTGGCTGCACCTGCCGACCAATGACCTCAAGCTCTTCACTGCCGTGGTCGTGGCCGTGTTCCTTGCGGTTCCCTACCTGCGCGCACAGGCCAAGAGCTCCTTTAAACTTGCGGGAAAGAGAGGCGCCAAAACCGATGCTTAAATTACAGCATATCTGCAAAACCTTTAACCCCGGCACGATCAATGAAAAGCGCGCTCTCTCCGACCTGAGCCTGCATCTCAAGCCGGGCGAGTTTGTCACCGTGATCGGCGGCAACGGCGCGGGAAAATCCACCATGCTCAACGCCGTCGCGGGCGTCTGGCCCGTGGACGAGGGCAGCATTCTGATTGACGGCGTGGATGTGACCGGTCTGCCCGAGCACAAGCGTGCCGCGTATATCGGCCGTGTGTTTCAGGACCCGATGATGGGCACCGCGCCCGATATGCAGATTGAGGAAAATCTTGCGATGGCCAGCCGCCGCGGCAAAAAGCGCGGCCTGCGCTGGGGCGTCACAAAGGCGGAGCGCGAGCTTTATCACGAAAAGCTCAAGGTGCTCGGCCTCGGGCTCGAGGATCGCCTGACCGCCAAGGTGGGGCTGCTCTCCGGCGGACAGCGTCAGGCGCTGACGCTGCTGATGGCTTCGCTGCAGAGGCCGAAGCTGCTGCTTCTCGACGAGCATACCGCGGCGCTGGATCCGGCGACCGCGGCCAAGGTACTCGAGCTTTCCGACCGCATCGTGCAGGAAAATGAGCTGACTGCGCTGATGATCACGCACAACATGCGCGACGCCATCGCGCACGGCAGCCGCCTGATTATGATGAACGAGGGTCATATCATTCTCGACATCTCCGGCGAGGAGAAAAAGCACCTGACAAAGGCCGATCTGCTCGACCAGTTTGCAAAGGTCGCCGGCGTACAGGAGGAAACGGACGCCGTCCTGCTCTCTTGACAAGGCGCCTGCCGCTTGTTTTTTTCGACAAAGAAAAAGAACCTCCCCTCTTCCCTCTTCGGGAAGGCGGGGAGGTTTTTTTGCTGCTGTGACGGCAAAAGCAATGTTCGGCAATGCCGGCGGACAGGGCTTTGGCGCATGCGGCAAAAAAATCTTGCGGCCGCTTAGGAGAGCGGCGGCATCACGCTCTTTTGCGGCTGACAAGGGTTCTCGGCTTGTCTGGTGTGTCTTCAAAACGGCGATTTTTATACATGCAGGAAAAAATGGGGAGCGGCGCTCACCGCGCCGCGGGCGGCCGGGCAAAGCCCGCCGGCGGATGCAGGAAAAAATAGGACGAGGCAAATTCCAAAAACATCTGCTCCTCGGGAGAGAGCAGGCGGTCCTTTTCCCAGCAGACCGCCTGCGTGCGCGTAAGCAGCGGGGAGGAAAGCGGCACAGACGCGATTTTTTCGCTTGGAATCGAATTGACGGCAGCGCCCAGCCACGTCGTGACGGCGACGCCGCGCCCCTGCGAAAGCAGCTTGACCCGGGTCAGATAGTCGCCGTAAAGCAGCCCGGACGGTTCAAAGCCCGCGGCGCGGCAGAGCGAAAGCATGTAATGGTGCGCCGAGGCGTTTTCCGGAAGGACGGAGATAAACGTCTCCGTGCGCAGCTCCTCGAGGCGCAGGGAGGAGCGGTTTGCCAGCGGATGTCCCGCCGGGAGCAGGGCGACGGGCTTTTCGCTCTCAAGCACCTGCACATACGAAAACCGCCGCGGGTCGATGTCTTCCATGATTCCGAGATAAAAACTGTAAGGAAACGCTTTCGATGCATCCGTAAGCTGCCGGATAGAGAAAGTCTGCATATCGATGCGAAGCGCGGGGTGCTCCCGCTCAAATGCGTGCAGCAGGTCGGCCCAGACGGGAACGCTCGTCAGGCCGACGGTAATCGGAGGGATGATGCCTCCCCGTGCCAAAGCGGCGCCCGTGTCGAGCAGCCGAAGAGCCTGCAGCGCGAAACCGCGAAATCTGTGCCCGTTTTCATTGAGGCGTATTTGGTTGTGTGTACGGTCAAACAGAGGGGCTCCGAGCTCCTCCTCAAGCTTTTTGATCGTCATGCTTAAAGACGGGGGCGAAATTCGCAGGGCCAGCGCCGTTCGGGTCAGATGTTCGCTGTCTGCGAGGGCGAGAAAATAGCGAAGCTGAAGAAGCTCCATGCGGCACCTCCTGTTAAAAAAGAGCTTAACAAGCCTTAAGGTAAAAAGTAATTTACGGGGAGTGAGAACTATTCTATCATAAGATTACGCAGCCGGCTTGAGAAAGATTGCACTTGCGGACGCGGTGCGCCGGAAAGAAAGCCGGCACAAAGAACAAAAGGGGTGTGCGCCATGAAAATTGTAAGCGTAGATGTGATGCAGGTTCCGAGCGGAAACGCGGGTTCCTCCCGCGGGGCATGGTCCCCCGTGCTTGTGCGCATCAACAGCGACGAGGGTCTCAGCGGCTGGGGTGAGGCGGGCCTTGCCTACGGCAAGGGCTGGCGCGCCGGCCTCGGTATGATAATGGATTTTGCCGAGGTCATTATCGGCGAGGATCCGATGAATACCGAAAAGATCTGGGAAAAGATCTTTCGCAAGACATTTTGGGGCATGGGCGGGGGCACCGTCGTGTGCGCGGGCATGAGCGCCATCGATATTGCGCTGCTTGATCTTAAGGGCAAGGCGCTCGGCGTGCCGGTGTATCAGCTGCTTGGCGGCAAGTGCAATGACAATCTGCGCGTGTACGCAAGCCAGCTGCAGTTTAACTGGGGAAGCCAGATCAAAAATCAGCAGCTCACCGAGCCGGAGGAATACGCCGAGGTCACGCTGCGCGCGATGGCCGAGGGATACGATGCGGTCAAGGTGGATCCCATCTACCACAGCCCCAAAAATGCCGGCGGCTCTGTTCGGACTCCCGGAGAGGACGGCTGGAAGATCACCGGCCCGCTTAAAAACGAAGTGATCGACACGGTATACCGTCGTGTGGCCGCCATGCGCGAGGCGGGCGGAGACGATCTCGACATTATCATAGAGATGCATTCCAACACTGACACGATCGCGGCCATTCAGATTGCCGACGCGCTCAAGGATCTGCGCATCTTCTATTATGAGGAGCCGGCCCACCCGCTGAATGTGGAAAATTTCGTGCAGATCAAGCAAAAAACCAACATCCCGATCGCCAGCGGAGAGCGCATTTACACTCGTCAGGGCTATCGTCCCTTTTTTGAAAAAAGAGTGCTCGATGTGGTTCAGCCCGATCTGTGCTTGTGCGGCGGCTTGAGCGAGGCCAAAAAAATCTGCGACATGGCGTGGACCTATGACGCCGCAGTGCAGATTCATGTCTGCGGCAGCCCTATCTCCAAGGCGGCTGCGCTTCAAATCGAAGCGGCGATTCCGAATTTTCTGATTCACGAGCATCACCAGCGTGCGCTGAATCCCGAAAGCCGCGCCACCTGCAAGTATGACTGGCAGCCGGAAAACGGCCGTTATAAGGTGCCTGATCTGCCCGGCATCGGTCAGGAGCCGACCGAAGAAACCATTGAACGCTGCGACATCAGAACCGTCGGCGCGTATCGCCCCTACATGAGATAAGGCGTTTTTCACTGCACGCATGGCATGCGCCGGCTCACGTCTGAAAAAGCATCAAATTATTTTCTTACGCATACACGCAATGCAGCTGTGAAAACAGTCAAATTTCTCTTTGGATTAAGCCTCTTCGCGTCTGAATAGTTGCTGTTTCGTTCTGTGCAGTGCAATAAGCTAAGTTTTTCTGCCCGCCGGCACAGCCGGCGGCCGCCTTACACACAACAGAAAAAAGATCTGTCAGCCTCGGGCTGACGGATCTTTTTTTTATATGTTTTCAGCGGCCGCGCCCGCCGGGCAGACGCGACAGCCCCTCGACACAGAGCATCAGAAGCAGCGTGACAAAAAATACGCCGATCATGCCGCGGCCCATATAGGGCAGCGTGGAAAGAAACGCGTTAAAATCCATTTTTGCATCCTCCTCAGCCAAAGAAATTGAGAATCAGGCCGCCCGCCACGACAGAGGCGATCTGGCCCGAGACATTCGCGCCGATCGCGTGCATCAGCAGATAGTTCTGGCGGTCCTCCTCCAGTCCCATCTTGTGGATGACGCGCGCCGACATCGGAAAAGCGGAGATTCCCGCCGCACCGATCATGGGGTTGATTTTCCGGCGGGAGAACAGATTGAGGAATTTCGCAAACAGCACGCCGCCCACCGTGTCAAAGATGAACGCGACAAGTCCAAGTCCGAGAATCATCAGCGTGCGCGGATCGAGAAACGCCTCTGCCGTCATCTTGGCCGCGACCGTGATACCGAGCAGCAGGGTGATGAGGTTTGCAAGCACACGCTGGGCGGTCTCGGACAGAGAGCCGAGCACGCCGCATTCGCGGATGAGGTTGCCGAACATCAAAAAGCCGATCAGCGCAACCGAACGCGGAGAGACGATGCCGGTCAGCACCGTCGCAAGAATCGGGAACAGAATGCGTGTGCGCTGCGAAACAGGCCGCGAGGACGGCTCCATACGGATGCTGCGCTCTTTTTTTGTTGTGATCAGGTGAATGACCGGCGGCTGTACAATCGGCACCAGAGCCATATAGGAATAAGCGGCCACGATGATCGGGCCGAGATAGTTCGATTTCAGGTAGTTGGCGACAAAGATAGAAGTCGGACCGTCTGCCGCGCCGATGATCGCGATAGAGGCCGCGTCCTTTATTTCAAAGCCGAACAGCGCCGCCATCGACAGGGTGAAGAAAATGCCGAACTGCGCGGCCGCGCCGAACAGCATCAGCTTGGGATTCTCTAAGAGGGGGCCAAAATCGATCATCGCGCCGATGCCGATGAACAGCAGCAGCGGAAACAACTCGTTGGCAATGCCGGAAGAAAACAAGAGATCGAGCACGCCGACCTCCGCGACGCCTTCATACACCTGCGTGACCGCGCCCGACATCGGCAGATTGACAAGAATCGCGCCGAAGCCCATCGGCAGCAGCAGGGTCGGCTCCATTTCCTTTTTCACGGCGAGCCAGATCAGCAGACCGCCGATGGCCCACATGACAGGCTGCTGCCACTGAAGATTTGCAAAGTTGGAAAAAACAGCATCCATTTTTTAACACTCCGTTGTCGCGCAGACGCCGCCTGCGGCGGGCTGCATTTATCTGGGATGAAAAAGCCGCCTAAAACAGCTTGAAATAACATTTTACCATATTTCATCCGGTAAAGCAAATTGGACAAAATAATCCTAAAAATCTTAGCGGAAAGAAAACGCCCACCGAAAAGCGCCCCGCCGAAAAAGAGGCGAGGCGCCGAAAAAAAGCGGTGAAAGCCGGTGCTTTCAGTTTTCTTCCTCCACGCGGGTGACCGCGATGGAAAGCTCGTCGAGAGATTTTGAGTCGGTCTCGGCCGGGCAGCCGCTCATCAGCTCGCTGGCGTTCTGTACCTTGGGGAAGGCCATTACATCGCGAATGGAGTCCCTGCCCAGCAGCAGCATCACGAGACGGTCGAGTCCGTAGGCCATGCCGCCGTGCGGAGGAACGCCGTATTTGAAGGCCGTAAGCAAAAAGCCGAATTTTTCGGTGTATTCCGCTTCGCTCATGCCAAGCGCGTCAAACATCCGCTTCTGAATGGCGGGATCGGAAATACGAATCGAGCCGCCGCCCAGCTCCGTGCCGTTGAGCACGAGATCGTAGGCGCGGGCGCGCACGCTGCCGGGGTCGCTCTCAAGATGGTCGAGATCGTCGAAATTCGGGCAGGTAAAGGGATGGTGCATCGCGTAGAAGCGGCCGTCCTCCGGGGAGTATTCGAGCAGCGGGAACTCGGTAATCCACAAAAGATCGTAGCTGTCCTCGGGGATGAGGCCGAGGCGCTTGCCTAAAGTCAGGCGCAGTGCGCCGAGCGCCGCGAACACGGTCGGCTCATATGCGTCGGCTACAACGAGAAGAACGTCGCCCTCCTCGTAGCCCATGCGCTCGTGGATGGACGCGATCTCGGTCTCGGTGAGGAATTTTTCAAACGAAGAGGTTTTGCCGTCCTTCGTCCAGCGGGAATAAGCGAGGCCCTTTGCTTTGTAGAGCTTGGCCGTATCGGTCAGCTTGTCAATCTCCTTGCGGGTCAGCACGGCAGCCGCGCCCTTGACGTTGATCGCGCGGACCGAGCCGGTGCCGAGCGCGCCCTTGAACACCGCAAAGCCGGTGTCTGCCAGCAGATCGGAGAGGTTGACCAGCTCTAAGCCGAAACGGGTATCCGGCTTGTCCGAGCCGAAGCGGTCCATTGCCTCGCGCCAGGTCATACGGCGCAGCGGAAGCTGCAGGTCGCGCCCGAGAATCTCCTTGAAAATGCGCTTCATCAGGCCCTCGTTGACGGTCTGTACGTCTTCTTCGTCGACGAAGGACATCTCCAGATCGATCTGGGTGAATTCGGGCTGGCGGTCGGCGCGCAGGTCCTCGTCGCGGAAGCAGCGCGCGATCTGCAGGTAGCGGTCGAAGCCCGCCACCATGCACAGCTGTTTATACAGCTGCGGAGACTGCGGCAGCGCATAGAATTTGCCGGGATGCACGCGGGACGGCACAAGGTAGTCGCGCGCGCCCTCGGGAGTGGGCTTCATCAGGCAGGGGGTCTCGATCTCGACAAAGCGGTTGTCGTCGAAGTAGTCGCGCACCAGCTTGACGATGCGGTGGCGCAGCAGAATGGCCGACTGCAGCTCGGGGCGGCGCAGGTCAAGATAGCGGTGGCGCAGGCGAAGCTCTTCGTTTGTTTTGACGCCGTCTTTGATGTCAAAGGGGGGCGTTTCGCTGACGGCAAGAATGCGAAGCTCCGATACGAGCACCTCGACCTCGCCGGTCGGGATGTCGTGATTGACGCTCTCGCGGCGGCGCACGACGCCCTTTGCCATCAGAACATACTCGCTGCGCACGGTCTGCGCCTTTTCAAAGACGGCGCGGTCGCTCGTTTCGTCAAAGGCGAGCTGCGCAATGCCGGTGCGGTCGCGCAGATCGACGAAAACCAGCGTGCCGAGATTGCGCTGCTTGGCGCACCAGCCGGCAAGGACGACTTCTTTGCCGATGTCGGCGGGGCGAAGCTCGCCGCAGTACAGGGTTCTCTTAAGACCCGTCATTTTGTCTGCCATACTTGTGATTCCTTTCTTAAGGAGGGGGCAAACGCCCCTTCGGTTTCATTTTTATAAGGAGAAAACGCGGCGCATCCCGGTTCGGTTTATCCGTGCAGTCCGTCGGACTGGCGCTGCATATTTTCCACTACGACGTCGGAGATGTCGCCCAGCGAAGCGGCGTACTCCAGCACGCGCCACGGCTCGTTGGTGTGGTAGTGAATCTTGATCAGCTCATCGTCTCCGACAGCCAGCAGGCAGTCGCCCGGAATATGCGCCGTGATATAATCGTGGATCGCATCCTCGTCAAGATCGTGTCCGTCGATCAAAAGCTGCGTGTCAAATTTGTATTCCAGCATCTCTCTTCCCTTTCCTCTCACAACTTCGCGGCGGCGTCCGCCGTGTCTGCAAGCTGACGGTCGAGCAGCAGCTTTTCTGCCGTTTCGACAAAGCGGTCCAGAGAAATGGACACCTGTTCGCCGGTTTTCATATCCTTGATCTTTGCCGTGCCCTGTGCCAGCTCATCGTCACCGAGTACCATTGTGAACAGCGCGCCCAGCTTGTCGGCACAGCGCATCTGTGCCTTGAGGCTGCGGCCCATCGTATCCGCGTCCGCGCGGATCCCCTCGCGGCGAAGCTGTTCGACCAGCGTGCCCGCGCGCACAGAGGCGGCCTGCCCCATCGGGACGAGGAATATCTCGCACGGCTGTGCGGGGGGAACCTCTGCGCCGGAAGCCTCCATCACAAGCTGAAGGCGCTCAAGCCCCATGCCGAAGCCGATGCCCGGCAGCGCGGGGCCGCCGATCTCCTCGACGAGACCGTCGTACCGGCCGCCGCCGCAGACCGTGCCCTGCGCGCCGATCGTCTCGGTGACAAATTCAAACACGGTGCGGCAGTAGTAGTCCAGCCCGCGCACGATGTCGGGGTCGAGCTCCCAGCGGATGCCCATCGCGTCAAGGCGCGCGGTCACCCCGTCAAAATGCGCGCGGCAGTCCGGGCACAGGCGATCGATCATCTTGGGGGCCTTTTCGGCGAGGGCCTTGCATTCGGGATTTTTGCAGTCCAGAATGCGCAGCGGGTTTGTCGTCAATCTGCCGCGGCATGTCTCGCAGAGCTCGCTTTCGTGCGAGGCGAAGTAGGCACGCAGCTTTTCGTGATAGGCGGGGCGGCATTCCCTGCATCCGATCGAATTGAGAAACAGCCGCACCTTGTTCACGCCCAGCTCTTCGAGCACGCGGCTGCCCAGTGCAATGACCTCGGCGTCCGCCGCCGGAGACGGAGAACCGACCGACTCTACGCCGAACTGATGAAACTCGCGCAGTCTGCCCGCCTGAGGCTTTTCGTAACGGAAACACGACATCACATAGCTCGCTTTTACGGGCAGCTGGCCCGCGAGCACACCGTTTTCGGCCAGCGCGCGGATGGCGCCCGACGTACCCTCGGGCCGCAGCGTGATGGAACGGCCGCCCTTGTCGGTAAAGGTGTACATTTCTTTCTGTACGACGTCGGTCGTGTCGCCGACCGCGCGGTTGAACAGTTCCGTATGTTCAAAGGTGGGGGTTCGCACCTCAAAAAAACCGTAGCGCTCGGCGATCTCGAGTACCGTGCGCTCGATATAGTGCCAGCGGGGAGAATCGGCGGGCAGAACGTCTTTCGTTCCCTTGGGTGCGGTGGTGAGAAGTTTCATATCGCAGGTCCTTTCCGGCCGCGGGCGGCGGCCATGACAGATTGGGCGGAGGAAAAGAAAAAATGCCCTTTTTCCCCTGCGAAGAACGCAGAGAGAAAAGGGGCGTAAAAGCTACGCGGTGCCACCCTGTGTTTCGCCGTCCGCCGGACGGCGTTCTCAAAAGAGCCCCTTTAACGGTGGGCAGCCGGGGCGTTTTTGATTCGCGCCCGACTCGGCGAACTGTCCTTCCTCTCAAACCGCGCGGGAGCCTCTCAGCCAAAGGGCCCCCTCTCTGTGCCGCAAAATTTAAAAGTACTGTGTTTCGCGTCGGCGTCATGCTGTTTTAAAATGCAGTTTTTTAAAAAAGCGCTCAGCACTTGGGATTAACGATGTCGCGCCAGTCGAGATCACCCTTTTCCAGCGCGTGGATGAGGGCCTCGGCCGTGGCGATGTTTGTCGCCACCGGAATGGAGTGCACGTCGCACAGGCGGATGAGATTGGCTTCGTCCGGTTCGTCCTGCTTCATGCCGATGGGGTCGCGCAGAAAGATCAAAAGATCGATTTCGTTGCAGGCGATGCGGGCCGCGATCTGCTGGTCGCCGCCTTGGTGTCCCGACAGGTAGCGAAACACATGCAAACCCGTCGCGTCGGCGATCAGCTTGCCTGTGACGCCGGTGGCGCAGAGACTGTGTTGGCTGAGAATGCCGCTGTAAGCAATGCAGAACTGAACCATGAGCTCTTTTTTTGCATTGTGCGCGATGAGTGCGATGTTCATGAGATCATTCCTCCTGTCGGAAAATTATTTCAGGCGCCGGATGTTGAGAAAAACGCGCTCGCCCAGAAGACGGCGGCAGAGATCCGCGATCTCACCGCCCGCGCGGCTGTCGTCCGGCAGAGGGCTGCCGGCGGAGCAGGCCGCCGAAACGGCCGGATCAAACGGAATCACAGAAATCAGCTGTACGCCCGCGCGGTCTATGACCGCGTCGAGATCCGGCAGATCGCCGGTCAGGCGCTTTGCGGTAAATTGGTTGATGATAAGACGGGCGGGACAGGTGAGCGTCTGTGCCGTTTTTGCCGCGTCGCGGGCCGATACGGTGTCCGCGGTGGCGACAATCAGCGCTTCATCCGCGGCGGAGGCGGCAACGTCAAAGCTGCGTCCCAGACCCGCGGCGGTGTCGAGAATTAAAAAATCGTAGCAGCCGGACAACCCCTTGAGCAGCAGCCGCAGATTGGTGCGGTCCGGCACAAAATGCCGGTCGACGGGGGCCGCGATCAAGTGAAGATTGCCTGCGGGCGTGTCCACAATGACGACTGCCTTGACCGGACGGCACCGTCCGGTGAGCACGTCGCCGAGGTCATAGACCACGCGGTCGGATACACCGAGCATCAGGTCAAGCCCGCGGAGTCCCGCGTCCAGCTCGACGAGCAGAACGTTTTTTCCGCGTGCCGCGAGCGAGCGTCCCAAAAGCTGGGAAACGGTGGATTTTCCGGTGCCGCCTTTTCCGGACGTCACAAGAAGTACCTTCGGCATAACGATATATTCCTTCCTATCATAATAGCACAAGCCTGTCAAAAAATCCAGACGGGCAAAAAAATATTTTGGAAAATTTACCGCTGTGTGCGAAGCCTTTGACAAGGTGCGCCATGGAGCATGTCACGCTGCGTTTTCTGCGGTCTGCGCGCCGCTTTCTTCGGCGGGCGTTTCCTCCAAGGCGGGGTCTTCGGGCGCTTCCTCCTGTGTTTCCGGAAAGAAGTAAGCGTCGAGTACGGCGCGGGCAACGGGAGCGCCGGTATAGCCGTGCCAGCCCTTTTCGATGACGACGGCGACCGCGATCTGAGGATCCTCGGCCGGGGCGAAGCAGATAAAGGTCGAGTTGGGAAATTCCTTTGTCTGCGGCGTGCCGGTTTTGGACGCGACCGTAATCGGATAATCGCCCAGATAGCGGTACGAGGTGCCGTTTGCCGCGTGAGTGGCGTTGATCATGCCCTGAAACACCGTGTCCCACACCTCGTCGGGAACGTCCAGTGTGGACACGACGGAGGTGTCTCCGCTCTGCAGCACCTCTTCATAGTCGTAATAGGAGGAGATCGAACGCACGAGAGTCAGGTTTCTGCGTTCTCCGCGGCGGGCGATGGTGGCGGTGTAATTGGCGAGCTGCAGGGGTGTATAGCCGTTGTCGAGCTGGCCGATGGCGGCCTGCAGCACGTCGCCGGGGTTGACTGTATCGGGGTCGCACTGTGTGCCGGCGGCCTCCGACAGCTCGATGCCGGCGGGCACGCCGAGGCCGAGCGTCTGCGCGTATTCGTTGATCGCGGCAATGCCGAGCTGACGGCCCGTGTCATAAAAAAAGATGTTGCACGAGGCGCGCAGCGCGTCGATCACGGTCATCAGGCCGTGTGAACTCAGGCAGGTCGGCTGGTAGTCCTGAAAATAGGTATAAACGCCGCTGCATCGGATTTGCGTGTCGGGCCGGATGATTCCTTCGGAAAGGCCGGCCACGGCGACGGTCGGCTTAAAGGTGGAGCCGGGCGCGTATACGCCGGAAAAAGCGCGGTTCCAGAACGGGTTTAAAGGATTCGCGGAATTTTCCGCGAAATCCTCCGCATAGGTCGAAAGATTGTAGGACGGATACGTCACCGCGGCGAGCACCTCGGAATTTTTGATATCGATGGCGACGACGGCGCCCGCGTCGGCTTCCTTGCCCTTGCCCTCGGGGGCAGTGGCATTGAGCAGCGCAATTTCGCCTTGCAGGGCCTCTGCGGCGGTGCGCTGCAGATTTTTGTCAATGGTGAGCACGACGGTGTCGCCCGGCACCGCGGGAGAGGATTCCGTCACGCCGATGACGTTGTAGGATGCATCGCGGGAAATCAGTCTCTCGCCGTCCGTACCGCGCAGAACCTCTTCAAAGGCGCGTTCGATTCCTTCGCGGCCGACCGTATCGTTCATCTCGTAGCCCTTGGCCAGATAATCGTCCATCTCGTCGGCGATGATGGCGCCGGTGCGCCCGATGATATGCGGCGCAAGGTCTCCGTCGATATAAACACGGCGCGGCACCTCCTCGACGTTTACGCCGGGCAGTTCAGAGCGCATCTGCGCGACGCGCGAGGCGGTTTCCAGAGAGACGTTTTCGGCAAAGGTATAGCGTGTTTCCAGCGAGTAGCCCGTGCGCTCCATTTCATAGCGCACGGCTGCCGCGGCCAGCGCGTCGGCAGCGGAATATTCCGTCAGGCCGTAGCGCTCCCGAAGCCAGAAAAACACATCGTCCGCCGAGGCGTAGGAGTTAATCTCAATCAAAGTCTTGAGCCGCGTGACGGCCGCCTCGGAATCCGGAGAAAATGAAACGGAGCCGTCGGCGTTCAGCACAAGCGGCAGGTTGTCGTTCCAGGTCTCGCCGCTTTCCCGCAGCACGCCGATCAGCGTGAGAATGGTGTCGTTTCCGCTTCCCTCCGGCGCGAGGGCTTTGTCGAATACGATGTTGTAAGACGCTTCGTTATAGGCAAAGGGGCTGCCGCTGCGGTCGACGATCTCGCCGCGAGCCGCCTTGACGGTCTGCACTTTGGTATCGCCGCGCTGCTGCTGCTCAAGATAGGCGGCGCCGTCTGCGATCTGAATCTGCGCCAGACGCACCGTAAAGAGAAACAGCACCGCGCCGACAAAGCCGCCGAGCGTCAGAATGCGCCAAAGGTCACTGTCCCGCAGCTTCATACAAAACCCCTCCTTTTCTTTTTGAATTATGAAATGGATAAAAACAAACACCCGGTGATAAAAACAGGCCGCGCAGGCTTTTAAAAAAGAGGAATTTCTTGCTTTCTCCCTTAAAAATCATTTGGTGCTCCAAGTTTCAAGAAGGTGAGGCGGAAATTTCTTTCGCCCGCTTTTTCATCCTGCCTGTGTAAAAAATCGGCCTTCCGCCGTTTGAAAACGCGCATGCCGTGCCCCTTTGGAGTACGGCCGCTCAATAAAATCAAACAAAAAACGCGCGCAGCGGTTATCTGCCGATGCGCGCGGCGGCGGCGTCCCGGACGGCGCGCACCGCGAAATAAAGCAAAAATCCCCATCCTGCGGTAAAAAGCACAGTGGGAATCGTCTGAGTCAGCAAAAGAATGCCGCTGCCCTCGTAGTTCCAAAAGCCGTACAGAAAATAGTGCGTAACAAGTCCGTAGCAGAGCGCCGCACCGCCCGTAAAGAGCAGAGCGCTACGTGGACAGGAATTGACCATATACATCACCAGCAGGCCGGCCGCGCAGCCGAGCACAAGAAACAGCATGGACGCCACGCCGAATACCTGCGCCGAGGCCGAGTCGCACAGCACGCCTGCGGCGAGGCCGTACAGGGCGCCCGAGAATTCATCCTCGAGCATGGCGACGGCGACGAACAGACCGATCACCGGAATGCTTCTTACGCCGAACGGCGCAAAGGCAGGCGCTTCCTGCAGAAGAAACAGAAGATATAAAAGCGCTGCGTAGATAAGATGCTTGACGATTACGCAGCGAACGGCGTTCTGTTCGATGGGACGGCGCCTCCTTTCAGGGGAAAACAGCCGCCCGCAGGCGGCGCTTGTATTACGGCTCTTCTTTTCCGGAGAAAGCCGTGATCACCAGAATATCGGTCACGCTGCGCAGGTCGGCGGGCGGCTCGATAACCGCATAGAGAGAGAGCCCCTGCGCGTCGGGCAGCACCTCGCGCACCGTGCCGATCACGAGATCTTTGGGGCAGACGCCGCCGATGCCCGTGGTGGATACGACGTCGCCCGGCGCGGCTTCGGACTCCCGAGGCAGGTACATCAGCTTGAGGCGGCCGTCGTTGGAGAGGGCGACCGTGCCTCCGGTGACACCGGTCTCACGGGTTGTGATGTCCATCGCACCGACGGAGACCGCCACGTCGAGCAGCGTCACCACCTTGGAGGAGACGCCCGCAGCTTCGATGACAAATCCGACCAAGCCTTCGTCCGTGATAACGGGGTCGCCGGCATTTACACCGTCGCGGGTTCCCTTGTCGATGGTAAAGGAGTAAAAGCGGTCCGCGGTATCCCGGCCGATGACCGCCGCGGGGACGAATTCCAGCTCCGGGCTGGATTCCTTGATGTCGAGGTAGTCGCGGAGCTGCTCGTTTTCCTCCTTGTAGCGTTCATGATCCACAAGCTGTTCGCGCAGCGCGGCGTTCTCTTCCCGCAGCGCGGCGTTCTCCCGCGCGAGACGGCGGCCGGAAAAGACGTTTCGCAGCGTTTCCGAAACGCCGTCCGACATGGAGGAGACAAACCGCTGCACCGGCGTGGTCAGGTAAGAGACCGTATGCGAAATTACGGAGCCGAAGGTGCCGTCGTAGGCGGCGCGGATCGTAAAGGCAAACATTACGATCAAAATCGCCAAAAGAATTTTAAAGTGCTTTCCTTTGAAAAAATCGTTCACGCGGCCCCCCCTTTCCCCATTGCCGGCAGAAATTTTTGAATGCGAAAATCGCGGTGCGTCTGCGCCGAAAACGGCTGGGTTTATCGTCCCGCGTCTTCCGCGAGAACGTCACGCAGGCGGTCTGTGTTTTCAAGCACCTTGCCGGTGCCGAGCGCCACGCAGTCGAGCGGCTCCTCGGCGATGTGTACGTCGATGCCGGTTTCCTCCGTGATCAGCCGGTCGAGGCCGCGCAGCAGCGCGCCGCCTCCGGTCAGCATGATGCCGTGGTCGATAATGTCCGCTGAAAGCTCCGGCGGGGTTTTCTCCAATGTGGTTTTGATCGCGTCGATGACCGAGGCGATCGAATCGGCGAGCGCCTCGCGGATTTCGTACGGCTCGATGGAGATGTTTTTCGGCAGGCCGTCGACGAGATTGCGTCCGCGCACATCGATGGGCTGTTCGTCCTCATACGGATAGGCGGAGCCGATTTTCATCTTAATGTCCTCGGCGGTGCGGTCGCCGATCAAAAGATTGTGTTTGCGGCGGATGTATTGAATAATCGCAGTGTCGAACGCGTCGCCCGCCACGCGCACGGAGCGCGAGGTGACGATGCCGCCCAGAGAAATCACGGCGACCTCGCTCGTGCCGCCGCCGATGTCGACGACCATGCTGCCGGTTGCCTCGGCGACGGGCAGGCCCGCGCCGATCGCGGCGGCCATCGGCTCTTCGATGATAGAGACGCGCCGACCCCCCGCAGCGACCGCGGCGGAGCGCACCGCGCGGCGCTCCACCTCCGTCACGCCGGAGGGAATGCAGATAACGATGTTGGGACGCGCGAACGGCGACGTACCGCAGACCTTTTTGATGAAGCGCTGCAGCATGTTGGCAGTGACGTCGAAATCGGCGATCACGCCGTCTTTTAAAGGACGCATGGCAACAATGGAGCCCGGCGTTCTGCCGATGACTTCCTTGGCCTCCGCGCCGACGTAGAGCACCTCGTCCTTGCGGGTGTCGAGGGCGACGACGGACGGCTCACGCAGAATGATGCCCCTGCCTTTCATAAAAACAAGGGTGTTGGCCGTGCCAAGATCGATGCCGATGTCCTTGGCGAACGAGAAAAGCTGAATCATGGTTATTTATTCCTCCCAGTTGTGACGGCGCCGCCGGCCGGCGGAAGGCCGCCGTGCGGGTCTTTCTAAAAGCCCTCGCGGGCCAATGCTTCAAATGGATTTCAGTTTGGGCGAGGCCGGCCGCGCACGAACGGTCCGCCGTAAAAAAAGTGTCGCAGAATGCCGGTTTTACTGCGCAGAAGAGAGATCGCGCAGCGCGGCGTAGAGCTTTTGGACGGGCAGCCCCATCACGGCGTAAAAATCGCCGTCGATGCGTTCAATAAAGCGCGCGCCCATTCCCTGAACGCCGTATGCGCCCGCCTTGTCAAACGGCTCTCCCGTGTCGAGGTAGGCGTCGATCTCCGGCGCGGTCATCGGGGCGAAGGTCACGTCTGCGCCGGAGAGAAAAATCCGTTTTTCTCCGCCGTGCAGGACGCAGACGCCGGTGTCGACGTGGTGTGTCCGTCCCGAAAGAGCCGACAGCATCCGCGCCGCGTCGGCGCGGTTCGCGGGCTTGCCGAGAATCGCCCCATCGAGAACGACGACCGTATCCGAGCCGACGACGGTGTCGCAGGGGGCGCGTCTGGCCGCGACGGCACGGGCCTTTCTCTCAGCGAGCAGACAGACGGCTTCGGCCGGAGAGATCCCCTCGGGGAGCGTTTCGTCCGCGTCGGAGACGTCAACGAGAAAATCCTCTGTAATCAGCGATAAAAGCTGCTTTCGCCGCGGCGAGGAGGAAGCGAGAATCAGCATCTTCCTTCCTCCTTACAGCTTGGCCGCCACGCGCTTGTAGAGCAGCAGGGCGATTGTGATGGTGATGATCTGCGCGACGTTGACGCCGATTTCAAAGCCGAACGCCAGCCGCAGCATGGAAAGATCGAGAATGAACGGATTTGCCGTCGAGATTCCGACGGTCTTGCCGTAGCAGAGCCATTGCAGAAACCAGATGTTTTCCGCGAGCGACGCGACGAGCGCGCCGATGATGATGCCCGCCAGAAGAAAAAAGGCAAAGGCGATGTTGCGTTTTACTTTCATAGACGTCAAATTCTCCCCGTAGAGCCGAAACCGCCGGCGCCGCGCGCCGTTTCGGGCAGCTCGTCCGCTTCCCGTATCTCGGGCAGCAGAATGGGTGTTACCACAAGCTGCGCGATGCGTTCACCGGGACGCACGATGTATTCGGTCTTAGCATAATTGCGCAGCCCGACGAGAATTTCGCCGCGGTAGTCGGCGTCGATGACCCCTACCGCGTTTGCGGGCGCAAGGCCGTGGCGTATGCCGAGGCCGCTGCGGCCGAACACAAGGCCGACGGTTCCCTCGGGCAGCGCGGCGGCGATTCCCGTGGGGATAACGCGCGTTTCGCCTGCGGGCACAGACAGCTCTTCGTCGATGCAGGCGCACAGATCAAGCCCCGCGCTCTGTTCGGTTGCGCGCGCGGGCAGAACGGCCTGCGGACGGAGGCGCTTTATGGTCAGGGTCATCGGGGTTCCTCCCGAGAGGCGTCGCCGCGCGCGCGGCGCAGGCGGTCGTTTTCCCGGCGCAGCTCGCCGGCCTCGCGGCGGGCCTTGTCCGCTTCTTCCATATAGCGGCGGATCTGGGCGCGCAGGTGATCTGCGGCGTCCTCACTCTTGTGATAGCAGTCGGCGCTGCCCAGCGCACAGAGCACCAGCGCGTCGTTGGGCGACATTTTGGGATTCTGCTGAATCAGCAGAGCCGCCTGTTCGTCGATTTCCTTTGCGAGGGAGAGCACATACTCTTCGTTTTCCGCCGTATCAATTGTGTAAGAGGTCCCGAGGACCTCGATTTTTATGCGGTTTGTCATAATCAAACCCCCTTTCGCTCCCGCAGAGGCGCAGAGAAAGCTTATTCCCTGTCATTATAGTACATTTTAACCTTGAACGCAAAGAATTTCACCGAAATTTCCAAGGCGGCAAAGCAAAATTTTTGTTTTTTACGGGAATTTCATTTCCTTTCGGGGCGTTTCGCGCTATAATAACCGTAGATTGCCGCGCATGATGCGCCGGGCTTTCCAAATTGCTTTCCGAAAAAAGGAGGAAACGACATGAATCAAAAACTGACCGCCGTTCTGCTGGCGGTTTTTCTGCTCGCCGCCTGTTCGCGAGAGGGCTTTTACGAGGCCGTGGGAAAGACATCCCCCGGCGAGAGGGAGGAATCCTCTTCTCAGGCCGAAAACGGCGGAGAGGAAAAGACCTCGTTTGAGACGGTCAACGGCGAGATCGACGAAGAAAACGCCGAGATCTACTACTGCGTGCCGGACACTCAGACGGAAAGCTCCGCCGCCGCGGCCGCCATTGAAAAAGAAATTTCCTCCATGGCGCTCGAAATCGCGGGCATGGCCCCCGACGGCGGCAAGGTCTCTCTTTTCGACGGTATGTGCGACAACAACGAAAACTGGTACAGCGCCGAATATGAACTGGTGCTTCGCACCGCCGACGGTACAAAGACGAAAAAAAGCTTCGGCCTTGTGTTCTCCGCCCAAACGGGCGAGGCCGTGCCTCTGACGGATGTGATCGATGCCGGCAAGCTGGCCGCGCGGATGCTCGACGATACGCTTTCCGAGGTGGACGCATCCTCCGACGAGGAGAAAGCACAGCTTCGCGCGGCGCTGTCCGACCTCGGTGCGAAGGGTCTTGAGGACTTACTGAAGGACGCGGACGGCGCGTGGCACGGTGAGGCGCCCTCGTGCTCGTATACGCTGGAGAGCGGCGAGATTACCGTAATGCTCAACGGTCTTGCCGACACCACCGTGATCGTGCGTTGCCCCGACGCCGTTTGACGGCGCGCGGCACAGCGGCCGGAAAGAACGGTTTTTTTGCAAAAACGCCGATGAATGTGAGCGTCACGCGGGTGTGAAAAGCGCCTTCTTTCCCCGAAAAAGAAGAAATGCGTCTATATAAAAAAGCCGGTCTTTTACGACCGGCTTTTTGCATGTGGTGATTTTCCGGGGAAAAGGGCGCGTCACTTTTCGGCGCAGGTTGCTTCCATCAGGGAGATGAGCACGCGGATGCCCTGCGCGTAGCTGCGCACGGAGATGCGCTCATTCGTACCGTGCACGCCCGCCGCGACGATCTCGGCCTGCTCGAGAAACGGCGAAAAGCGCAGGCAGGTGTCACAGATGTTCTCGTACTGGTGCGCGTCGGTTGCACCCGCGCTGATGGCGGGCAGGAAGACCACGCCGGTAAAGAAGCGGCGCAGCGCATCGGTCAGCGCCGGATAGCCGTAGCCGTCGGTGCGCGCGAGGGCGGACGCCTCGTTGCCCTGCACTACGGAAATTTCGACACGCTCGTCTGCCAGCGAGCGGCAGTGCGAGATCACTTCGTCCACTGTGTTGTGCGGCGCGATGCGGAAGTTGATGACTGCGCGCATATCCTGCGGCATGACGTTGCCGGCCTGACTGCCGCCCTCGATCATCGTCGGGGCGATCGTGGTGGAGATCAGATTGTAAAGGCCGCGGCGCTCCATGCAGCGCTCGGTCAGTTCGGCCTCATATTTTGCGGGATTCTGCGACAGAGAGGCGAAGGGCTCCTCGGTGATGCGGGGAGCAAGAACGGAAAACGCCTCGCGCAGCACGGGGGTCATCTTCGGAGGAAGGGGGTTTGACTGGATGCGGTCGATTGCGCGGGCCAGAGCGCCCAGAGAGGTGCCTCCCCATGGGTTGGAGCTGTGTCCCCCGCTGCTCTTGACGGAAAGAGCGAGGTCGAGATAGCCCTTTTCTCCGAGGCAGATGTTGGCGGCGACGGCTCCCGGCGCGCCGTAGGCCGCGGCGGTGTCGATGCGGCCGCCTCCCTCGTCGAGCAGAAATTCAAGCTGTACGCCCTGCGATTCGAGAAAATCGGCAATGGCTTTCGCACCGGTATTGAGCGTCTCCTCATCCTGCCCGAAGGCAAAATAGATGGTGCGGGCAAAGCGCACCTTGTGCGCGAGCAGATATTCGCCCGCCTCTAAAATGCCGAACACCATCTCTTTGATGTCGAGCGCGCCGCGTCCCCAGATAAAGCCGTCGGCAATATCGCCGGAGAACGGCCCGTGCAGCCAGTCGGCCTCGGTGCCCGGCACGACGGGCACGACGTCCTGATGCGACATGAAAAGCGCCGGGCGAAGCGACGGATCAGATCCTTTCAGTGTAAACAGCACGCTGTGCCCGATCTCGCGAAACTCGGCCTCTGCCGCGACGTGGGGATAATTCTCGAGCATCAGGCGGTGCAGACGGTCGAATTCTCCGTAATCGACCAGAGAGGTGTCGAGATAACCGGTCGTGTTGCACTGCAGCGCCGCAGAAAGACGGCGTGCCGCCGCGTCCGCATCAAGATCGGGATACGCCGATTCGTTCTGAAAATAATCGAATACATTGAGAGGCATGAGCGGTTTCCTCCTTGTGTGATGTCAGTTTTCCGCGCCCGCGCCGCGCAGGTAGCGGGCGAGGAACTCGCGGGTGCGCGCTTCCTTCGGCGCGCCGAAGATCTGTTCGGGCGGCCCCTCTTCCAGGATGACCCCCTGATCCATAAAGAGCACGCGGTCCGAGGCCTCGCGCGCGAACTGCATTTCGTGCGTGACGACGACCATCGTCATGCCGTCGGCGGCAAGGCGCTGCATGACGTCGAGTACCTCCTGCACGATCTCGGGATCGAGCGCGGAGGTGGGTTCGTCAAAGAGCATGATGTCCGGGTTCATGCACAAAGCGCGGGCGATCGCGACGCGCTGCTTCTGTCCGCCGGAAAGGCGGGTTACGTCGGCGTGAAGAAAATCTCCGAGCCCGACGCTCTTTAGGTGGCGCACGGCGATTTCTTCCGCCTCTTCGCGCTTCATATGCTTGACGAGCATGGGGGCCATAGTGCAGTTGTCGAGCACGCTGGCGTTGGCGAAGAGGTTGAAGCTTTGAAATACCATGCCGATATGCTCGCGCAGGCCGTTGAGATCGGTCTCAAGGTCGGTTAAGTCCTGTCCTTCAAACCAGATATGGCCGGCGTCCGGCTCCTCAAGCAGGTTGATGCAGCGCAGCAGGGTGCTTTTGCCGCTGCCGGAGGCGCCGATAATGCAGACAACCTCGCCCTTTTTCACCGACAGGCTTACGTCGCGCAGGACATGCAGGCTGCCGAAGGATTTTTGCAGGTTTTCGATGCGAATGAGTTCGTTTTCCATGAGCGTCCTCCTGTCAGTTGCAGCTCGGGATACCGCGGCTGCGCGGCGCTCCGAGCGTGGCGGCGCAGATGTTGAGCAGCTTTGCCGCGAAGAAAGTCAGGCACAAGAAGATCAGCGCGACTACACAGTAGATCGGCAGATACTTATAATAGATGCCGCAGACGGTCTTGGCCGCGAACATCAGCTCGACGACGCCGATGACGTTGAGCACCGAGGAATCCTTGATGTTGATGATGAATTCGTTGCCGATGGCGGGCACGCTGTTCTTGACCGCCTGCGGAAACACGACCCTGCGCATCGCCTGCCACTGGCTCATGCCCAGGCTGCGGGCCGCCTCCATCTGTCCGTGGTCGATGGCCTCGACGCCGCCGCGCAGCACCTCGGCGAGATAGGCCGTCGAGTTGAGCGAGACGGTCACAAGACCCGCGGCAAAGACCGGCCACATGGCGAGCTGTTCGCTCACGGTGGCGTTGGGCATCAGCGACTGCACGACAGAAAAGCCCGTGTAGTAGATGATCAGCGACTGCACCATCATCGGCGTGCCGCGGATCACGGTGATGTACGTTTTGGAAAAGCCCAGACCGACGGTCTTGAGGAACTTGACGAAGTCGTGGTCGCGCTTATCGACCTTCTGAATGCGCAGAAATACGAGCAGCAGTGCCAGCAGAAAGCCGAAAATGGTGCCGAGCAGCGCCAGCACGACGGTGGTGCGGATGCCCTGCCCGAGCGTGACGCCGCCGTTCATAGTCATGTAAAGCATCGAGCGGAAGAAATCGGTCGGGTTCTTGTCGAGGCGCGAGACCGCGGCAAGGATAGAAGCGAATCGAAGCACGACCGCGTCGAGCAGGCTCAGCGCGAACAGCGCCCAGACATAGTACGAGGCCCAGCGCGATGCACGCACGACAGAGGGCTTTTTAAAGAACGGGTGGCTGCGGTAAGCGCGGCCCGAGCGAAGCTTTGCGGCCAGCGCCGCCAGAGAGAGCACAACGAACGCGGCGCCCAAGCCCAGCAGCACGGCTCCGACGGGGCGGGGAATTGGATAGAGCAGGCAGTATTCCGTTTCGGCGGGGCGCTCGCCGAAGTACGGGCGAAGCAGCCACAGCGTGACAAAGAAGAGCGCGCTGGTGCCGAGATAGACATAGCGGTGGTCGGCGCGCACAAAGCGCGCGAAGCGGCGGCCGGTTCGGACGAACCAAAGGCCCGTCTGGCGCGCGACCTCAGCCACAATGCGCAGCAGCATGAGGAAGAAGCCGGCGATTTTCTGAAGAATCTGCATCGGTAAAGAACATCCTTTCCGAAAAAATATGGTGCGCACGGCGCGCGGGGAACGAGAGGAGCTCCGTCGGAAAGAACCTCTCCGCCCCGAAACGGAGGGGAGAGCCCCTTTCCGGCGGGTCGGAGCGTTTCGGCTGAAAAGCTCCGGCCTGCGCCGAAAAAATTCTTCTATTACTTGGGCATCTGTTCGATGGCCTTGTCGATCATGGCGGTGAAATCTTCCTGCGTCAGGGGCTCGATCACGGCGTTGACCTGCTCGAGCAGATCGGTGTCCTCCAGACGCAGACCCACGCAGGAACCGGTGAAGCCAAGCTCAAAGCCCTCTTCAAACCGCACCATCGCGAACTGCGGATAGGTGTTGAGATAGGCGGCGGCGTTGTCCTTGCCGACGACAATGCCGTCACAGGCATTCTGCTCCAGACGCGCGAGCATGTTGGGCACGTTTTCGACGGGGGTCAGGTGGTTGACGCCGGGAATCTGATCGATCACTTCGTCGTACTTGGTATCCTTCTGGCCGAGAATCGCGGCGCCCTCGAAGTCCTCAAGACGGGTGGCGGAGGCATAGGGGCCGTCGCCCTGCACCATGATAACATACTCGGTGGGCTTATAGGTCAGAGAAAATGCGACCGACTGCTTGCGGGTCTCGGTGTCGGCCATGCCGGCGATGATCATATCAATCTGTCCGGCGTTGAGCGCCTCGATCAGACCGTCCCACGCCAGCTTCTGCACAACGACCTCGCGGCCGAGCGCTTCGCCGATCATGCGGGCTACCTGTACGTCATAGCCTTCGGCATAGGCGCCGGGCAGGTTTTCGATGGGCAGGTTGGTGTCGGTGGGCGCATTCTCCTGCCAGTTGTTGGGGGCGTAGTCGCATTCCATGCCGACACGCAGGGGCTCTTCCGCGGGGGCGCTCTCGCTGCCGGAGGCAGAAGCGCTCTCCGAAGCGGAAGCCGGGGTGGACGCGCTGCCGCCGCAGGCGGTCAGCAGGGTGGCCGCCATCATTACGGCCAGAAGCAGTGCAAGAATATTTCTTCTCATGATTGTATTTCCTCCTTGTTTTCTTACAGCGGGTGTATTTCTGACGGCTGCCGAACAGAAGCAAAACAGAAACGCACGCAAAAAAACGAGCGCTTCGTTTTGAGAAGCGCTCGTGTCAAAATCAAAGAAAGCGGCAGCAGCGTCCCCGCATGCGGGACGCATCAACCCAAAATTCTCCGAAACGCGATAGCTCTCCACAAAACTTGTGACAGTGCGCAGGATCTTCACCTACGCCCCAGCTGCAAGCCGCGCTGTTTCGCGGTCTGCCCTTCGGCGGCGGCCCCTTTCCGGAAAAGCGGGTCAACAGCCCCGTGTGCTTATCCGTACTCTTGACGCGCCGCGCCTCTATCCCGGCTGCCTTGCGGCAGTCCGTCGGTTTGTCATACCTTAACACAACCGTTCGGTTTCGTCAAGGGGAGAAATGGAAATTCTTCGTTTATGCTCGTTTAAACACTTTTTCGTAAAAAAATTGTGCCAAATATCTATATTTTTCCGCGAAACAGTTTGCAGATGCCGTATCGTTTCTTGACTGCGCGGCAAGATCTGTTCTTTTTCAAAAAAGAAAAAAGCACCGGCCCTTTCCGTTTAGGGCGGTGCGTACGCGGGCCTCTGACTTGCCCGGTTTCTTTCTTGTCCTCTCGGCAGCGTGCGCCTGCCGTCTTCTCTCAGTCGAGCAGAGTAAGGCACTCGTTCAGGACTTCATCTGTCATTTCGAAGTTTCTCATATTCTTTTTTCGGTCGCCATAAAAAGTTTGCGGGGGATTCAAACAATCATATTCGACCTTCTCCTCCTTTCTTATTTTACTTCATCCTCAGTATACGCGTCAAAAATCGGGAAGTCAAGAGATTTTTTTCAGGGAATTATTTCTGCGGCTTCTGCCCCGGCTGTAAAAGGCGAAACAAATCCCGAAGCAGCCGTGCTTTTTATCTTTGCCTCATCACTTTTTGTGATCTCAAAGCAGGAACACCCGACCGAATGCGGATGGAGACATTTCTCTCTAAGCCGGACAATGCCCCTCTTTTTCGGTAAAACGAGCGGACCTGTGTATTGATAGAGAATCTTTATCGCAGATTCGCTGTCGTATAGCGAGAATGCAAAGCAGCGCCTTGTGCTTCGGCATAAAAACAGGAGCCCGGCGAAGGGATTCTTCGCCGGACCCAAAAGATTTCATTTCAGCGGTGCGCCACATGTGCCGCAGCGTCGGGCGGCACGAAGGTGCCCGGTTCGGCGGGCACAGGGTTTTCACGCCGCGCGAAGAAGTGCTCCGCAAGCTGCGGAAAGGCGATATACGACAGCACGTCTTCGTCGCTTTTTGCTTTGGCGCCGAGTTCACGCTTTGTCTTTTCGAACATGGGTTCGAGCGTGTCGGCAAAGCGTCCCTCAAAACGGGGCTCACCGCCGCAGGCGCGGCGCACCAGATCTGCGTCGAGGGGACCGGGCGCCTTGCCGTACTCGCCGCGCAGGTACGATTTGACCTCGCTGGTGATCATGCGGTAGCGGTCGCCGGCCAGCACGTTGATGACGGCCTGAACGCCCGTCATCTGGCTCATCGGTGTGACCAGAGGCGGATAGCCGAGATCGCGGCGAACGTTCGGCACCTCCTGCAGCACCTCGTCAAACCGGTCGGCGGCATTCTGCCCCTTGAGCTGTGAAAGCAGATTGGAAAGCATGCCGCCCGGCACCTGATACACCAGACATCTGGGATGGGTACCCATGCAGTAGGGCGTCAAAAGCCCTTCGGAAGTGTATTTTTGCTGAATAGGCTTAAAATATTTGTTGACCTCACGCGCCTTCTCGTCGTCGATTGCGACGCGGTAGCCCAGCTGACGCAGCGCGTAGGCGGCGCTTTCGGTCGGGTACTGGCTTGTGCCGCCCGAAAAGACCGACACGGCCGTATCGATGATATCCGCACCCGCTTCAATTCCCTTGAGCAGTGTAAAGGGCGCGAGACCCGTCGTGCAGTGCGTGTGAAGCACCAGAGGAAGATCCACCTCGCTCTTGACGGCGCGGATGAGATCGAACGCATCCTGCGGGCCCATGATACCCGCCATGTCCTTGATGCAGATGGTGTCGCAGCCCATGTCGCGCAGCTGTTTGGCCAGTACGACGTAGGCGTCGGGCGTGTGTACGGGACTGCTGGTATAGCAGACCGCGCCGGAAACTTCCGCACCGTATTTTTTGGCGGCGCGTACGGCGGTTTTCAGATTGCGCACGTCGTTGAGGGCATCAAAAACGCGGATGATGTCGATGCCGTTTTTTACCGACAGTTCGACGAATTTTTTCACGACGTCGTCGGGATAGGGCCGGTAGCCCAGCACGTTCTGTCCGCGCAGCAGCATCTGCAGCTTGGTATCCGGGACGGCGGCGCGGATTTTTCTCAGGCGCTCCCACGGATCCTCGTTCAGGTAGCGCAGGCAGGTGTCGAAAGTGGCGCCGCCCCAGCATTCGATGGAGTAATAGCCCACTTCGTTCATTGTGCTCAGAATCGGGGCGAACTCTTCAAACGGCATCCGGGTCGCGATCTGGGACTGCTGCGCGTCCCGCAGCACGGTTTCAGTGAAGCCAATCGTTCTCATTGCGTTCTCACATCCTTCTGAAGTTTCTTTTGTTTTTCATATAGTACAATGTATTTGCTCTGTTTGCAAGTAAAATTGCATAAATTCACCAAAAATTCATGTTATCCTTCAAAAATGAAGGAACTGCACCGCGCAAAGAGCCGTCGGTCCACCAGAGCGTCGATCAGCACCCCTTCGGCAAGATATTCTTCTGAAAAGATCTGCCCTGTCCCGCGCACCTCACCGAGCAGGGCGCCCTGAGAATAGGGCAGCAGCAGGCGCAGGCGGGTGTGAATCGGCTCAAGCCGCTTTGCGGTTTCTTGCAGCAGCGTGTCCAGACCGAAGCCTGTTTTTGCGCTGACAAGGCAGACGCCGCCCGCCGCCAGAGGGGGCGCGCCGCTCAGCCGGTCGCACTTGTTGAGTACCGTGAGCACGGGTGTATTTCCCGCGCCCAACTCGGAAAGAAGCTCGCGCGAGACGCGGCACTGCTCTTCGGCGTCCAGTGAGGAAACGTCGCAGACGTTTAAAATGAGATCGGCCTCGGATGCCTCCTCCAGCGTCGAGCGAAAGGCGTCCACCAGCGGATGCGGCAGGCGGCGCACCAGTCCGACCGTATCGACGAGCATCACCGTGCGGCCGTCCGGCAGGCGAAGCGCGCGCGCCGTGGGATCGAGCGTGGCGAAGAGCTGATCCTCTGCGAGAACGCCCGCGTCCGTCAGCGCGTTGAGCAGGGTGGATTTGCCCACGTTTGTGTAGCCGACGATGGCGACGGTGGGCACGCCGGTATGCTTTCTGCGGCCGCGGATCAGCGCGCGGCGGCGGCGTACTTCTTCCAGCTGCTTTTCCAGCGCGGCAATCCGGCGGCGGATGTGGCGGCGGTCTGCCTCAAGCCGCGTCTCGCCGGGGCCGCGTGTGCCGATGCCGCCGCCGAGACGCGACAGCTCGGTGCCCTTTCCGGTCAGGCGGGGCAGGCGATATTTCTGCTGTGCCAGCTCGACCTGCAGGCGGCCTTCCGCCGAGCGGGCGCGCTGTGCAAAGATGTCGAGAATCAGCGTTGTGCGGTCGATCACCCGACAGTCCAGCGCGCTTTCTATGTTTGAGGTCTGGCTGCCGGTCAGTTCGCGGTCAAAAATTACAAGCTGCGCCTGCAGATTTTGCACATAGAGCGCGGCCTCGGCAAGAAAGCCCCTGCCGACGCAGGTGGCGGCGTCGGGCGCGTCCCGCCGCTGCAGCAGCGTGCCCGCGACCTCGGCGCCGGCCGACTTTGTCAGCTCGGCCAGTTCGTCGAGAGAGGTCTGCGCGTCGTATTCGCCGGTATCCAGCGCGATCAGAATGGCGCGGTCCGGCTGCGGTTCGTTCTGTTCCAAAAAGAGATGGCTCATCCAAACGCCCTTTCTTTTCAAACGGCAGTCTGCGTACGCGCCGTTTTTTGATAAAACACGGCGGCCCGGCAAAAAGCGAAAAATCGGGTTTTCTTCGAGACGGCGGCTGCCTTTTTACAATTTCTATTATACATAAAAAATGTCTGCGTCAACAGGGTGAAGAGAAAAAAAGCCGTGCCGGCCCCCTCTGTGCACCGCGTCCGCATCAGAATATTTGAAGCCGCGGATATTTTTTGTCAAAACGCGCTTACTTTTGCTTGACAGGGAGATTTTCGTTTGATATAATTGTGAAGCTGTATGGCGGCGTAGCTCAGTTGGCTAGAGCATTCGGTTCATACCCGACAGGTCGTAGGTTCAAGTCCCACCGCCGCTACCAGGCCCGTTGGTCAAGCGGCCTAAGACACCGCCCTTTCACGGCGGTAACACGAGTTCGAATCTCGTACGGGTCACCAAGGCGCAGCGCATTCGCTGCTGTGAAATACCCAGTCTTCGGACTGGGTATTTTTCATATGCTTTTTTGTAAAATGCGGCCGTATTCCGGATACGCGCCGCTTTGGCGGCTGCTTTCGGCTTTTGCCGTGCCAGACCAAAAAACAAAGCCCGCGAAGCAAGGGCGGCATGGTCATGCCGTTTTTATGCGCGCCCGACGTATGCAGAAAGCGCCCGTCCTCTTCTGCAGAGGGGTGCGGACGCTTTGTCTGTTTTAAGAATCGTTTTATTCTTTCTGAATTTTTTTATTTAAAAGCAGGCGAAGTGCCTGATGGCAGTTTTCAATTTCAACGCGGGTCTGCAGACCGCCGTCCTCGCCGTCGAGCGTCCATGTCATTCCCTCGGGGGATTCGATCACGGCGCGCGTCGTGTGGAAAAAGCTGACGTACTGGTCGTCGTAATTCTGCGTCAGCAGATTTGTGATGATGCCGTTGAGCTGCACGATGTCGTGCGGGTTGCGGATGAGCATGACTTCAAATTTCCCGTCGCTCAGGCTGACCTTTTCCTCCTTCAGGCGCAGCACGCCGGCCACGGAGGTCGAGTTGCTCACCGCTCCGAAAATATAGTCGCCGGTCAGAACGCCGCCGTCGTATTCGATGCGCACGCGCCTCGGGCGGATCTCCGGCAGACGGCGGATCCCCTCAAGGATATAGGCGGTGTGTCCCAGCGCGTTTTTCAGCGTCTGAGGCGTTTGGTAGGATACCTCAGTAAACGCGCCGAAAGCCGCGACATAGGTGAAATACCGGTCGTTGAAACGCCCCACGTCGAATGCGAACGGATGCCCCGCGAGGGCGTCCGCGCAGGCGGCAGCCGGGTCGCGCGCAATGCCGAGCGTCGCAGCGAAATCGTTTGTCGTGCCGGCGGGCACATAGGCAAGAAGCGGCTTTTTTTCGCAGGACATCAGGCCCGTGACGGTTTCGTTGAGCGTGCCGTCTCCCCCGCAGCAGAGCACGACGTCGAATTCTCCGGCGCGCTCTTTCAGCAGCTTTGCCGCCGCGCTGCGGCTGCGCGTGGGATGAACCTCGACCAGATAGCCCGCGCCGTCGCAGCGGTCCACCAGATCGTAGAGGGCGTTTTTTCCCGCCTGCCGTCCGGCGGAGGGATTGATGAGAAGCAAAAGCTTTTTCATATCGGGAAAGCTCCTTTATCCGCGGCGCACAAAAAGAAAAATCGGTCCCTGGCGGGAGGCTGGGGACCGGAGGCACAGCGGAGCCGTATGATGTTATCCGTAGATTTCGCGGCTGACGCAGGGATCTTCGCACCGTTCGCCGGCGGTTCGGCGAACGGCCTTTGCCGTCACCGCCGCGAGCAGAAACGCCGCAAACACAAAGAGTACAAAACGAAACAGTGCTTTCATAATGCTAAAAAACTCCTTTCGCGTTCAAAGGATGAGGGGCGCAAAGGAACCGACGGGCGCGAGGGACGAGACGAACGGGCCCACGCGCAGCAGATTTACGCCTATCTTAACCGTGGCGGATTCGGACGGTTTCACTGCAAGCGTGTCGAAAAAAATTTCGAGCGGAATCGCCGTCTGCGCGCCCGCGTATACGCCCTGCAGGTCTTCTCCGGAAAACAGATACGACGTCATCGCACCCGAAACCGCTCTGCCGTCTGCGACGAGCGCGGCGGTGGAGTCGAGCGAAACGGTTGCTGCGAGCAGATGACCGTTTGCCGAGAACTGCGCGGAAAGCAGCGTGTCGGGAGACGGTGCGCTCTCAAACGTCCAGATGCGGGTAAAGAGATGCGTTTCGCTGCGGCAGAGCTGTGCCTGGGCAAATACGCGATCGTTGGGCGGCGTGCTTTCATCGCAGCAAAGCTTGAGCACCGGCAGTCTCTCAAACTGCGGTTCTCCGGAAAAAGTTGTCAGAAAAAGACTTTCCGGCATATGGTCACCTCCAGACAAATTCTTTTTTTCAGTATAGCCTTTTTGAAAGAAAAGTGCAAGAGTGCGAAAAACGGCGAAAGCCTCAATCACCGGGGCGAATCAGTCTGACGGACTGTTTGCCGCTGATGTGTTCGGCCGAAATCTCAACGACGCACACCCGCGCAAGATCGCGCTCTATGGCGGCGTGCATTTCTTCTTCAAAGCCGGGGCGGTAGCGCTGCGACAGCAGCTCCAGCGCGCGGCGGCGTTCGCCGTCGTCGGTCAGCACACGCACTTTGCCGAACACGATCACACTGCGAAAATACGTCGTATATTCTGCACCATGCACGTCATCCAGACCGATCACGCAGAAGGATACGCTGTCATTGTGCGCGATGGCGTCCAGCTTATGCCCTGCTTTGGCGCAGTGAAAAAAGATTTTTTCTCCGTCCCAGACATAGCTGAGAGGCACGGCATACGGGGTCTGGCCGTCGTAAACGGCCAGCACGCCGGATGTGCCCTGCCGCAGAACTTCAGAGCATTCCTCAAAAGAAAGCGCCTGACGAAAACGCCGCATTTTTTCAAACATAAAATGCACCTTCGCATCGCATGATTTTTTATCCATCATAGCACCGAAGGAACGAAGCCGCAAGAAAAACACTTCGTTTAGAGAGAAAAAGAAGGATTTATTTGGCGGCTGCGCTCGGGTATGCTACAATAAATAAAGCAAAACAGCCGACGCCGCTTTTTTTAAAAAAGAAAAGGAGGATTCCCATGGAAAATCTTGTTTGCTTCACGCTGGAAGGGCCGGTCGCGCGCATTGCGATGAACTGCCCCGGCAGCATGAATTCGATGACGCGAGAACTCTGTGCGGCTCTCTTTGAGGCCGTCGCGGCCTGTGAGAAAAACGACGCCGTGCGCGCCGTGGTGCTTGCCGGATGCGAGCGGGCGTTCTGCGCGGGAGGGGATCTGCACGCGCTTGAGGGCTTTACCGACGAAGGCGCGGCGCAGCGCTATGTCGAGGAAGCGGGAAAGGCCGCCGCCGCGATCTTTCATTCAAAAAAACCGTATGTCGCCGAGGTCGCCGGCGCCGCCGCGGGTGCGGGCTTTAACCTTGCGCTGGCGTGCGACTTTGTCTTTGCTTCGAAAAAAGCGAAATTCACGCAGGCGTTTTCCTCGGTCGGGCTTGTCTCCGACTGCGGAGGAAACTTTCTTCTGCCGCGCGCGGTCGGCGCAATGCGCGCCAAGGAGCTGATGATGCTGCCTCGTACTCTCACCGCCGAGGAGGCGCGGGAAATCGGCGTCGTGCTGCGCGTTGAGAAGCCGGAGAACCTCACCGGGGCCGCGCTCGCCTTCGCTGGAGAGCTCGCCGCGCGCCCGCCGCTGGCTCTTGCCGAGACCAAGCGGCTGGTCAACGGCTGCTCGGCGTTTGATTTTGACACAATAATGCGCGAGGAGGAGGCCGTACAGGCCCGTCTCGCCGTGGGCGCGGATGCGAAAGAGGGAATTTCCGCCTTTTTTGAAAAGCGCCGGCCCGTTTTTCACGGAAAAAGCTGACTTCCCGCCGGGGTGTGCCGCGGCGCTTTCGTAAATCAGACGGAAGCGCCGCTTTTTTGTCCGCACGGGCGCGGCGGATTCTTGCAATTCGCACCTGCGCGCCGTATAATAAAACCAATTGCGAATAGACGGACCGTCCATATGCGGCGGTCCGGTCCCTTTGCGCCGTTCGCCGTGCGGCTTTCAGAAAAGATTCCCCTTCCGGCGGGCAAAAACAGAGATGGTTTTCACAAAGAAAGGCGGAAAAACAACAATGGCAGGCGTACTGATTGGAATGAGCGGCGGCGTAGACAGCTCGACGGCTGTGATGCTGCTGCAGGAGCGCGGCTTTGAGACCGCGGGCGCGACGCTTGTGCTGCACCGGTACGGGGCCTGCGGCGAGGATGTCGCCAATGCCAAACAGGCCGCAGAGACACTCGGCATCCCGTTTTTTGTGATCGACGGAGAGGAACGCTTCTCCGAAACGGTGATCCGCCCTTTCGGAGAGGCCTATGCCCGCGGCGAGACGCCGAACCCCTGCGTTTTCTGCAACCGGGGGGCGAAGTTTCCCCTGCTGCTGGAAAAGGCGGATCGTCTGTCCCTGCCGTTTATCGCGACGGGCCACTACGCCAAAAAGGAATATGATCCCGCGTCGGGGCGGCATTATCTGCGCCGCGCCGACGACGAACAGAAAGACCAGACCTATGTGCTCTGGTCGCTTGGGCAGGAAGCTCTCGCGCGGTGTCTGTTTCCGATGGGCACGATGAAAAAGAGCGACGTGCGCAGTCTCGCGGCAAAGCGGTCGCTGCTGTCCGCCGTACGGCCGGAGAGCCAGGATATCTGCTTTGTGCCCGACGGGGATTACGCCGCCTTTTTGGAGCGGACGCTCGGCCTTCGGGCCGAACCGGGAGATTTCACCGACCTTGAGGGGAATGTTCTCGGCCGCCACAGGGGACTTTTGCGCTATACGATCGGGCAGCGGCGCGGACTGGGCGTCAGCGCGGCGGCGCGTTTGTTTGTTTTGGAAAAGAATATGGAGAAAAATACCGTTGTACTCGGCCCGCCCGAGGCGCTTTTCTCCAAGCGGATGGAGGTGCGCGGCGTCAACTGGATGGCCGTCGCTCCGCCCGCGGGAGAGCTTCGTGCACAGGTCAAGGCACGCTATCGCCAGGAGGCGCAGCCCGCCCGGATCGTTCCCCTGTCAGAGGACAGGGCGCTGGTGGAATTCGATGCTGCGCAGCGCGCCGTGACGGCAGGGCAGTCCGCGGTTTTCTACGACGGAGATGTTTTGCTGGGCGGCGGTTTTATCGCGTCCAAAGACGTCTGAACGGAGAAAAGCTTTGCGCATGGAAGGGAGCGTTTTTGTTTGAAGCCGATTTTTGCGGCCGTTGTCACGCCCGGCACGCCTCCGCCCGAGGGGGCGGAGCTTGTCGTGTTTGCCGATCAGAAGCCGTATGTCTCCGAAGTGCTTGCCGCGCCGATGCTTTCGGCGGCGGCGCGCTATGCGAAAAAATACAAGGTCTCTCTGGTGCCGCAGCGCTTTCTGGCGGATGACGGTCTCTGCCTCTGTCTGCTGGGGCCGGACGGCGCCGCGCTCGGCGCGCAGAAGGCCGCGCACTTAAATCTCGACTACCGGGAATACCGGCTGCTGCGGGATGAGGAAATCCATCCGTTTGACACGCCTTTCGGAAAGGCGGCCCTGCTGGTGGATGCGGACTGCTGCATGCCTCACGCCGCGCGGGCGGCCGTGCTCGCGGGGGCGGAGATTCTTTTGATGAGCCAGTTTATTCAGCCCTATGATTTTTTTGAGGACAGGCTCACGCTGGGGCCCGTCAGCGCGGCGCGCTCCAACGGCGTGCCGGTCGTGGCTTCGGTGGGGGGCTACGGCGTGGTCTGTGCGCCGGACGGAGCGTGCACGGCCAGCCCGTTTGAAGAATCGCCGGTTTTTGCCCGGGTGACGCCGTGCGGCGTGAAAGAGGCGCTGCGCGCTCCGATGCGCGAGGCGCTCGCCGTGCTGCGCGCCCACCGTGCCGCCGTCTGTGCGACGGGAGGGAAAGACGATGCGTAACGCCGCTTTAAAATCCTCGGTTTTCGCGATGAGCTTTCTTTCCAGCGACGACCGTGTCCGGCAGGAGGCGAGGGCGGTGTTCCGCCCGAAGGGCGCGCGGGAGCTTTCCTTCGTCACGCCCGCCGCCACAAAGCTCACGGCGGTCGATTTTGAGGCAAAACGCCTGAAAAAGACGCGTGATCTGATCGCGCACTGCGATGCGTACCTTGCCGCGGCTGACGCCGCGGGCAGCCCGTTCGTCGCTTTTCCGGAGCTGACGGGGCTTCTTGCGCTGGGCGTGCTGCCGCGCGCCGGGGCCGCGCTCGATTCCCTGCGCGAAAGTTTGGCGGACGAAGAGGACAGCGCCGCCGCCGCGCTGGAGGCCGTGCAGATTACGCAGGGCTTTTTGGGAGAATTTTTTCTCAACGCTTTTTCAGAGCTTTCGCGTGCGCGGGGGCTTCTGATCGCGGCGGGCGGCTTTTACGTCGCCGAGGGCGGCAGAATCTTAAACCGCCAGTTTCTCTTCTCCGAAAAAGGAGAGGTGCTGACCCATCAGGATAAGCTCATCCTTTCCCCCTTTGAGCGGGCGCTGGGCATTTCGCCCTGCGATACGATTTGCCCCGCGGACACGCGCATCGGACGCGTGGCGCTGCTGACGGCGTCGTGTGCGCCGCATTACGAGCCGTTTGCCGCGGCCGCGGCGCTCGGCTGCCGGGCAGTGACGGCGGGAGCGTCTCCGTTTGAAGAGGACACGTCTCTGCTTCGCTGCCGCGCGCAGGAGCAGGGGCTGTGCGTGGTCTCCCCCGGCCTGCACGGAGGAAGGGACTTCGGATTTTCTTTCTCCGCAAAGCCGGTCATCTACGCGCCGCGCAGCACTCTGCGGGCCCGCGACGGCGTGGCGGCACGGGGCGCGGGAGAGGCCGCGGTCACCGCGCGCATCGATCTTTCCGGGGAGTGCGCCGCCGGAGACCACTACAGCGCGGACCGCAATGCGGCCTTTTTTGAGGCGCTTTTAAAAAAGGAAATCTGACGCGCGGGCTTTTCCGCGCGAGGCGGACGGATCCGCATTTGAACCGGGAGAAGGGATTGATTTTATCGTCTTGATATGAGACAATGAAACCATTCTCGAAAGAGCTTTGATGCGGCGCAAAAAATCGCAGACGGCGGCAAAATGCTTTCCGTTTTTTAAAAAGAAGCGAAAAACGCGCCGGAGAACAGAACGGATTCGAAGAGAGCGCCGCTTTTGCGGCGCTTCTGAAATACCAAAGACAAAATGGAAAGGATGAATCAAAAATGGATTTCACAAAAATCGCCGATACATTTCGGAAAGAGGGATTTTGCGTGACCTGCTTCGAGACAAAAGAGCAGGCGGCGGACTATCTCGCCGAAAAATTTTCCGGTGAGGTAATCGGAATCGGCGGATCCGTCACGGTTGGCCAGCTGAACGTATACGACCGCCTGTGCGAGCGCAACACGGTCTGGTGGCATCAGGAAAAGCCGGAGTCCCGCTATAAATACGGCGAATTCACGGCGTATCTCACAAGCGCCAACGCCGTGGCGGAGTCCGGCGAGATTGTCAACATCGACGGCTCGGGAAACCGCCTTTCCGCGTCGCTGTTCGGCCCGAAAAAGGTCGTGTTTGTCTGCGGCAAAAACAAGATCGCACCCGACCTTGCGTCGGCGATCTCCCGCGCACGCAGCGTGGCTGCGCCGCCCAACGCAAAACGCCTGAATAAAAAGACGCCCTGCGCCGTGATGGGGCGCTGTGTGGACTGCAACAGTCCCGAGCGCATCTGCCGCGCGATGGTAATTCACATGCGGCCCATGAGCAGCTGCGAGGAGACGGAGCTGATCTTCGTAAACGAAGACCTCGGCTACTGAGATATGAAAAAAACGGCGGCATCAAAGCAGGAAAGGGCGGTTGGCGCTTTTGGGTAATTTTTTGGCGGCGGCGTGTCTGACGGCGCTGTGCTGCTATCTTCTGGGCAGCGTAAATCTGGCGGTGCTGGTTTCCAGCAGAAAATTCGGCCGCGACGTGCGCACGTGCGGCAGCGGCAACGCGGGCAGCACCAACATGCTGCGCACCTTCGGCTGGAAGGCCGCGATCCCCGTGTTTCTCGGCGACATGCTCAAGGGCGCGCTCGCCGTATGGGCCGGTGTGGAGCTGTTTTCTCTTTTTTCGGCGGAATGGAAAGAGGCCGGATACCTCGGCGGCTTTTTTGCCCTCGTCGGACATATGTGGCCGGTGTGGTTCGGCTTTCGCGGGGGAAAAGGCGTCGCGGCGGGGCTCGGCATCGTCATCGCGCTGCATCCGGTCGCGGGTCCTCTGCTGCTGCTGTCCGGTTTTGCGGTGGCCGCTTTGAGCGGTTATGTGTCGATGGCGTCGGTGCTTGGCGCGGCCGCCTATCCCGTGATGGCCGCATGCCTCGGCGGCTGGAAGGAATTCTGGCCGGGGCTTGCCCTCGCGGCGCTGATTCTGTACGGACACAGAGAGAATATCCGCCGCCTGCTCGCGCATAAGGAAAACAAATTTACCCCGCCGCCCAAGGGCTGACGCTGCGCAGAGGCGAGCGTTCAAGATTGCCGAGACGATTTTTGCAGAGAGAGGCTTTGCGCGGACCCGGGTGTTTTTAATATGAAGAGTTTTTCAAAAAAGCACGGCGTGGAAAAGACGCCGTGCTTTTGAAAAATTTAATTGAAACGGAAAGGATGAGCCTCCCATGACCGAAATAACCGCCGAGGAGAGAAAGTTTTACCAGATGACCCAAGCGCCCATCGCAGGGGTCATCGGTCGTCTCGCCGTGCCGACGATCATCGCAATGCTGGTGACGTCCGTCTACAATATGGCGGATACCTATTTTGTCAGTCAGATCGGGCGCAGCGCTTCGGGCGCCGTAGGCGTTGTGCTGTCGCTGATGACAATGATTCAGGCGATCGGCTTTACGCTTGGCATGGGCTCCGGCAACATGATCGCCCGTATGCTCGGCACCCGCCACGAGGAAGAGGCCGCCGAGTATGCGGCGGTCGGCTTTTTCACGGCGATTGGCGTCGGTGCGCTGCTGTCTGCGGCGGGACTGCTGTGTGTCGACCGGCTGGCGATGTGGCTCGGCTCAACCGAGACGATTCTTCCCTACGCGGCGGCATACATGCGCTATATTCTGATCGGCGCGCCGTTTATGGCGGCGTCCTTTACGATGAACGGAATTCTGCGTTTTTCGGGAAACGCGTTTTTCGCCATGCTGGGCATCGGCTTCGGCGGCGTGCTCAATATCGCGCTGGACCCGCTTCTGATCTTTGTCTTTGATATGGGAATCTCAGGTGCCGCCATCGCGACGGTATTCAGCCAGTTTGTCAGCTTCTGCATCCTGCTTTATTTCAGTGTGCGCAGAAAGGCGATTGTCAGACTGCGCTTCTGCAAGTTTCGCCCGTCGGTCAAAATTTACCGCAATATTTTAAAAATGGGTCTGCCGTCGTTTCTGCGGCAGGGCATCGGCAGCGTGGCGACCGTTGTGCTGAACAACTGTGCGGCTCCCTTCGGCGACGCGGCGATCGCGGCGATCGGTATTGTCAACCGTATTCTGATGTTTTTGATGTCGGCACTGCTCGGCTTCGGGCAGGGCTATCAGCCCGTCTGCGGCTACTGCTACGGCGCCAAAAAATACAGCCGCATCCGAGAGGGATTTTTCTTCTGTGTCAAGGTGTCGAGTGCGGTGCTTTTGGTGATCGCAGTCTGCGTGTTTCTGTGTTCGGAGCAGATCGTGACGCTGTTCCGCAGAAACGATCTCGAGGTCATCGCCATCGGGGCGCTGTCCTTGCGCATGGAATGTATTGCGCTGCCGTTTTTCGGCTTTTATGTAATGAACAATATGCTGACACAGACGCTCGGACGCAGCGTGCGCGCCACACTGCTTGCCTGCGCGAGACAGGGCATCTTTTTCATTCCGCTGGTGCTCATTCTGCCCAGATGGATCGGGCTGACGGGCCTTCAGGCGGCACAGCCGGCCGCGGAGATTTGCAGCGCGCTGATGGCGATGGCGTTCTGCCGCGTTACGCTGCGGGAACTGGCCGAGGAGGAAGCCGCTCATCTCACGGAAGCGGAGGAAGAAAATGGCTGATTTTTCCCGTTTTACAGAGATTGTGCCGCCGCTGCTCGCATGGTATGACAAAAGCGCCCGTGAACTGCCTTGGCGGTCGGATCCGACGCCGTACCATGTACTCGTATCGGAAATCATGCTGCAGCAGACGCGCGTCGAGGCCGTTCGCGCCCGCTATGAGG